>PKZM01000171.1 GCA_003133065.1 Acetobacteraceae bacterium
TGGGGGAGTGATGACGAGTGGAAGGAAGGAAGGCCAGGGGCTCTGCCCCTGGCCCCCGTCAGGCGAGAGCGTGCTGCGCACGTCAGGCGAGAGCGTGCTGCGCACGGCAGGCGAGAGCGTGCTGCGCACGACACGCGAGAGCGTGCTGCGCATGACGGGGCCGAAAGGCCCCGGACCCCGGCTTCGCCTGGCGATCCCCGACCGTGCCCGGTCCAGGGGGCAGAGCCTCCTGGCCTTATGAGCTACTGGGGCAAATTGGTGGGCGGCATGGCCGGCTTCGCCATGGGCGGCCCTGTCGGCGCCGTGATGGGCGCCGCCCTCGGCCACGCCGCCGATACGGGCGCCGTACCCAATTTCCGCGCGCGCGGCCTGCTCAACGCCGCGCGCTTCCACCCCGCCCGCATCGCCGCGCTGTTCGCCCCGCGCGAGCAATTTTTCGCCATGGCCGTCGTCTCCCTCTCCGCCAAGCTCGCCAAATGCGACGGCCCCGTCAGCCGCGCCGAAATCGACGCCTTCAAGCGCCATTTCCGTGTCCCTCCCGAAAACGCCCGCGAGGTGGGCCGCCTGTTCGACCAGGCACGTGAGGCGTCAGACAGCTTCGAACCCTACGCGACCCAGCTCGGCGACAGTTTTGCCGATAACCGCGGCGTGCTGGAGGATGTGCTTGCAGGACTGTTCGGCATTGCCCGCGCGGATGGCGCGGTCAACCAGACGGAACTCGATTTCCTCGCCCGCTGCGCCCGCGGCTTCGGCCTCTCCGGCGCGGCCTGGGAGCGTGCCCGCGGCGGCACCAGCCGCGTGCAGGCCAGCGACGCGCCGGATCCCTATGCGGTGCTCGGCATCCCCCGCGCCGCGTCCGACGAGGCCGTGCGCGCCGCCTGGAAGCAGCTCATGCGCGACAACCATCCGGACGGCCTGGCCGCGAAAGGCGTGCCCCCGGAATTCATCGCCAGGGCCACCGACAAGGTAGCCAACATCAACGCCGCCTGGGACCGCATCAAGCGCGAGCGCGGCCTGTGATCATCCAGGACCTGCCCAGCCCCAATTGCGACGAGCGGCCCGCCGCTATCGACATGCTGATCCTGCACTATACCGGGATGCAGTCGGCGGCGGCGGCGATCGCGCGGCTGCGCGATCCGGTGGCGAAAGTGTCGTCGCATTACGTGGTGGATGAAGATGGCAGCGTGGTGCGCCTGGTCCCCGAAGCGCTCCGCGCGTACCACGCCGGAATTTCCTATTGGCGCGGCCGGCGCGCCTGCAACGATGTCTCCATCGGGATAGAGATCGTCAATCCCGGCCATGAATGGGGCTACCGGCCGTTTCCGCCCGCACAGATGGCCGCCGTGCGGGCACTCTGCCAAGGCATCCTCTCGCGTCATGCGATCCCCGCCCGCAACGTCGTCGGCCACAGCGATGTAGCGCCTGACCGCAAGCAGGATCCTGGCGAGCTGTTCGACTGGCGCGCGCTGGCGCAGGCTGGCATCGGCCTGTGGCCGGGGCCAGACCCGGATGGGCCACCGGATATGGCTGGACTGCGCGATGGGCTGGCCGGGATCGGCTATGAGGTTGCGCCAACCGGTGCGGCGGACGACGCGCTGGCGACGGTGCTCAGGGCGTTCCAGCGGCATTTCTTGCAGGCCTGCGTGACCGGGGCGGCAGATGCGGCGACGGGACGCCGGGTTCTGGCGGTGCACCAGGCTGTCGGCAATAAGCAGACGCGGTAAATATCCGCGGCGATGGGCGCACGTGGCAGCTTCAGTCCAATAGCCCATCTCGCACCGGTCACACGTCGCTCGCATCCTGTCCCTGGCAGCAAAGGCGGTCCTACGCGACGGTTTCCCCGCCCCACCCCCGCCTCACCTCGCCCGCAAACGCATCCAGCCGCCCATCCACAACCGCCGCCCGCAGCCCCCCCATCAGGGCCTGATAATACACCAGGTTATGCCACGTCAGCAGCATCGGCCCCAGCATCTCCTGGGCCTTGAACAAATGATGCAGGTAGGCGCGGCTATGCCGTGCACAGGCCGGGCATGCGCATTCCGGGTCGATCGGCCCGGAATCCTCCGCATGGCACGCATTGCGCATGTTCAGCACGCCCACTGAAGTGAACGCGCGCCCCGTGCGGCCCGCCCGCGTGGGCATCACGCAATCGAACATGTCCACGCCACGCTGCACGCCGCCCACCAGATCATCCGGCGTGCCAACCCCCATGAGGTAGCGCGGCCGGTCGCCGGGCAAAAACGGGATCGTCGCCTCCAGCGTCTGCAACATCGCCGCCTGGCCCTCGCCCACGGCGAGGCCGCCGATCGCATATCCCTCAAACCCGGTCGCAACCAGTGCCTCAGCCGAAGCCCGCCTTAAATCCGCGTAGACCCCGCCTTGCACAATCCCGAACAGCGCATACCCCTGCCGGTCGCGGAACGCGCGGCGGCAGCGCGCGGCCCAGCGCATGGACATCTGCATCGATGCCTCCGCCTGCGCGTGGGTCGCGGGGAACGCGGTACACTCGTCCAGCACCATGGTGATCGTCGAATCCAGAAGATCCTGGATTTCGATGGAACGTTCAGGCGTCAGCCGGAACTTGCTGCCGTCCAGATGCGACCGGAACGTCACCCCATCCGCATCCAGCACCCGCAGTTTGTCGAGTGACATAATTTGAAAACCACCTGAATCGGTCAGGATCGGCCCCGGCCAGTCCATAAATCGATGCAAGCCCCCCAGCCGTGCCACACGCTCCGCCCCCGGCCGAAGCATCAGATGATAGGTGTTGCCGAGCACGATTCCCGCACCCGTCGCGCGCACCGCATCGGCCGTCATCGCCTTCACCGTGCCGGCCGTGCCCACCGGCATGAAAGTGGGCGTTTTCACAGCCCCGTGCGCCGTGTGCAGCGTGCCCGCGCGCGCGGCACCGTCCTGCGCCTGCGCCACCCAGCCGAACGCGCTCATGGATCAACCCGCGTCAGCAACGTGGCATCCCCGTAGGAATAGAAACGAAATTTTGCCGCGATCGCATGCGCATACGCCGCCCGCATCCGGTCGGTCCCCGCAAAAGCGCATACCAGCATGAACAACGTCGAGCGGGGCAGGTGAAAATTCGTCAGCAGCATATCCGCGCCGCGGATCGCCCTGCCCGGCGTGATGAAAATATCCGTCTCGCCGGCGAAGGGATGCGCCACGCCCGACGCATCGCAGGCCGTCTCCAGTAGCCGCAGGCTGGTCGTCCCCACCGCCACGATGCGCCCGCCCGCCGCCCGCGCCGCATTGATCGTATCGGCGGCATCCTGCGTCAGCACCCCCGCCTCGGCGTGGATGCGATGGCCCTCCACGGTATCGGACCGCACGGGCAGGAACGTGCCCGCCCCCACATGCAGCGTCAGCGTCACCCGCCCGATGCCCCGCGCGGCAAGGCGCTGCAGCAATGCCGGCGTGAAATGCAGCCCCGCCGTCGGCGCCGCTACTGCGCCATCATGTTCGGCAAACACGGTCTGATAGTCGCGCGCATCGGCCTCCGTTGGACCCGCCGGCCGATCGATATAGGGCGGCAGCGCCAGCGCACCGGCCTGACGCAGCGCCTCGGAAAACGCTCCCCCCTCGCGGTCGAACCGCAGGATCACCCCGCCATCCTCATCGCGGCTGACAAGTTCCGCCGTGAAATCCGCCGCACCCGCAAATTCCAGCCGGTCTCCCGCATGCAGCCGCCGTGCGTTGCGGGCCAGGGCATGCCAGGTGCCATCCGCCAGCGGGCGGTCCAGCGTGATGCCAATGCGGGCCGCCCCCCGCATGGCCGAAAGCTGCGCCGGGATCACCCGCGTATCGTTGGCCACCAACAGATCCCCCGCCCGCAGCAGGTCCGGCAGATCCGCCACGCGATGCTCACTCAGGGTTTCATCCACCCGCAGCAACCGCGCCGCATCCCGCGGGCTCACCGGATGCTGCGCAATCCTCTCCGCCGGCAGCGCAAAATCAAACGCCTCTATCCCCGTCAAACCGAAGCCCCAAAAACAAGAAATCCAACCACGAAGGCACGACGCATATCACTCAGAAAAAGCATCTTCTTCGTGAAATCCTTCGTGCCTTCGTGCCTTTGTGGTTAAACTTTCTTTCGTGCCGGCATCGGCAGCGAACCAGGAGGAGTAAGAGTCTTCTTACTTGAAAGAAAGAAGCAAAGAACTTTTATCTGTTTAAGAAAGATAGCTGGCGATTTCGATCAGATTGCCGTCGGGGTCGCGGCAATACACGCTGCTGATTTCGCCCAGCGCGCCGGCACGCTTCACCGGGCCCTGCTCGATCAGCACGCCGCAGGAATGCAAATGCCCCACCACGTCCTCCGGGCCCACGGCGGTGATGAAACACAAATCCTGGCTGCCGGGCTGTGCCTGCCGGCCGGTCGTCCAGTCCAGCGCGCCGGCCGGGCGCACATTGATCTTCTGGCCGCCGAATTTCAGCGCGCAGCGGGATTCCTCGCCGTAATCCTCACGCTCCATGCCCAGCACACGCTGATACCAGGCGGCGGTGATCTCCACCTCGTCGCAGGTCAGAACGATATGGTCGAGCCGATCGACGGTGAAGCGCATGGCAGAAAATCCCGGGCGGATGACCCAGCCGCTTCTATGGCCTGGCCCCGTCGGCGGCAAGCAAGAGGCTCAGAAGAAACGGAGCGATAACGCAAACCCCACTACCCAGGCCCAAACCAGGCCACCCCAGGCCGGCCCCAGCACCCCCATCCGAAACGCCACAAACGGCGAAGCGCCCGAGGCCGCCGCCATGTCCGCCAGCCCGCCCGGCCGCGCCCCCCAACTGCCCGCGAGCACCACCACAACCACCGGCAGTGCCGCCGCCGCCACAGCCCAGCGCGGCAACACTGCCCAGCCAGCCGCCACCACCGGCCATACCCATGCGGGCAGCACGAAAAGCCATAGCGGCGCCCCCAGCACCGCTGGGATGGCCAGCACCAAGCACGCCGTCGCGGCAAGCGCCGAAGCCGGGATCGTTGTCACCGCCAACGCGATCAGGTCTGCCTGGCTCATCACGGCAACCCCGCTCAGGGTTGTCAGCACAAACCCAAACGCCAGGATCACCAGCGGCACCACCGTCCATCCCGGGCCGCCGGCGCGCGTGCCATCCTTGGGCGCCGTCCAGCTTGGGCCGCCCAACAGGGCAGCGGCAAAGCCGCGCATCTACTTGCCGATCCAGGCGGCAAACCGCGCATCCAGCTTCGCGCCGGCGTCGAGCCAGAACCCCTCGTCGATCGCCAGGCCAGCGCCCAGATTGGCGGGCAGGCTCGGGCTGCGCGCCCGCACCGCCTCCGGCAGGAGCGAGAGGCCGGGCTTGGTCGCCGGGCCCAGCCGGGTCGCGCGCGCGAATTCCGCCTGGCGCGCGGGATCGCACGCGAGGCCAATCGCCATCAGCGCCGCGTCGGCATGCGGCGCATCCTTGGGCGTCGCCCAAGCCTCCACCTCGCTCAGGCTGCCGGTCCATTGTATGCCCACATGCCCGGGGCTCGGCCCTTGCGTCTCCGGCAGGGAGGAAGCGGGCGCGGAGGTCATCAGCACCTTGGCGGAGGCCAGCATCTGCGCCGGCTGCGCGGGCTGATCCCACCACATGATGTAGGGTTTGAGCTGATCGAGCTTGCGGAAGGCGCGGTCCACACCCTGGGGGGAGCGCAGCACGCGATAGACATCGCCGGGCGCCACGCCATCGGCCATCAGCGCGATTTCCAGGTTGCCGCGCGCGCCGCGGTGCAGGCCGCGTCGCCCCGGGTGGCGCGTCACATCCCAGAAATCCGCCCAGGCCGGCGTGCCGGCCAGCTTGTCGCGGTCCCAGGCCAGCACAGTGGCGGCCAGATACGCGCCCGCCCCGCAATCGCTGGCCGCCCCGGGGAAAAAACGATCACGCCCGAGCGTTCCCCAATCCAGTTTCTGCACCACTTGCGCGCGGCACAGGGCCGCCAGCGTTGGGCCATCCAGCAGCGCCAGATCGAACCCGTGGGCGGCGCCGAGTTTCTTCAGCCCGTCCAGCGTGCCGTCCCAGGCCGGCTGACCCAGGGGCGTGCCCGTCGCCTCCGCGTAGGGTCTGAGCAGAAATTTCACCACGGCCTCGTGCGGGCCGCCCGGGGCCACGGCAATCGTCAGCGGCTGCGGGCCCTCCGGCGCTGCCGCGACGAGTGCGAGAAGCGCGAGCACCCGCGCTGAGCGTGCCCCCAACCTACTGCCTCCCGGCGGCGAAGCGCACCGCTTCCTCGGCGGCGCGGAACAGCGCGCGGCTTTTCTGCCGCGTCTCCTCGTATTCCAGCTCGGCCACGCTATCGGCCACCACGCCGCAGCCTGCCTGCACATACATCGTGCCATCCTTCACCACGGCGGTGCGCAGACCGATGCAGGTATCCATGGTGCCATCCGGGGCGAAATAGCCGATGCAGCCGGCATAGATGCCGCGGCGCGTCGGCTCCAGCGTGTCGATGATTTCCATGGCGCGGATCTTCGGTGCGCCGCTCAATGTGCCGGCGGGAAAGCCCGCGCTCAGCACGTCCAGCGCATCCGCATCGGGCCGTACCTGGCCTTCCACGGTGGAGGAGATGTGCATCACGTGGCTGAACCGCTCGATGGCGAAGCTCTGCGTCACGTGCACGCTGCCCAGTTTCGCCACCCGCCCCACATCGTTGCGGCCGAGATCGACCAGCATCAGGTGCTCGGCGCGTTCC
Source organism: Acetobacteraceae bacterium (assembly GCA_003133065.1). GTDB lineage: Bacteria > Pseudomonadota > Alphaproteobacteria > Acetobacterales > Acetobacteraceae > BOG-908. Next base: position 6,701 of record PKZM01000171.1, read on the forward strand.
TTGGGGTCGGCCAGGAGCTCGGCTTCCAGCTGGCGGTCCTCTTCGGGGGTGGCACCACGGCCGCGGGTGCCGGCCAGCGGGCGGATGGTGATTTTGCCGTCACGCAGCCGCACCAGGATTTCCGGGCTGCTGCCGACGACGCAGAACCCGCCGAAATCGAGGAAGAACAGGAACGGCGCGGGGTTGATGCGCCGCAATGCGCGGTAGAGGGCGAAGGGTGGCAGCGCGAAGGGCGCGGAGAAGCGCTGGCTGGGCACGATCTGGAACGCGTCGCCGGCCGCGATGTATTCGCGGGCGCGCTCCACACGCGCCATGAAATCCTCCCGGCTCATATTGGCACGCGGTTCTGGCTGGGGTGGCAGGTCCACGGGCGGGGCGGCGAAGGGCCGCGGGCGTTCCAGCGCGGCGCGGGCCTCGGCCAGGCGGGATTGCGCGTCGTCCCAGGCGTCGTCCGGGTCGATGCCGGGCGTAGGGTAGATTGGGGCCGCGAGGGTCAGTTCGTCGCGCACATTGTCGAACACGGCGAACAGGGTGGGGCGCAGGAGGATGGCTTCGGGGAGGCCGAGGTCATCTTCCGGCGCGTTCGGCAGGTTCTCCATCAGCCGCACCATATCGTAGCCAAGATAGCCCACCAGGCCGCCGATCATGGGCGGCATGCCGGAGGGCAGCTCCAGGCGTGTTTCGGCGATCAGGGCGCGCAGACTGGCCAGGGCGGGGCGGCTGTCTGGGGTGAAGGCGTGGGGGGCGGCGCGGGCGTGGCGGTTGATNNCCGCCTTCGATGCTTTCCAGCAGGAAGCTGTTGGGGTGGCCGTGAGCGAGCTTGAGGAAGGCGGCGACGGGCGTTTCCAGGTCGGAGACGCCGCGCCACCAGGCGAGGCGGGCTGTCAAGAGAAGGCCAGGGGCTCTGCCCCCCATGCTTGAAGGAGGGGCCCCCGCTGGGGCCTGGAGGCCCCAGACCCCCATTTGTTTCGACCCGGCCCGGTTGGGGATCGCAGGGCGAAGCCGGGGTCTGGGGCCTTTCGGCCGTTTTTGGGTTTCGCCACCTCTACTGCCCCGGCTGCTGCGTGATCAGGTTCTCCACCACATCCGCCCTGATCGTCGGCTGCGCCGCATCCTTCAGCGCTATCGCATACATCTGCACGTAATCATCATGCAGCGCCTGCTTCAGCCCATCCTCGGTCTGCGACAGACCCGATGGATCCGCCTTCGCATCCGGCGCCACAACCTGCACCAATTGCGCGACCACAAACCCCTTCTCCGTCTCCGCCATCGTCGCCTGCCCTGGCGCGAGGGTGAACAACGTCTGCACCATCTGCGCCGTCATCCCCGCCTGCGGCTTGTTGCGCACCAGCGGCGGCGTGCGCGTTACCTGCAAGCCCGATCCCCATGCCGCATTCGTCAGGCTCTGGCCGCCCTTGACCAACTGCAGCAGCCGCGTGGCTTCCACATCCTGATGCCGGTGCACCTGGTCGCGCTGCCAATCCAGCAGCACTTCGTCGCGCACGTGATCGAACGGCTTGCGCGTCGGTGCGATGATCTTGTCCACCGAAACGGCGTACCAGCTGTGGTTCGGCCCCTCGGCCGGCTGGATCGGATCGCCAATCTTGGCCGCGAACGCTGCCGCCACAATCTGCTGGCGCAGATCCGGGGCAGCCGGGATCGGCGCGGGTGTGCCTTCCGGCGTGTTGCCCTGCGCATCCAGCGTGCCCTCCGCGCCCGTGGCGCCCAAATCAGTCGGCACCTCATCGATCTTCGCGCCGCCGGCGAACAAATCCTGCAGCTTCTGCGCCCGCGCATCGATCAGATCGAGCGCCTTATCGGCCGCCACCCGATCGCGGATCACCGGCCGCAGCGACTCGAAGCTGGGATTGCGGGCCGGCGTTACGGCGGCCACGCGCAATACATAAAAGCCCAGCGGCTGCTTGATCGGCCCGGTCACCGCCTCCGGCACCGCGGCAAAGGCCGCGGTGGCGAGGTCAGGCGAGGGGATCTGGTCCGGCGTCGCGTTGTCCAGCGCCACGGGCGTCGCATGGGCTGCCTTCGCGGCCGCCTGCATCGCATCCCAGTCCGCACCCGCCTTCCACTGCGCCGCCAGCGCCGCGGCTTCTGCCTCCGTATCCGTGGTGATCACCTGCAGCGACCGCTTCTCGGGTGCCACGAACTCCGCCTTGTGCTGGGTGAACCAGGCTTGCATGTCCGAATCCGACACCGTCAGGCCGCGGCCGATGCTGTCGGGCGAGAGGATCACCACCTTCACATGGCGGTATTCCGGCGAACTGTAGTGCGCGGGATTATTGTCATAATAGCGCCGCAGCACCGCATCCACCGGTGCGCCCGGCAGGGGCTGGCCGATGAACGGCAGCACCAGCACATCGGCCAGCCGCTTTTCGTTGACGTATTTATACACCAGGTCGGTCAGCAGCTTCGAAGGTGCCGCCGAGGCCGCGACCGTATTGAGAAGCTGGTTCTGGCGGATGTCCATCCGGATCAGGTCCAGGAAATGCGCCTCGGTCATGCTATGGCTGGCCAGCGCCTGCAGCAGGAGGTTGCGGTTGAACTTGCCATCCGGCCCCTGGAAGTCGGTCATTGCGAATACCGCGTCGCGCACCTGCTGGTCGGGCACGGCGATGCCCATGCGATGGGCCTGGTCAGCCAGGGCCTGCTGTGTGACCATTTTGGTGAGCGTCTGTTCGGCCACTTGCAGGCGCAGGGGTGCGGGGATCTGGCTGGGATCGGGGAAGCGCTGGGCGTAGCGCTGCATGTCGGATTGGAATTCGGTCATGAAGGCGGTGGGGGTAATGTCGTGCCCTTCTACCACCGCCACCACGTCATTCCCGCCGCCGGCGATGCGGCGCGCCACGTCCGCCACGCCCCAGGAGGCGAAGGACACGCCGAGGATCACGAGAAAGATGCGGGCCGGCCAGGTGTTGGCCAGTTTGCGAAAGCTAGCGAGCATGAGCGCATCCAGGTGCTTGAAAGGCCCGCACCATAGTGCCCCCCCGCCCCCGCGCAAAGCCACGCGCCGTTGATCCCTGATCGCCCCCTAACTGGTAAAAGTTTTTTGGTTCTTTTTTTCAAAAAAGAACACTCTTCCTTCCTCTTGCCGAATTCTCAGCACCACCGAAACCCAAAGCGCCACCCCGCTTGCGATGCCCGATACCGGTGCCCGATCCGCTGCGGGCAAAGCCAGCGCCACGGCGGCCGCCAGGATCATCGCCGCCGCCACGGCGTAGTAGGGCTTGCAGGGGATGCCATGGGCGAGTGGTACGAAATGCAGCCCCACGATGATCGCCAGGGCCGGCAGGATATCGGCTTGCAGGCCCAGCATGCCCAGGATCGGTGCCGTGACCAGCATGGCCGCGCCCTCCGCCCCGGCCCAGATGCCGATCAGCCGGCCGATCCGTTTCGCCTCGGCCCTGTCGCGGGCTGGAAGGCGGCGCAGTGCGCGGGCGCCGGCCACCACGAGCCAAAGCGAGATCATTGGCGGGAGCGCACGCGCCGCATTGGCCATGGGAAGATGGCTCATCCCCAGCTCGCACCAGACGGCGGCGAATATGTTCACGATGATCACGCCGAACAGCATGGTTCAGGGCGCCACCGTAATCTGGTGGGCCATCTTGATCTCCACGCCGTCTCCGCCATCGGCGTCCAGCGCGCCCCAGCCGGTATACCGGCCGTGATAATCGGTGGAGACATACATGCTGGATTGCGTGGGCTGTTTGGCGGGGTCGCTGCCGAGCGGTGTTGCGAGCACCTGCCTGTCCGCGCCGTCGCTGAGCGTCTCTTCCAGCGATGCGACTTGCCCCATCAGCAGCGATTTCGCCCGGGCGTAGTTTTGCAGCGACGCGATATAGGGCAGCGCCGTCGGCAGGCCCTGGCGCGTCATGCGCCGCACCGCGCACGTATTATAGGGCGGATCCTCGATGGTGACGATATAGTCGGCCAGCTTGGTGCTCAGCCGCCAGCCGCGGCCGGGATCACCATCCAGCACGGATTTCGTGTCCGTGTCCGCCATCGGTGTTGCGTGCAAACCCGCCAGGGCCGCCTGAACCGCTGGCTGTGCGGGGAAGGCGCCCAGGCAGATGGTGCCATAGACCCAGGCCATGTCCTCGGCGGCGCCGGGCCCTTGCGAGATTTCCGATGCCGCGGAACTGCCCGCGATGACGCATGCCGCGACTGCCGCGCCCATGATGGCGTGCTTCATATTCAACGAACTCCCGAACTCCCGGCGGCCTGAAGGCCACTACCGGCAGCATCGCTGGCAAAGCAAGGCCCGGCATTGTAACCAGGCATCAACCCTTTGCGGGGCGGGCAGGGAGATCGGATGCGCCAACTGATTGCCGGAAACTGGAAGATGAACGGCATGTCCGTGCAGGCCGAGGCGTTGGCCGGCGCCCTGGCCGCCAGCGCGCCGCTCCCGTGCGACCTGCTGGTGTGCCCGCCCTTTACCCAGATCGCGCGGGTGGCCGATCGGCTGCGGGGCACCGCAATCGCCTGGGGCGCGCAGGATTGCCACGCCGCCCCCAGCGGCGCCCATACCGGCGACATCTCAGCCCCCATGCTGGCCGATCTCGGCTGTAGCGCGGTGATCCTGGGCCATTCCGAGCGCCGGCAGAACCACCACGAGACGGATGCGCAGGTGCGCGAGAAGGCCATTGCCGCTGCCGCCGCCGGGCTGTTGGCGATCATTTGCGTGGGCGAAACCGAGCAGCAGCGCGATGCCGGGCAGGAGATCGCGGTCGTTGGCCACCAGATCGCCGCAAGCCTTCCGGATGGTTTTGCCGGCGTGATCGCCTATGAGCCGATCTGGGCCATCGGCACCGGCCGCACGCCAACCATTGGCGAGGTGGAAGCCGTGCACGCCCATATCCGGGCGGCTCTCATTGCGCGGTTGGGCGCGCCTGGCGCATCGCTGCGCATCCTGTATGGCGGCAGCGTGAAGCCGGATAATGCCGCCGCATTGCTGGCGGTTGCCGAAGTTGGGGGCGCGTTGGTGGGCGGGGCGTCGCTGAGTGCGGAGAGTTTTTTGGGGATAGGGAAGAAAGCAGTTCTTTTTTGAAAAAAAGAACCAAAAAACTTTTCTTTGTCCAAGTACGAGCTGTGCCAATGTGTCGGATCGTGGTGGAGGCGCAGGGGTAAATGTTTTTTGGTTCTTTTTTTCAAAAAAGAACTGCTTTCTTCCTTTTCCCCCACGCTGTTCCCAATACCCCGCCGGTCCTATAAGACGCCCGCTTTACCACCCAAGGCCGGCCTTCATGATCGCGTTATCCACCCTGACCCCCGTGCTGCGCGTGCTGCACCTCTTCGTCACTCTGGCGATGATCGGCGTGGTGCTGATCCANNACCGCCAATCTGCTGACCCGCACCACGGCCATATTGGGCACGCTGTTCTTTGCCATTTCGCTGAGCCTGGCCCTGCTCAACCGCGGCACCAGCGGCGTGGGGCGCGACCTGCTGGCCAACCCGCCGGCGCCGCCCACCGCCCTGCATGCGCCGGCCCACCCTTCCGCCCTGCCTGCCCAGCCCGCCGACCGGGCACCCCCTGTCCCGACGAAATGATGGTTTTCCCCGCGTGACGGCGCTGGCTTCGGCCAGCACGGATATCGATGTCGCCGCGCAAACCCATCTTGCCGGGTTCACGCCGACTCGGCTCCCGGTGTAGAAGGGGCGCCCAT
>PKZM01000015.1 GCA_003133065.1 Acetobacteraceae bacterium
ACCTTGTCGCCAACCGTGATACCAAGCTTTTCCGTCAGGCCGCCTTGCAGTTCCAGCGTCGCTCGTACCTGGCCGCCGGAGGGGATCACCGCCTCGCTTTCGGGTACCGTATTCTCGGCGATATGCGTGATGGTGCCATCCGATGCGATAAACACCATGTCCTCCGGCACCGGGCAGTTCTTCATCCACATGGGTACCTCACGCGGGGCACCCCAATCGAAGAACATACCGCTATCGGCGGGGATCAGAGTGCGGAACATCTCGCCGATTTCCTGCTGGCGCGGGGTTGTGGCGACCTCCACGTCGAATGGGTGCTTCACGCCGCCGGCGCTGATGATGGTGAGATGCTGCTTGGGCAGCGTGGGCTGCGGGCCGGTTGGCCGATCATCCTGCGCCAGGGCACACGGAGGCGCCGCGCCGATCCCAACCGCCAGCCACGCCAGAACAGCAAACCGCATCAGCCAATCTCCATCGAACCTAGTCCAGGACCTGGGCGGCCACCGCCCGGATCTGGGGCCGCACCATCCCCGGGCGCGGGGTATCGCGCAAGGTGGTGAACCAGTGTTGCGGCGGGTTGCGGCCGGCGGCACGGTTGTAGCGCAAGCCGCGTAGCACGGCCTCGGCCTCCGGCGTGGTGCGGGCGGGCACATCGATGCCGTTCAGCACCGCCCATACGCCCGCCCAGCAGCGCGCCACGCTCCAGGGATTGTAGCCGCCACCGCCGGTGACAATCAGGCGCTGCGCCACGTGGCGCAGCGCGGCCACGACATCCCAATGCGCGTTGTTGGACAGGCAGAGGCGCGAGAGCGGATCCTCCTCCAGCGCATCGGCGCCGCATTGCAGGAATACCGCCTGCGGGGCGAACGCATGGAGCAGGGGCAGGATGGCGCCGTGCAGCAGGAACTGCATCTCGGAGTCATTGAACCCGGCGGGCACGGGCAGGTTGCGGGCGTTGCCGCCGCCGCGATCGCCCAGCGCGCCGGTGCGGGGCCATCGCCCTTGCTCATGCACGCTGATGGTGAGGACCCGCGGATCGCCAGCGAAGGCATCCTGGACGCCATCGCCGTGATGCGCATCGATATCCACGTAGGCGACACGGTCCAGACCCTGATCCAGCCAGGCGAGGATGCCGAGGACAGGATCGTTCAGGTAGCAGAAGCCGGAGGCGCGATCGGGGCGGCCATGATGGGTGCCGCCGCCGGGGCAGTAGACGGTGCCGCCCGCTTGCGTCAGATGTGCGGCGAGAAGCACGCCGCCGGCCGATGTCATTGGCCTGCGGAAAATCTCCGGATAGACGGGGTTGCCCTCCGCGCCGATCCTGTAGCGGGCGCGATCCTCATCGCAGACCGTCTGGGTTTGCTCCGCGCGCCGCAGCGCCGCCACGTATCCGGGATGGTGGAAGCGGCAGACCTGCTGTTCGGTGGCCATGGGCGCCGCGCGAAACACGTCGTCTGGCAGCCAGCCCATGGCGCGGCATAGATCGGTGACGGTGGAGACACGGGGTACGGCAAGTGGGTGGCTGGGGCCGTAGGTGGAGTTTCGGTAGATTTCGCTGCCGATGAAGAGGGGGGGCATGAAGGGAGAATGTTCTTTTTTGAAAAAAAGAACCAAAAAACTTTTGCCTGTTCGCCCTCACCGGCTAACCGGCACGCCAGCAACATGCGTACCTGAACGAACAAAAGTTTTTTGGTTCTTTTTTTCAAAAAAGAACAGCCTTCCTTCCACCTCGCAGGACCGACCATGGCGCCCGCACACGATGCCGGGCGGGCGGACCTTGCCGGCTGGCTCAGCCTGTGCGCCAATACGCATCGCTTGTGGCGGCAGATGAAATCGCCATGAAACCGATCCGCCGCGCGCCTCGTTAACGGTGCGCAACTCTTACGGGGAACCGATCATGGACAAGGACCGCATCGAAGGCATCGTGAAGCACACCGGGGGGGCGCTGAAGGAGGGGCTTGGCAAGATACTTGGGGATGCCAAGCTGCAGGGCGAGGGTGCTGCCGAGAAGGCGGAAGGCAGCGTTCAGAACGCTGTTGGCAGCATCAAGGATAGCGCCCGCGACGCGATGAAGCCTTAAGGAATAAAAGTCTTTTTCTTCTTTTTTGAAAAAAAGAAGCAAAAAACTTTTATTCGTTTGGGTACGCTGCCGGCACCGGGCGCTATAGGCCGAGATAGGCTTGGCGCACGGCGTCGTCGCCCAGCAAGGCGCTGGCGCTGCCGCGCAGGGTGATGCGGCCGGTTTCCAGAACGAAACCGTCATCGGCCAGTTCGAGCGTGGCGCGCACGTTCTGCTCCACGATCAGAACGGTGATGCCGGCATCGCGTATATCACGCACCACGGCAAACAACTCCGCCACCATCATCGGTGCCAGGCCCAGACTTGGTTCATCGAGAAGCAGCAGCGCGGGGCGCGACATCAGCCCGCGGGCGATGGCCAGAATCTGCTGCTGGCCGCCGGAGAGCGTGCCCCCCATCTGCCGCCGGCGTTGCCGCAGCATGGGAAAACGCGCATACATCTCCTCCAGAGTTTCCGCACGGCGAGACCGCGCGCGGGCGCAGAACGCGCCGGCGAGCAGATTCTCCTCCACCGTGAAATCGCCAAAGATCAGCCTGCCCTCAGGCACCAGCACGATCCCTTGATCCACCCGGGCACTCGCGGGCACGCCATGCAGGCTCGTGCCCCGATACGCCACGCGGCCGCCCGAAGCGGGCAGCAGGCCCGCGATGGCGCGCAGAAGCGTGGTTTTGCCGGCGCCGTTGCTGCCCAGCAAAGCGGTGATGCCGCCGGCAGCGATGTGCAGCGAAACGCCGTGCAGCACACGCACTTCGCCATATCCGGCCTCCACCGACTCCACGCTCAGAATGGGCGTGGCCATCACGCGGCGCCCAGATAGGCGGCAATCACGGCGGGATCGCGGGTGATGGCCTCCGGCGTGCCCTGCCCGATTTTCTCGCCGTGATGCAGCACCACCACCCGGCTGCAAAGCTGCATCATGGCCCGCAGATTATGCTCCACCACGAGAATGGCGAGACCACGCCTCGCATGGATCGATTGCAGCATCTCCAGCGCGCGCCCCGCTTCCGCCGGCGTGAGGCCCGCCATCACCTCATCGAGCATCAGCAGCCGGGGCGAGGTGGCCAAAGCGCGCGCCAGTTCCAGCCGCTTGCGGCCGGCCAGCGTCAGTTCGGCCGCGCGCTGCCCGGCAAGTGAATGCAATCCTGTCTCCTCCAGGATTTCGTCTTCACGCTGGCGCAGATCTGCGCGGCCATGCCGCCCGGCACCGAAGATGAGCCCGACGGCCACGTTCTCGCGAACGGTAAGATTGGGAAAGGGCCGGACGATCTGATAGGTGCGCCCGATACCCTGCCGGCAGATCCGGTGCGGCGCCTGGCCCTGGATTTCCCGCCCATCCAGCAAAACCCTGCCGGAATCGGGGCTGAAGGAGCCGCTGATCAGGTTGAACAGCGTGGTTTTTCCCGCGCCATTGGCCCCCATCAGCCCTACGATCTGGCCGGCAGCGACGGAAAAACTCACATCGCGCACAGCCGTGACACCGCCGAAGCGCTTCGATATGCCGGCCACTTCCAGCAGCGCCGTCATGCCACACGCCGGCGGCGCATCAGCCAGCCATAGAGCCCATCAGGCATCTTCAGCACGAAGGCGATCAGCAGAACACCCAGGATCACCATGTAGAGTTGCGGCGCCTTCTCCCACAGCGCCTGCGAGAGAAGGTTGAGGAACACCGCGCCGAGCACTGGCCCCGGCGCATCATCGATGCCACCGATGATGCAGGTGGTGACGATCGTGAGGGAGATTTGCGGCGAGAAAATCTGGAGCGGTTCAAAATATCCGCTGCGCGCCACCATCACGCATCCCACCATGCCGGGAATGATGGCCGAGAGAACGAATGCCACAATCTTCAGGCGCACCGTAGGCACGCCGGTCATCTCCGCCGCCGTTTCGTTCTCGCGGATCGCCAGCAGCCCTATCCCGAGGCGCGAATGGCGCACCGCATACGACAACACGAACGCGGCGGCGGCCAAACCGCACGCCAGCAGAAAAAGCGGCCGCGGGCCTGGGCCATCCATCAGCAGGCGGCCGAACATGCCCAGGCTCGCTTCGATATTGATCACGATGTTTTTCGCCAGTTCCGCAACCCCCAGCGTGAGGATCACGAAATACGGCCCGCGCACCCGCAGGCACGGCAAGCCGATCAGGCAGGCGAGCAGGCCGGAAGCGCTGGCCGCGGCCAGAAAGCCCTGCCACACCGGGATCATCCCCCAGGTGAGCACGAACACATACGCGCCCGTGCCCACGAATACCGCATGGCCAAGCGAGATATAGCCGGCATAGCCGGACAGGATGAGCCAGGATTCCGTCAGCGCGATCCAGCAGGCCAGATTGGTGGCGAAGGCCAGAGTGGCATTGCCCGCCAGACCCGCGACCGCGGCCGTTGCCACCAGCCCCGCCAGCAGAATCCCGGCCGAGACACGCGCCGGCCTGCGCTGCCGAATCATGCCGCGTGACGCCCGAAAATGCCCTGCGGGCGCAACAGCAGCACTGCGATAAATGTGCCGTAAATCAATATGTCCCTGTAATTCGGCCCGGTGAGTTGCGTGCCGACCGTTTCCAGCAACGCAATCAGAACCCCACCCACCACACTGCCCACCAGCTTGCCCACGCCGCCCAGAACGATGATCACGAACCCGATCATCAGATACTGGCCGCCCATGAAGGGTGAAACCGGCTGCATCAACCCAATAACGGCGCCGGCATACCCGGCCAGACCGAACCCCAGCACACAGGTCAGGCGAAACGCAGCTTGCGTATCGATGCCGACAATTGCCGCCGCATCGCGGTTGGCAATCAGCGCGCGTATCGCCAAACCCCAGGTGCTGCGCGCGAAAAACACCAGCACGGCGACAACGGCCAGCACACAGGCCGCCATCGCCACCAGCCGGTTGCCGGTGATCGCAACCCCGCCCACATGCACGATCCGGGCGTAACGCTCATAAGCGCGCGGCGTGCCGCCAAACGCCAGCGCCGCGCCGTTTTGCAAAATCACCGAAAGGCCGAAGAAAACCAGAAGCGATGTCGATTCCAGGGACTCCGTGCTGCGGGCACGGCGGATGATCCCTGCGAACAGCCATTGATACAAAACCAGGCCCGCCAGCCCGTTCAACGCGAACGCGCCCAGCAGCGCCAGCACCGGCGGCACACCCAGCAAGGTGACCAGAAAATATCCGGCGAACGCCCCCACCATCACAAACTCGCCATGCGCCACATCGAGCAAACGCATCGTGCCGTAGATCAGGTTCAGGCTGAGCGCGATGACGGCATACAGCGCGCCCGAGACGCAGGCTGACAGCAGCAATTGCCAGGTCATAAGGAAGGGTCTTCTTTTTTGAAAAAAAGAAGCAAAAAACTTTTGACTTTCAGAGGGACCAGCCGGTTTTAGGGCGGAAACGGGCCGTTGCTATGTCGGGGGGCCAGACGATTTGCAGAGCGCCTGACTGGAACTGAAGCAGGCCTGGCTGGGTGGATATGTTCTCCACGCCCCGGAATTTGATCGGCCCCTTCACCGTATCGAAAGCCATGCTGTCCATGGCGGCGGTGATCGCATCGTGGTCCAAACCCACCTGCGCCACCGCCTGCGCCAATATTTCGCAGGAAGCGTAAGACACCGTCGAATCCAGGTAATCCGGCGGCTCCTTCCAGCGGGCCACATAGGCATCGTTGAACGCGCGGGCGCGCGGCCAGCGTGCCTGATCCGGGGTCCATTCCCCGATCGTGAGTATCCCCTCCAGATCGGCGCGGGCGAACTTCTTCACGAAGAACGGCTCGCCCGGCCCGATCAACAGCAACTGCACCGGCGTGGTGATCCCCAATTCCCGCGCCGTGCCAACATACAACACCGAATCCTGGGGGTAGCTCAGGCAGATCACCGCATCCGCGTGCGCCTGGCGCACCGCGCTGACCATGCCTGTCATGTCGGCCGTGGAATTCGGATAATCCTGATCCAGCGCCACGGAAATGCCCCGGCTGCTCAATTGGGGAAGCAGATATTTCCGGGTCTCCAGCGAGGCCGGCAATTGCAGGGTCAGCAATGAGGCGCTCTTCACGCCCTGGGCCGCGAGGAACGCGGCCAAAATCACCCCATACGCATCCGGCAGCGGCTGCGGGAACCACATGTGCCGCATATGCATATCGCGCAGTAGGCTGGAAAGCGTTGCGGCCGCCACCACGGGGAAACGGTTACGCTCGATGACCGGTGCGATGGCGATGTGAAACGGCGTGCCGTAGGGCGCCAGAAGCAGATCCACGGCGTCGTCGGAAATCAGTTTCTCGTAGATCTCCGCGGTCTTGCTGGGTTCGGACTGATCGTCATACGAGACGAACTGCACGTGCCGCCGCCCGCCGCCGGCAATCGCCAGGCCGCCGGCGGCATTCACCTGTTCGCCCCAGAGAAGATAGGCCTGCTCGGCGACCGGACTTGCCACACCCAGATACCCGGTGCGGGGCAGGCCGTAGCCTATCTTCAGCGGCGCCCCGGCTTGCGCCCGCGCGCGCCGCGCGGCAAAACCCGCAGCAGTCGCGGCGCCCCCGGCCAAGGCCGCGCGGCGGGACATTCGCCCAAAGGATCCAGCCTGCATCCCCCTGCCCCCCGCCGGTGCCGCGCTAGACGACGGCCGTGATATCGATCTCGATCAGCATATCCTGGTGCGAAAGCGTTGTCACACCGATCAATGTGCGCGGCGGCGGCCTCTCGCGGCCGAATACCTCGAATATTGCCGCGTTGAGCTGGTTCTGCAGCGACATGTCGGTGAGATACACCGTCATTTTCACGATGGACTCCATGGTGCCGCCGGCGGCTTCCACCACCAGGCGGATATTTTCCATTGTGCGATCGAACTGCGCACGGAAACCGCCGGCCATCCACGCCGCCTCCTCCGCCGGGACGTGCGGATGCATGTGATAGAGCGGGATGGGGCCGCAGCCGGCGGCCCAGAGCGTTTTGCCGCCCTCCACAAGAACCGCCGGCAGAAAGGGCATGTTGTACTCCGCCTTAGGCTCCTGCGGATGCACCGGGAGGATATCGATCACGGCGTGGCTGCTCCTTCAACGCGAAAGGCCTGCCTGCCTGCCGCTAGAGCCGAGAATGCACGAGGTATGCCATTCTGTATACAGTCCCCAATCGCTACGCCTGGGGATTGCGTGCATTGATCGCCAGAACGCAAGCCCAACAGATAAAAGTCTTTTGCTTCTTTTCTTCAGAAAAGAAGATTCTTTTTTTTCCCGCTCCGCGGAGGGCTTTCCCGCTCCGCGGAGGGCTTCTTTCTTGAAAGAAAGAAGCAAAGAACTTTTACCTATTTAGGTGTCGGACCCAGGGTGGGGCGCGGTGGTGCGGCGGGCTTGGCGGCGACGGGGTGGGCCATGGGACGGGCCATGGCGCGTTGGGCCAGGCAATTGCCAGCGTACGCGCCACTGGCGATGCCGCCCAGCACGCAAGCCAAAATGAGGCGACGCATATCCAGCCTTCCAAATACCAGCCGGTGCAATCGCCGGCTGCCGCAGCAATGGGTATCTGCGTGCCAGACCGCGGAATGTTTTTCAAGACTTTTCTAACTTTTTAACCAAATTTTTCCCTCTCGCGGCGCCCCCAGGCTAGAGCATTTTCCGATCGTTTTGACTCAGGTGAGCCGGTCGGAAAATGCTCTAGCTACTTGTTTTGACGAGCATCTTTATCCGACAGGTGACCCCATGTGGTCGGATGATGCTTCTAGAACAGGTAACCCGCTTCGATGAGCATCCTGAGCTGTGAGCGTTCCTGACCTGCCGGGCCGAAGCCTTCGCGCGGCGCGGCATGCCCGAGGCCGACGAGCGCGAGATCGCCGCGGAGAAACCAGTGCCGCATGGTATAGGTGGGCGACAGGGTCAGTGAGGCGGCGTGGCTGCCGGGGCCGTAGAGCAGGTCCGTGCGCCCCGCGCCCAGACTGGCCTCATATTCCCCGCGCGCGCCCAGGGTGAGCGCGGGCGTCAGGGCGTAGCTGGCGAGCACGGCGGCGCCGCCCAGCGATGCGGCCTGGTCTATGCCGATGGCCGCCAGGCGCGGGACCTGGCTGTATTGCACATAGGGGCTGACCATGAGCGGCCCCTGCGTATGGGTATAGATCAGGTTGATGATCCGGCTATTGTTCTGATTGCGCGGGGTGGCGAGATCGTTGCGTGCCGTTGCGCGCAGGTTGGCGCCGGCGGCCAGCACCAGCACGTCCGCCGGATTGATCGTCCAGCTCGCCGAGCCGGACAGCCACGAGTATCGCCCGGCGTAAAATCCATCATTGAGCGAAAGGCTGAATGCGGCGGCACCCAGGACGAGATTGCCCTGTACGCCGCGGCTGACCGCGGGTTCCTGGTTCCACAGCAGGCCCCGCGCGATATCAATATTCTCGAACGTGAAAGTATATTCATCGCCGAGGAGTGTTGGCAATTTGCCTGCCTGGATAGAGAAACTGTCGGACGGGGCGATCTTGATGAAGGCTTGTGGGATGGGACCGAAGAGTTTGTCCGCGGCGGTGGCGGCATTTTGCGCATGGGCATAGGGCTCGCCCAGCGCGGGCAGTGCGTAGGCACCCAGTTGCACATAGGCGCGCACCACACCGTCGATCTTTTGCACGAAGATCTGGGCATTGCCGAAATCGGCCAGTGCGTCGCGATCGCCCCTATCGGCATTTTCCTGCAGGAGCGCCAGGCCGGAGGCCACGCCATCGACATACCAGGTACCGAGGGCGCCGGCTGTAACCGCGGGCGGCACCGGGCTGAAGGCGAGCGGCCCCTCCATCACCGGCACGGGCAATTGCACGCTCGGCGGGGCGGCAGGCGGGGCAGCCCCTGAGGTTTGCGCCAGTGCGGTGCCGGTGCGCGCCAGCACCAGGCCGGCCCCCAGGATGGTCAGAACCCTACTTACCATTGCATGACCCCAGCGACGCCCAGCACCGCGGACGCAGCCGGCACACGCGCGGTCTCCTCAAATTGCTCGAATTTATCTAAGGAAATATGAAACATGCCGGTTGACCCGGCATCGACTGTCATCTCGGCACGCTGTGAATCGACTGTTTTCTACATTCTTTAACACACGCCCCCTACAACGCTGCCAAGCCCATATGTTGTGCGAAGCCGGTTCATCCTCCCATCGCCGGTGAGGCACGTACACGAACGAACGGAGCGGCCATGCGTATCTGGCGGAACGCCTCACTCTTATGGAAGACGGCCACGGTTTTTGTTGTCATGTTTGCCACCACGCTGACGCTGGGCATCTTCGGCATGCGCATGACCGCGAATGTTGATGCCGCCGGCGAGAAGGTCCGCAATGATTGGCTGCCTTCGGTGAGGGCGCTGGGCTATCTTACCACGCAGGTCGCGCAGGCACGCGTTGATGAGGCCAGGGTGGTGATGGCCGGGCTCAGCGGCAAGCAGGAGGCCCTGGCCGCTGCGATCAAGGATTTTACGGCGAGTATGGGCAGCGCCGACCAGGCCTATGCCAGCTATGCACCGCTGATCGATGCCAGCACGCGTGATGAGACGTTGATGAAGGCCTTCGTCGCTTCCTGGAACCTGTACAAGGCTGGCAGTGCACGCATGCTGGCCGACCTGACCGGGCACGATCAGGCGGCGGCCGACGCGATTTTCAACGGTCAGGACAACACGAGCAGCCGTGCCGCCATCGCGGCCGCCGCGGACGATACGCGGTTCAACACCGAATCCGGGCTGGCCGAGGCGGATGCGGGGCGTGCCGCCTATGAAATGGCTGTGAAGGCAACCTTGGTCGCTATCGTTCTGGCCGGGCTCATCGCCATCGGCGCCGGCATTATGTTGACGCTTTCGGTCGCGCGGCCGGTGCGCGATGCGGCGTCGGCGCTGGACCGTCTTGCGGCCGGCGACTTGGATGTGGTGATCAAGGAACATGACGGAAGCGACGAGATCGGGCGGTTGATCAGCACGCTCGCCACGTTCAGGCGCACCGCCTTGGAGGCGCGCCGGCTGGAGGCCGCCCAGGCGGATGAGCGCCACGCGAAGGAGCAGCGTACAACGCGTGTGGAAGCACTTATTCAGGCGTTTGAAGGCACGATCCGCGGCTTGATCCAGTTGCTTGGCAGCGGCGGCGCGGAGTTGCACGGCACTGCCACGTCCCTGTCCGCGATCGCGGCACAAACGGACCAGAGGGCCACAACCGTTGCTGCCGCCGCGCAGGATGCCAGCGCCGGCGTTGCAACTGTGGCCACCGCCGCGGAGGAACTTTCATCTTCCATCCGCGAAATCAGCCGGCAGGTAAACCAGTCCTCCCAGATCACCGAACAGGCCGTGGCCGAGACACGCCGCACGGATACCACCGTGCGGGAGCTTGCGGAGAGCGCGGAGAAGATCGGCCAGGTTGTGCAGCTGATTTCCAACATCGCCAGCCAGACCAATCTTCTGGCGCTGAACGCCACCATCGAGGCCGCGCGGGCCGGCGATGCCGGCAANNAAAAGCCTCGCCAGCCAGACCGCGAAGGCCACGGAGGAGATCGGTGCCCAGATCGCGCAGGTGCAGCGCGCCACGGCCGAGGCTGTGCAGGCCATCAGCGCCATCAGCAGCACGATCGAGGAGGTGAACACGATTGCTACCGCTATTGCCTCGGCCGTTGAGGAGCAGNNGGAGATTGCCCGCAACGTGCAGCGCACTGCGGCGAGCACGCAGGATGTTTCGGCTAACGTCGCTGGTGTGAGCCAGGCGGCCAATGATACGGGTGCTGCGGCACATCGCGTGCTTGGTGCGGCGGACAATCTATCGCAGCATGCGAGCCAGATTACGGAGGCGGTGCAGGATTTTGTGTCGGGGGTGCGGGCGGCATAGCGGGCTTTCGATATCACTAAAACCGAGCAGCAATCGCGATCCACTTTTCTATTTAGAGCGCCTTTCAAAACNNGCGGAGCGGCCGTTTGGGGGCCGTGAGCACCGGAGCGCAAAAGACGGGCGCCAGATGGCCGCCAGGGCAGGTTTTGAAAGGCGCTCTTAAGGCTCAATCTCTAGCCCATTTGCTTTACTATAGAAGCGGGATAAATGTCTCTTCAGCACTATGCCACCCCTAGCAATCCTGCTGCCGATCCCGGAGCGAAAGAAAGATAACCACGAAGGCACCAAGGCACGAAGTCGTGCACGAAGAAGATTTCAAAGGCCTCCTTCCTTCGTGCTTTTCTTCGTGACTTTGTGTCTTCGTGGTTGACGTTTTCTGGCTCCGCGAGAACCGGCCAGAGTCGCGTGAGCGAAGCCGCATCCGCGTCGTGCAGGGTGGACGACTGGGGGGGAGTCCGCGACAGCCGAACAAAAGTTCTTTGCTTCTTTCTTTCAAGAAAGAAGACTCTTTCCTTATTCAAACACCACGCGCGGAAAATAGAACGAAACCACCCAGTTGGGCAGGTCCACCACTTCGCTCACCCGCAGATCGCCGCACACCGAGCACAGCATGTAGGCATCCACCGGCTGCATGCCGTGGCGCGTGGCCAGAAGATCGATCATCCGGCTGACGGCTTCGCGCGCGCCGGTCATCAGATCCGGCCCTACGCCGGTGGTCACTTCATATCCCATCGTATCCAAATGGCGCGTCACCGGGCCCGGCGTGGTGAAGCGGGGGGCGGCGAGGCGGGCGTTTTTCACCAGGTCCAGTGTCAGGGTCACGCGCATGGCGCTTTCGATGGCGGTGCCGCAGATTTCGCCGTCGCCCTGGGCGGCATGGGTGTCGCCGACCGAGAACAGGCCGCCGGCCACTTCCACCGGCAGATACAGCACCGTGCCGCTGGACAGATCGCGGATATCGAGGTTGCCGCCCGTGCGGCGGGGGGGCACCACGGAATGCAGGCCGGGGGCGGCCAGCGCCAGGCCGATGGTGCCGGCGAAGGGTTTCAGCGGCACGCGTGCGGCGGGGGAAAACGCGGCGGGGCCCATCCCCACACGGTCATACGACCATAAATGCAGTGCCGGATCGGGGAACTGGTCTGCCAGCAGGCCGAAGCCGGGGATATTCGCCGTCCAGCCGAAGCCGCAGGGATCGAACGCGCCGATGGTGATCTTCACGGCATCGCCCGGCTGTGCCCCATCGATGAACACAGGGCCGGTGACAGGATTGATGCGGCCAAAGTCCAGCCCCGGCAGATCGGCCGCGGTGCTGGCGGCGGAAAGCTGGCCGCCGGAGGAATCGGGGCAATCGAAGGTGATGGTGGTGCCGGGCGCCACCGTCATTACCGGCGGGATCGCGTTATCCCAGCCGAAATGATGGTGGTCCCTGTGGATCGTGTGGCCTGCCATCGCGCGCGCGGCCCGGTTACGGCACTTCCAGCAACTGGCCGCGGGCCGCCCCTTTCGGATGCGCCGTTGTGTGCACGTTCGCATACCAGTGGCCGGAGATCAGTTGCGCCTGCTGGGCCGGCGTGATCGTCACGGTGCCGGTGAGCGGGCTTGATGGATCGGTGCCGAGCGGGACCTGCACGCCGGCGTTTTCGCCAGGGCCCGCGGGGCCGTGGAAATGCGCCATCGTCACCTTGCTGGTGAAGCCGCTGAAGGTGAGCGTGTAGGTGAGCTTGTGCGACACGGTATCGAGCGTGGCCGTCGCCTGGCCCGCGCCCACGTCATGCACGGCGGGCACCTCGGAGGCCGGGCTGAGCACGGCGTTGAACTGAAGTGTTGCGGCATATGCACCGCCCGAGAGGCCGGCCGCGAAAACTGCACCGAGAAGAATGCGCCGCATGTCAGAGCTCCCTGTTGGATCAGCGGGCGGGAGAGTGGCACGCTGGGATAGGGGAGGCCAGGGCTAAGGAAGGCTGTTCTTTTTTGAAAAAAAGAACCAAAAAACTTTTGACACTTGGCGTGCGCTGCCGGCGAGTCCGCGACAGCACGATAAAAGTCTTTTGCTTCTTTTCTTCAGAAAAGAAGACCTTTCTTTTCTGGGTCTTGCCCATTTGAACATCCTCTCCATCCAGTCCGCCGTCGCCTACGGGCACGTGGGCAACGCGGCGGCGGTATTCCCCCTGCAGCGCCTTGGCGCGGAAGTGTGGCCGGTCAACACGGTGCAGTTCTCCAACCACCCCGGCTATGGCAGCTTCACAGGCACCGCCACACCGCCGGAGACGATCCGCGCCCTGATCGACGGGATCGCCGCTCGCGACATCCTGCCGAGCTGCGATGCGCTGCTCACCGGCTATGTCGGCGACCCCGCCACCGCCACCGCCCTGCTGCACGCNNGAATTCTTCCGCGAGCAGGCGGTGCCGCAGGCCGACATCCTGACGCCCAACCAATTCGAACTCGCCTGCCTTACCGACCTGCCCTGCCGCACGCTGCCGCAGGCCAAGCGGGCCATCGAAGCTCTGCACGCCCGCATGCCTCCCACCGGCCCCCGCGCCATTCTGGTGACCAGCTTCCGCGGCGAGGAGACGCCAGCGGGCGAACTCGATCTCATCTGCGCGACCCCCGCCACCACCCACCGAATCCGCGTCCCGCACCTACCGCTAGCCCCCAACGGCGCCGGTGATGCCATCGCCGCCCTGTTTCTTTTCCATCTGCTGCAAACCGCCGACGCAGCGCAGGCGGCCGCCCGGGCCGCCAGCGCCATCCATGGTCTGCTGACCCGCACGCTGCAGGCCAACAGCCGGGAATTGCTGCTGATTGCCGCCCAAGATGAATTCATCACCCCCACTCGCAACTTTCTGGCGATGCCCTGCTGACCGGAACGTTCTCGTAAACCACGCCTCATTTTACCGTGTGGACACATTTCGGCACGCACATTGCCCCTTTTTCGCCGCGTTGCAGCGCTACTAGCCACCAAGAGGAACGCAACCGTCCCTCCGCACTGCGGCCCTTTGGGGAAAGATCGAACGATGTCGCTGACAAAAATCTATGGCCGGGTACTCGGCCTGCTGGCACAGAACCGCCGCACGCTGGCGTTGCTTGTGCTGGGAAATCTCGCCGTGGCGGCCTTGCAGTTCCTCGATCCGCTGCTGTTCGGCCAGGTGATTGGGCTGCTTTCGGCCTCCGATCACCTGCCCCACGCCGCGCTGTTCAGCCAGGGCACCCGCCTGGTGGGCATCTGGGTGTGCATCGGCGCGGTCGGCATCCTGGTGAACATCTTCGTGGCCATGGGGGCGGAACGCCTGGCGCATCGCACCCGCCTGGGCGCCATCAGCCGCTGCTTCGATCACGTGCTGGCCCTGCCCTCCTCGTTCCACTCATCCACGCAGTCCGGCGGGCTGATGAAGACGATGATCTCGGGCTCGGACAGCATTTTTGCCCTCAGCCTGACCTTCTTCAAAGAGAACCTGGCCACCTACGTGGCCGTGGTGGTGCTGCTGCCGCTCTCCGCCTTTCTCAACTGGCGCCTGTCGCTGGTGCTGGTCGCCCTCGTGTGCGTCTTCGCCAGCGTGACCCTGTTCGTGATCCGCCGCACCCAGGCGGGGCAGCGGCGGGCGGAAATCGCCCACTCGGCGCTGGCCGGCCGCGCCCAGGATGCGCTGAGCAACGTGGTGGCGGTGCAATCCTTCGGCCGGCTGCGCGCCGAAGCGCAGGAATTCGGGCAAATCGTGGAAAACGTCATCCGCCATCAGTTCCCGGTGCTCAACTGGTGGGCGCTGGTGACGGTGCTGACGCGCGCGAGCGCCACCATCGCGGTGATCACCATCGTGGTGGCCGGCGCCATGCTGCACCTGCAGGGCCAGGCGACGGTGGCGCAGATCGTATCGTTCATGGGCTTCGCGACGCTGCTGATCGGCCGGCTGGAAGCCGCGGTGAATTTCGCCTCCAGCCTGTTCATGCGTGCGCCCGGCATCGGCGACTATTTCGAGCTGCTGGACCAGCAGAGCAGCGTGCCGGAACGCGCGGACGCGGAGGACCTTCATGTCACTCACGGCGAAGTGGCCTTCGAACAGGTCAGCTTCGCCTATCCCGGCGGCCCGGCAATCCTCTCTGACGTGTCGTTCGTGGCCCATCCCGGCACCGTGACGGCATTGGTGGGCGCCACCGGCGCGGGCAAATCCACCGCCATGCACCTGCTGCAGCGCCTGTGGGACCCGCAAACCGGCGGCATCCTGATCGATGGCCAGGATCTGCGCGACATCACGCTGGAAAGCCTGCGGGACTCGATTGGCGTGGTGTTCCAGGAAAGCCTGCTGTTCAACCGCTCGATACGTGACAACCTGCTGATCGGGCGCCCGAACGCCACACAGGCCGAAATCGAACATGCCTGCCGCCTGGCCGAAGCGCATGATTTCATCAGCCGCCAGCCGCAGGGCTACGACACGCTGGTGGGCGAACGCGGCACCACGCTCTCCGGCGGCCAGCGCCAGCGCCTGGCCATCGCCCGCGCCCTGCTGAAGGACGCGCCGATCCTGATCCTGGATGAAGCCACCAGCGCGCTGGATGCCGCCACCGAAGCCCGCGTCTCCCGTGCCATGGCCGCGCTGATGAAAGGCCGCACCACCTTCGTGATCGCCCACCGCCTTTCCACCGTGCGCGACGCCAACGAAATCCTGGTGTTCGATAACGGCCTGATCGCCGAACGCGGCAATTTCGACAGCCTGATCCGCCTCGGCGGCCGCTTCGCCAACCTCGTCGAAAACCAGATGGCGGCGACGGAGCACTAGGCGCGGCG
>PKZM01000186.1 GCA_003133065.1 Acetobacteraceae bacterium
CGGATTTCCCAGTTCCTGCGGCGCGCCCCGCCGCCTCAGCCCGATCATGCACGCCACCGTCGCCAGATACGGCAGCATCGACAGGAACGCCGGCGGCACCGCCCAATCCCGCGCCTGCCCCACAAACCCCAGCGCCGTGATTACCCCAAACCCGAACGCCCCCAGCGCCACATTCACCGGCCTGAACCCACCGAAAATCACCAGCGCGATCACAATCCACCCACGCCCACCCACAATCCCATCCGACCACGAGGGCACATACGCCAGAGTCAAAANNCCCGCCCCCGCCAGCGCCGCACCCACCACCACCGCCGCCATCCGCACCGCCACCACCCGCACCCCGGCCGCATCCGCCGCCGACGGATCCTCCCCCACCGCCCGCAGACTGATCCCCCAGCGCGTGCGAAACAGCAGCCAGTGCAACGCCAGCGGCGCCACAATCCACACCACATAAACCACAGGGTTCTGCGCAAACACCGCCCGCCCCAGCACCGGCACAGCCGAAAGCCACGGCACTGAAACCGCCTCGAACATCGCCCGCGCCGGCTGACCCGCATACGGCCGACCCGCCGCCGCCGCCAATCCGCTGCCCGCCACCGTCAGCGCCAGCCCACATAGCGTCTGGTTCGCCCCCAGCATCACGGTTGCCGCCGCGAACACCGCCCCGAACACCGCCCCCACGCACGCCGCCACCCCCAGCCCCAGCCAGGCCGGCGCCCCATGCGCCACCGCCACGATCCCGGCCACCGCCCCCAGCGCCATCAACCCCTCCACACCCAGGTTGAACACGCCCGACCGCTCCGCCAGCACCTCACCCATCGCGCCCAGCACCAGCACACCGCCCGCCAGCACGGCGGTTGCCAAAATCCCCGTCAGCAGCTCGATCATGCGGCCGGCCTCAGCCGCAGATAGGCGAGGCGTTCCCCCACCGCGGCGCAGAACAGCACCAGGCCGGTCAGCGCCAGCACCGCATAGTTCGACACGCCATAGGATTGCAGCACGATCCCCGCATTCAGCAGCACCGCCAGCAACAGCGAGGCCGGCAGCACCCCGAGCGGCGAGGCCCCCGCGAGTGCGGCCACCATGATGCCCAGATACCCGAAATTATTGCTGATCCCGCCCTGCAGCCGGTGCACCGTGCCCGCCACCTCCAGCATGCCCGCCACCCCCGCCAGCCCGCCGGAGAGCAAAAAAACCTGCATCAGCCGCACCCGTACGGGCATCCCCGCATAAAACGCGGCCCGGCCGTTGCTGCCCGCCACCCGCACTTCGTACCCCCACACGCTGCGCCCCAGCAGCAGTGCCACCACCCCCACCAGCGCCACCGAGACGGCGAACCCCCAATGCAGATCATCCAGCAGCGGCGGGATTTCATAGGGAATATGCGCGCTCGCGGCCGTGACGGCCTGGTGCGGATCGCGCATCGGCCCGGTGCACAAATACCCCACCAGCAGCGCGGCGACGAAATTCAGCAGCAGCGTGGTGATGATCTCGTCCACCGCCCAAAACGCGCGCGCCGCCGCCGGCACCGCGATCCACGCCGCCCCGCCGGCGAACCCCGCCACGGCCATCAGCGCCAGCGCCACCCAAAGCGGCGCCTGCACATGAAGCCCCACCAGCGTGGCCGCGATCGCGCCGGCGTAGAACTGCCCCTCCCCGCCGATATTCCAAAGCCCGATCCGCAGCGCCACCGCGGCGGCCAGCCCCGTGAGCATCAGCGGCGACCACAGCAGCCCCAGATCCTCGATGCCGAACAGATTGCCGAACGAGGCCGAAACCACATCGCCTGCCAGCCGCCCCACATCATACCCGCACAGCGCGAAGGCAACGCCGCCGATCCCCAGCGCCACAACCACGGATGCCACCCGCGAGACAATAATCCCCCACACCCCCACGCTTGCCACGCGACGCAGCCGCATCACGCCGCCTCCGCCTGCCCGCCCATCAGCAGCCCCAACCTCTCCCCATCCGCCTCCGCGGCCGGAAACACCCCCATCACCCGCCCCTTGAACAGCACCGCCACCCGGTCCGCGACCCGTAAGACCTCATCGAGTTCCTCCGAGATCAGCAGCACCCCCACCCCCCGATCGCGCGCCTCGCCGATGAACCGCAGCAGCGTCTCGATCGCCCCGATATCCAGCCCGCGCGTCGGATAGGCCGCCACCAGAAGGCGCGTGGCCACCGCCATCTCCCGCCGCGCCACCAGCCGCTGCTGGTTACCGCCGGAGAGGTTGCGTATCGGCACCCGCAGGTTTGGCACGAACACCTGCGCCTCCCCCACGATCCGCCGCGCCAAACCCCGCGCCCCCGCCGGCGAAAACCAGCCGCCGCGCGTGCAAGGCGGCCGGAAATATCCGCGCAGCACCGCGTTCTCCGCCACACCCAGGCTCGGCGCCAGGGCCGTGCGCAGCCGATCCTCGGGGATATGCCCGACGCCGGCCTCCAGAAACGCCGCGGGCCCGCAGCCCGCCATCGCCTCGCCGCCCAGCCTTATGCTGCCCGCACTCACCCGCCGCAGCCCGGTGACCACCTCGGTCAGTTCCCGCTGGCCGTTCCCCGCCACCCCAGCGATCGCCAGGATCTCCCCCGCCCGCAGCTGCAGCGACACATCGCGCAGCGCCGGCACCCCGCGATCGTCCTGCGCCGAGACGCCGTCCAGCGCCAACAACACCTCGCCCACCGCGCGCGCCCGCCTACCACGCGCCGGCGGTGCCAGATCACGCCCCACCATCAGCCGCGCCAGCCGCGCCTTGTCGCAGTGCGCCGCCTCAAGGGTGGCCACGCACTTGCCGGCCCGCAGCACCGTTATCCGATCCGCTACCGCCAACACCTCATCCAGCTTGTGGCTGATGAAGATCACGGCCCGTCCCGCCGCCGCATAGGCGCGCAAATTCTCCAGCAGCCTTGCCGACTCACCCGGCGTCAGCACCGCCGTGGGTTCATCCAGGATCAGCACCCGCGCCCCGCGCGCCAGCACGCGCAAAATCTCCACCCGCTGCTGCTCCCCCGCGGAGAGATCCTCCACGCGCGCTTCCGGCCGCACATCCAGCCCGAAGGTTTCCGCCAGCGCCCGCGTGCGCGCTTCCATCGTCGGCGCCGAGACGGCAAACGGCGTCTCCCCCCAGCCCAGATGAATATTCTCGGCAACCGTAAAGGCGCGGATCAGCTTGAAATGCTGGTGCACCATGCCGATCCCCGCCGCGATCGCATCGGCCGCCGAGGCGAACCGCACGCGCACCCCACCCATCCGGATCTCGCCGCCATCCGGCTGGTAGATGCCGGTGAGGATGTTCATCAGCGTGGATTTGCCGGCACCGTTCTCCCCCAGCAGCGCGTGGATTTCCCCCGCGCGCACGTCCAGATCGATCGAATCATTGGCCACCAGGCCGGGGAAACGTTTCGTGATGCCCAGAAGCGCCACCGCCGGCGCCGCCTCCGCCATCACGTGGCGTGAAGGCCGGAGACGCCCTGGATCGTCCAGTCGCAGGCGTAAAACATATCATCGGACATGGTTTGTCCTTTCGCGACGCGCACGCGGCCGGAAGCATCGCGGATTTCGCCCACGAACGGAGGCCAGCCCGCCAGCATCTTCGCGCGCACCGCATCGGCCTGGCGGCGCACCGGATCGGGCACGCTATCCCCCCACGGCGCGACATCCACGCCGGCGCCCAGGCCCAGCAGCACTTTGCTCGGCTGCCAGCGCCCTTCCAGCCGCGCCCGCGTCTGGTCGATATAGAATTGCCGCCAATCCAGCGTGATGGCGGTGACGTAGGATTTTGGCCCATATTTGCGCAGGCCATCGCTGTTCCACATCACCGCCGGCACACCGCGCTTTTCCGCGACCTGCAGATACGCCGCCTCGTCCATCGCGCCGAGCAGAACATCCGCGCCATTGTCGATCAGCGCGGTGCCCGCCTGCGCCGCGCCTTGTGGATCGAACCACGCATTGATCAGGATCACCTGCATCGTCGCCTGCGGTTTCACAGATTGCGCCCCCATCAGGAACGCGTTCACCCCCGCATAGGTGGTGGGCACCGCCATGGAGCCGATATAGCCCAGGCGGCCCGATTTGCTCATCAGCCCCGCCGCCACGCCCGCGATATAGGACGGCATCCAGTGCTTGACGTAATAAATCCCGTGGTTGCTGCCCATGGTGTGGCCATCGCATTCCAGCCACGCCGTCTGCGGCGCGCGATTGGACACGGGGTAGAGCAAATCCCCGTATTCGGATGATAGGAAGACGATGTTCGCGCCCTGCGCCACGAACTGCCGAAAGGTGCGTGTGGCGTCCGCGGAATACGGGATCGACTCCACCTCCAGATACCGCGCCGCGGGGAACGCCGCCTTCACGGCCAGCAACCCCTGATGGTGCGTGTAGGTCCATCCCTCATCCGAGACCGGGCCGACATGCCCGAACGCGATCACCGCATCTTCCGGCTTGATCGCCGGAAAATCATTCGCCCGGGCCGGCTTTGCGGCGGCGGCCAGCGCGAGCGCGCCGAAGCCGCGGCGGGTGAGGGTGTTCATGGGATCCTCCCGTGTGACGAATGGCCCCAAGCATGGGGCGTGCCANNTCCTGACGCCTCCCCAACGATCCGATACGCCGGCGACAGACCTACCCTGAACAGGCAAAAGTTTTTTGGTTCTTTTTTTCAAAAAAGAACACTTCTTCCTTGCCTTATTCTTTGCTTGGATATGTTCATGCCCGACCCCACCACCGCCAACCTCTGGCACCCCATCGCCGCCTGCGCGGACACGCCGGTTGGCACCCCCCAGCGCACCACGCTTCTGGACACGCCGATCACCTACACCCTGCACGGGGAGGGCCACGCCACCGCCGCTTCCTCCTCCATGCTGCCGGTGCTCATCCGGTACGGCTACATCTGGACCAGCCTTGGCACCCCCACCGCCGACCTGTTCGACATTCCCGAATATGCCGAGCCCGACCGCCGCCGCTTCAACGCCGCCAGCGTCAGCGTGCACGTCTCTGCCCCCCGCGCGGTGGAGAATTTTCTGGATATGAGTCATTTCCCGTTCGTTCACACCGGCATTCTCGGCGCCGAGCCGCATACCGAGGTGAAGGAATACGATGTGGAAACCTCCGCCGAGCGCGACGAGGTTCTTGCCACGCGCTGCCGTTTCTTCCAGCCCCAGCCTTCCACGGCCGCCGACCAGGGGGCCGAGGTGGAATACGTCTACCGCGTTCCCCATCCCAATTGCGCCATTCTCTACAAATCCAGCGTGATTGACGAAACCCGCCGCGATGTGATCGGCATTTTCGTCCAACCCGTCTCGCAGGAGCGTGTGCGCGCCCATATGCTGGTGTGCGTGCTGGACGACCGCAGCGACGATGAAACGATCAAGCGCTTCCAGCAGACCGTATTCGGCCAGGACAAGCCTATCCTCGAGAACCAGTTCCCCAAGCGCCTGCCGCTGGATCCCCGCGCGGAATCCCCTGTGCGGGCCGACCGTGTTTCCATTGCCTATCGCCGCTGGCTGAGTGCCAAGGGCATCACCTACGGCGTTATCCCCGCCGCATGAGCGCGCATGCCTGGCACCCCATCGCCGCCGCGCGCGATCTGCCGCCGCGCCATGTGTTTCATGCGAAACTATTGGGCCAGGAGCTTGCTGTCTGGCGCGCCGACGACGGTTTTATCAACGTGTGGGAAAACCGCTGCCTGCATCGCGGCGTGCGGCTTTCCATTGGCCTGAACGAGGGGCAGGAGCTGAAATGCCAGTATCACGGCTGGCGCTATGCCAGCCGCACGGCCGGCTGCACCTACATCCCCGCCCACCCCGAGGGCGCCCCCGCCCGCCGCATCGCCAACCGTATTTTTCCGGTGATCGAGCGCCACGGCCTGATCTGGTCGGCTCTCGAAACGTCGCCAGACGATCTGCAAACATCGCTGCCGCCCGATCCGCTGG
Organism: Acetobacteraceae bacterium; assembly: GCA_003133065.1. Taxonomy (GTDB): domain Bacteria; phylum Pseudomonadota; class Alphaproteobacteria; order Acetobacterales; family Acetobacteraceae; genus BOG-908. The sequence continues at coordinate 5,926 of PKZM01000186.1, forward strand.
TGTTGCGAGAGATCGCCATCGATGCCCCCGCCGCGATCGTGGAACCCTTGCTCGCCGCTTACGATCCCCCTGGGCACGGCCCACGCCCGATCTTCTTCATCCAGCCCACCGATTCGGAAAGCTGCGTCATCCGTGGCGTGGTCCCTGAGCCGCCCCCGACCGGCGCCCTCGCCCTGCTGCGCCTGCATGATGCCGCCTTGTGCGCCTTGCGCGATGTGGCTGAGCAGCGCCCCGCCGCATGATCACGTTCTATGAAGATGCGCTCTGCGAAAACTGCTACGCTGTGCGTCTTCTTCTGCATATGCTTGCGGTGCCGTATACCTCCCACTTCATCGAGCTTTATCCCAGCCGCGCCAACCTCCAACCTCGGTTCCGCGCCATCAATCCGCTGGCCGAACTTCCGGTGATCGATGATGACGGCGTGATCATTGCGGGCGCCGCCCCCATCCTCGTTTATCTCGCCGCGAAACATGCCCCCGGCACCTGGTATGCCACCGACACCCCCGCTTTGGCCCAGGTGACGCACTTCCTCACCCTCGCCGAGCGCCTCTCCGCCACCGTTGGCGCCGCCCGCCGCCACGAATCCGGCTTCGCCCCGACCGACCTCCCAGCCGCCCACACCGGCGCCACGCGCCTTCTGCGCGGTCTGGATGCCCATCTCTGGTTTGCCGAACAGCAGGGAAACGCCTGGCTGCTCCCCACCCCCCACCCCACCATCGCCGACCTGGCCTGCTTCCCCCACGTGATTCTGTGCGAGGAGGGTGGCATCTCCCGCCAGCCTTATCCCGCGCTGCGCCGCTGGTGCGATAGGGTGAAGCGCTTGCCAAACTTCCTCGTCATGCCGGGCGTTTTTCTCACAGCCCCGCCCAAAACAGAGTGAATTTCATTGCGAATGCCGTAGGATGGCTGAGCGAAGCGACACCTGTCAACACCAAGCCCGACGTTAGCTTGGACCAAGACATGAGAAGACCTCCAGCAAGCATAGGCGCCCTGCTGAGCGCGAGGCAACTTTGTGGACAACTCCAACTCATGCTGACGAAGAGCGATTACTGAGGAGTCGCGGCCTTGGCGCAGTGAGGTTTGGCATGACTGCAAAGCAAATTGAAAGATCTCTGGTGGCCGCTCTCGCAGTCCATCCTGACAGCTATTTCTCTTCCGATGACTGTGAAACTGCCCAACGCAAGGACGGGCGCGACCCTGGCCTTTGGTTTATACTGGAGAAACACAAACTTACGCGAATTGANNAAAAACATAGAAAATCTTAAGCACGTCATTCGAGTGATTGCGTACCGAATGCTCCGCGTCGCCGGGAATGAAAGCCGCCGTTCCCACAGTGATGGTCGTTTCAATACCGTTCACCGTAAGGGATCCCGTTCCCTCGTGCACGAAATAGATTTCCGCCTGTTTATGCCGATGAGGTTCGAGGATGCCGCCGTTCGGAGCCAGCTCCATGATGCCCGCGCACATCGCAGTCGTCGGCGTCAAATCGCTGCTAAACAGAGTGAACCAGGACGCATTGCCGCGCGCGGCGTCATCCCAGCTTTCCCTGTCTCTGTCGGAGGCACTGACGATGACCGCGGCTGGCTCTACGCTCATACCTAATTCCATAAGCTGGAAAAAATGTCCCCGTTTATACGACAGCCGCCGCCAATCTCGCAAGCAGGCAGCTAGCCTTACTCCGTAAGGGGCAATACCAAAGCGCTTTGCACCCTACGCTGCGCCAACCGCCTTGCTCATATACACCCTAATCCCCACCACCGACTCCGCCTCCCGATCCACCGCATACCCAAGCCGCTGATACAGCGCAATGTTCTCCGCAAACCTCTTGTTCGTATAAAGCCTGATCATCGCAAACCCGCCCCGCCCCGCCACGTCCTCCGCATGCGCCAACAACGCCCGGCCCAACCCCCGCTTCTGAAACGCCGCCGACACCGCAACATTCTCTATGAGAAGATGGTCCTCACCATAAGCCATCTCGATCAGGCCAGCCAGCGCACCATCCACATACATCAAGTCGATATGGTGGTCCCGCACAGCCGCCTCATAGTCGGCCGTCATCGGCAAAGGCTCCCGCCCGATCACGGGAACCCACCTGGCATACGCCTCCCGCGTCAAATCCCGCACACACGCCGCATCCTCAGCCGTCGCTCGCCTCAGCAAGAATGAGGCTCGCGTTTCATCCCCAACGTTCACGTCTGCGCTCCCACCGCCTCCCTCACGCCCTGCGGGCGCCACAGCACCAACACCCCCACCATCGCCATGCCCGAAACCAGTGTTCCCAGTGGCAATCCCAACCCCACCCCATGCCGGAACGCCAGAAAATCCCCAACCGTCGTCCCCGCAGAACGCACTCCAACAACCGTGATCCAGTAAGCCGCTTTCCCCACCCACGCCCCACGCTGCGTCACCGCGAAAATCGCCGCCAGCACCCCACACAACACCAAGGATCCAACCCCCGAACCCAGCCCGAAATCGTCCGCCGTGCAATCGCCAATCGCCGTCCCCAACGTGCCCGCCGTCAGCATCGCACCCCAATACCACCCATCCGTCACCGGCCGGCCGGCCGCAGCCGCGCGCGCCGCGCCACCCCCCGGCACAACCAGCAACACCAACACCGCCTCCAGCGCAGCAATCACCCACGCATACGCCATGTGCAGATCATGCGTGGCAAAATCAGCCAAATTCGTCGCAGCCGTGTCCAGCAGCACAATCGCCGCCCAATACCACGCCTCCCCACCCCACACCGCGCGCCGCTCCCCGATCAAAATCCCCGCGAACAGCACCGCCAGCACCGGCACCCCACGCACATGCCCCAAATGCAAATCATGAGAAACAAAATCGCCCAGATTGGCGCCGAACACACTCGCCAGACAAATCGCGGTCCAGTAGCGCAGGCCCAAAACAGGAACGTTACGGACTTGCATGAACGAACCCCAAGGAAAGAAAGAATGTTCTTTTTTGAAAAAAAGAACCAAAAAACTTTTGGCTATGGCGTACGCTGCCGGCGAGTGCCGCACCAATAGTTAAAAGTTTTTTGCTTCTTTTTTTCAAAAAAGAAGACCTTCCTTCCGCCATACAACCGGAAACTCCGCCCCGTCCAGCCTGTCACCATCTTGTAACGTCAGATGATCAAACGGCGGCGAGCCCCGCCCCCCACGATCCGCAAACCGCGCCCCATCCGCCACAAAACGCGCGGAAAACACCCGCCGCCGCGCCGCCGCCCCCACCGTGCCCGCCGCCCCATGCACCGTGCCGAAATCGAACGCCACCGCATCCCCCGGCGCCATATCCCACGCCAAAATCCGATACGCCGCGGGATCAGCATCGATATCGGGCACATCCGGCCGTTCATCGCCCGCATACAAAGCCGACCCATCAAATCGCATCGGCCGATGCGTGGTCCCCGAACGATGCGATCCCGCCACGCAGCGCAAGCTGAACTCTCGCGCCACCGGATCCAGCGGTATCCAAAAACTCACGCTGCGCTCAGCATCCACGCAGTAATACGGCCTATCCTGATGCCACGGCGTCACAACCGCCGCACCAACCTCCTTCACCAGAATATGGTCGTGAAAAAACCGCACCCCATCCGCCCGCATCAGCGCCCCCGCCAACGCGCCGGCACCCGACTGCTCAACAAACGCACGGAACTCCGCCACATCCTGCCACCGGCACAAATCCTGAAAAAACCGCGCCGACCCGGCAGGCTGATACGACCGTTCCAGCCGGCTCGGCCGCGCCATCGCCTCCGCCACCCCCTCCCGCAAACGCTCCACCCAGTCCGTAAACACCCCCCGCAACACTAACGCCCCGTCCGCGGCAAAATCTCTCTGCATCTCCGCCGTGATCGCGCTCATGCCCTTAGCCTCCCCGAAAAACGCCGCGCTTTTCCCGCCGCCGCCTGATACCACGGGTTCAACCGCTCGGAGCCGCCATGCCCACCCCCCGCCTCACCCGGCGCCACATCCTCGCCGCCGCCTTCGTACCGCTGCCCACCGACCCGCGCGTGATACTCGCCACGCCCTTCGGCGCGATACATATCACCCTCTTTGCCCGCCAGGCGCCGCTCTCCGCGGCCGATTTTCTCCGCTACGTGGATGCCGGCGCCTATAATGGCGGCCATCTCTTCCGCGTGGTTCGCCCCGGCAACGATCACGGCAACCCGCCCATCGCCGTGGTGCAGGGCGGCATCAAATTCCCCAAACTCGCCGGGCCGCCGATCCGCCACGAACCCACCGGCCTCACCGGCCTGCGCCACCGCAACGGCACCATCTCCCTCACCCGCGATGCGCCAGGCACCGGCAGCGGCGCCGAATTCTTCATCTGCGTGGGCGACCAGCCGGGCCTGGATGAAGGCGGCCACCGCAACAAGGATGGAGAGGGTTTCGCCGCTTTCGGCACCGTCACCCAAGGCATGGAAGCCGTGCGCCAGATCTGGATGCTGCCGGCCGACGGCCCCAGCACCGATACCTACACCAGGGGCCAGATCCTCACCGATCCCGTAACCTTCACCGCCGCGCGCGGCTGAGCCGGCCCATGTCAGCCCGCCTCTACCGCAACGCCCTTGTCCTCGGCCTGCTCGCCGCCATCGGCGCCTTCGCCATCGACATGTACATCCCCGGCTTCGCCGCCATCGGCCGCGATCTGCACGCCAGCCCAGGCACCGTGCAACTCAGCATGACCAGCTATTTCGCCGCCCTCGCCATCGGCCAGATCATCTACGGCCCCGTCTCCGATGCCATCGGCCGCCGCGCGCCCACCTTCGCCGGCCTCGCCCTGTTCATCGCCGCCAGCGCCGCGGCGGCCGGCGCACCCAGCATCTCCACCCTGATCGCCGCCCGCTTCTTCCAGGGCCTGGGCGCGGCCAGCACCGCCGTCATCCCCATGGCCATCATCCGCGATCTGCATACGGGGCCGGAAGCCGCGCGCCTGCTCTCCCTGGCCATGGCCTCGCTCAGCGTCTCCCCCATCCTCGCGCCCGTGTTCGGGGGCGTGCTGGTCCAGTTCACATCGTGGCGCGCCATCTTCGNNCCCCGGCCCAGCGCACCACGCTGCACCCCGCCACCATCCTGCGCACCTACCGTGCCTTGCTGATGGACCGCCGCTTTCTCGGCCCCGTGCTGATCGCCGGCTGCGCCCAATCCGTGCTGTTCGTGTTTATCTCCGCGTCCCCTTTCCTGTTCGTCACGCTCCATCACGTGCCACCCACGGGCTTTGGCGTGATCTTCGCCCTGCACGCCATCTGCCTGATCGGCACCAGCCAGTTCAACGCGCCCATGCTGCGCGCCTGGGGCACAAAACGCCTGATCGGTGCGGGCGCCATCTGCCTGGCCGCCAGCGGCGCCACCTTCGCCGCCTTGGTCTTCGGCGGCGCCACCGCGCTGTGGCCGCTGGTTCTGGCAACGCTGGCCATGTTCACCAGCCTCAGCCTGATCCTCGCCCCCGCCTTCCTGGCCGCCATGGAACCCTTTGGTGAGACCGCCGGCGCCGCCGCGGCCCTGGCCTCCGCCGCGGAATTCACCGTCAGCTCGCTCGTCACCCTCGCGCTCGGCCTGGCCGCGGACGGCACCGCGCGGCCGATGGCGATCGCCTTTCTCGCCGGCGCCATCGGCACGCTCGCCGGCTGGGTCGCCGTGTTCAGCCCGGCGCAGGCGGCGGCAAAGGCGTAAGAGGAAGGAAGGTCTTCCTACCCCGCCGCCTGCGCCAACCGCCTCAGCAACCGATCAAACCGATCCCCCGCCAACGACACCGTATCCAGCACCATCTCATCCAACTCATCCTCCCCCTCGCCCGATCGCTTCCCCTCCAACCCCCGCAACCTGTCCGCCAGCAGCAGCGAAATCGCTTTGTAGAACCGGAACCCGAACCCGGAATCATCCTCGATCCGCCGCGCCAGCGCCGCCTTGGGCACCTCAAGCACAATGGCCTCCCCCAGCGCCACCACCGTGGCGGACGGCGGCGCGCTATCCACGAAACTCATCTCGCCCAAAATCTCGCCCTGCTGCAGCACCGCCACGCGCCCGATGCCTGCCACATCCACCGCCAGAGCGCCCTCGATCAGAATGAACAGCGATGGGCTCGCCTCCCCTTGCGAAATGATCCGTTCCCCATCCGCCACAGGCCGCCGCCGCCCAACCCGCGAAAGCCACTGCACATCCAGATCATCCAACTGCCCCAGAACGTACAAAATCTTACGCATCACACCGCCCCGATCACGTCAGTTGCCGGCGCGCCAGATCCGCGAACAATCCGGGCGCATTCGCCAGCTCGGCAAAACCGCCGCTCTGCACAAGCCTGCCGCCATCCAGCACCAGCACCCGGTCCACCCGCGCAATGGTGGAAAGCCGGTGCGCGATCACCACGCGCGTCAGCCCCAGGCTCGCCACCGCATCGGTCACGATTGCCTGCGTGCGGTTGTCCAGCGCGCTGGTGGCTTCATCCAGCAGCAAAATCTTCGGCCGCCGCGCCAAGGCCCGCGCGATCATCAGCCGCTGCCGCTGGCCACCGGAGAGCGTATTGCCGCCATCGGTCAGCATGGTGTGCATGCCCATCGGCATCGCCTTGATATCGGCCTCCAGCCCCGCCATCCGCGCCGCGTGCCAGCCATCCTCCAGCGCGATCGGCCGCCCGCCGCCGATATTCTCGATCAGGCTGCCCGGCTGCACCCGCCCGTTCTGCAGCACCACCCCGATCTGACGCCGCAGCGCCACCACATCCAGCGTGGCGAGGCTGCTGCCCTCGAACAGGATCTCCCCTGCCTGCGGTACCTCGAACCCCAGCATCAGCCGCAGGATCGTCGATTTGCCGCACCCTGACGGCCCCACGATCGCCACGAACTCGCCCGGCCTGATGCTGAAGGAGAGATCCTGCAGCACCGGCGGCGCCCCTGGCAGATAGCCGAAGGTGATGCCGCTGAACGCGATGGCGCCGGCCACCACCCCCGGCGGCCGCGCGGGGGCCGCCGTTTCCGGCATCGCCTCTAGCAGCGGCCGTGCCCGCTCATACAGCGGCAGAACGCCCAGCATCTCCCCGGCCGCCTCCACCATGAACCCCAGCCCGGCCGTCAGTTGCCCAAACGCCGCGCTGAAGGCCACCCACGCCGCCAACCCCAAAACACCGGCACCCGGCGCCCCCAGCGCCAGCCCCGCCGCCAGCGTGAACAGCAGCGCGGTTCCCGCCGGCAACAGCAGCGCCGGCACGACCGACTGCCATGCCCGCGTTCTCTGAACCGCGACGAACGCGTCCCGCTGCCCGGCGAACAGCCGCGCCCACAGCGCGAATGCCCGATCCGCGGCACTCGCCGTGCGCAGCTTCGCCAACCCGCCGATGCATTGCAGAACGAAGCTCTCCGCCTGCCCGCGGCGGTTCGCCAGAACCCGCTCCCGCCGCAACTGAAGCGCCGCCAGAACCGCCCCCGCGCCCGCCTGCGCCACCGCCACGCCAAGCCCGACCATGGCCAGCCGCGCGCTGCACACGAACATCACCGACAGGTTCACCAGCGACATCAGCCCGGCGAACAGCGCTCCCAGCGTGCTGCCGGTGATCAGCCGGCGCATCTCCTGCACGCCCATCACCCGGTCCGCCAGATCCCCCGCCGCGAAGCCGCGAAAGAACGTGGGGTGCAGCCGCAGCATCCGGTCGAACAGCGCCGGCTGCGAATTCAAATCCAGCCGCCCTTCCAGTTGCAGCAGGATGATCGCCCGCACGATATTCACCGCCGCCTGGCCGAACGCCGCCGCCGCCAGGCCCAGTGCCAGCACCGCGATATCGCCGCCGGCCGAAGCCGGGATCACCGTCTCCACCAGCACGCCCGTCGCCAGCGGCACCCCCAGGCCCAGTACCGACCCCGCCAGCGAGGCCACCATCAGCCGCATGCCCAATGGGCCGCCGCCCGCAAAGGCAAAACTGGCCAATGCCCATGGTTTCGGCGACGCATCGGGAAGGCTGCGATACAGCATCCATGCCGTCGGCGAGAGCGCGCCCGCCATTGCCGCGTCCACCACAGGCGAGGAAGCCGCGGGCGCGGTCCATATCCGCGTGCGCTTGCCGTCCGGCAGCAGGGCCACCGCCGTACCATCGCCCGCCCGCATCCCAATCAGCGGCCCGGTCTTCCACCCCCACCACCCGGTGCGCAGCAGCACCCGGCGCCCGCGCAGCCCCGCCTCGTCGATCATGGCATCGATGCGCGCCGCTCCAGCCGGCAACTGCAAGGTCGCCTCCGTGACGCCACGCGGCGACATGCCCAATTCGCCGGCCACCCGCGCGATCACCCGCAAGTCGTCATCATCGATCGCCGCGGCATCGCTCTCGGCGCCCGCTTCCCCCGCCAGGCGCATCAGCCCGCTGGTCAGCCCGTGCCGCGTCGCCCGGTCGCTGCTGCCCAGTTGCGCCGTCAGTGACGCCATGCGCGCCGCGATCAGCCCTTGGGTGCGCGACAGAAGCGCCGCGTGCCAGGCGACCAGCGCCGTCTGAAGCCCCGCATCGCCTATCAGCGCCGCGGTGGTGGTCACCACCAGCGTGCTCTCCTCCGCCGCGCGCAGCGGTGCCGCCGCGGTGCACGGCACCGCCGGCATGCCCGGCTGCACCACCTCACCCGCTGGCGCATGCAGGCTGCCGGATTGCACTTTCACCCACGCGACCGGCGGACTCTCCGCGGCCAGCGCCTCGCCGGCCTCAAGCTCCATCCGGCCGGTCGCCGCCAGCCGCACCACACCCCAATGCGCCTCCGGATCACGGAACAACTCGTCGAATGCCACGATCCAGGTGTCCACCGCTTCCGCGCTGGCCGGCCCCGGCGGCGCCCCTACCGCCTCCGATGCCAGCCCCCCCACCGCCAGGATGGACCAGCCGGCCGCCTCGGCTTCGACGCCCAAGCCCAGCAGCGGCATCCCGTTCGTCAGCCGCAGCAGAAAATGCCGCCGCCCCACCGGCTGCCCATCCTCCCACCGCACCGCAAACAGATCCGCGAACCGCCCGCGAATGCGCCAGATCCCCTCCAGCCGATGCAGCGGCAGCGGCGTATCAGCCGTCAGCGCCAACACCGCACCCGCGCCGGTGGCCGCAAGCGCGGTAATGACGTTCATGCCGCCGCCGCCATGCCGAACAGCCCAGCATACAGCCCCTGTTCGTCCATCAGCCGCGCATGCGTGCCGCGTTCCACCACCGCCCCGCGCTGCATCACCACGATCTCGTCTGCATCCCGCACCGTGGAGAGCCGGTGCGCGATGATCAGCCCGGTGCAGCCGCGCCTGCGAATGCTCTCGTCGATCCGCTGCTCCAGCAGCGGATCCAGCGCCGCCGTCGCCTCATCCAGCACCAGCACGGAAGGGTTGCCCACGAGCGCCCGCGCAATTTCCAGCCGCTGCCGCTGGCCGCCGGAAAAATTCGTCCCGCCCTCCGCCACCACGCTATCCAGCGCGCCCGGCCGCACCGCGACATCGGCGTAGATTTCGGCATCCTTCAGCGCGTCCACCAGCGTGGTTTCCGGCGGCGTCGGGTCCCACAGCGTCAGGTTGTCGCGCACCGTGCCGGCGAACAAAAAGATATCCTGATCCACATAGGCCAGCGAGGCCGCCCGCAGCGCGGGTGGCAGCGCCTGGATCGGCTGCCCATCCAGCAGGATCTCGCCCGACCACGGCTCCAGCAGCCCGCACAGCAGCCGCCCGATGGTGGATTTGCCGCTGCCCGATCCGCCCACCAGCGCCACCCGCGTGCCGGGCTCCAGCACCAGGGTGAAATCGCTGATCAGCGGCGGCTCCGCCGGGCTGTAGCCGAAGGTGATGTTGCGGAACTCCACCCGCCCCGCCAGCCGCGCCGCCCCGGGCGGCAGCGGCGCCGCGGGCGCCGGCCTGCCACGCAGCAGATCGTTGATCCGGTTCAGATCGCCCTGCGCCTGCTGCGCCCGCGCGGCCAGCGCCGCCAACTGATTGAACGGCCCCACGAAGCTGCTCATCAGCAATTGCAGCGCCAGCAGCGATCCGATGCTCAACTCCCCCTGGATCACCCGTATCCCACCCACGATCACCACCGCCCCTGCGCCGATCGAGCCCAGCAGGGCCGGCGCCACCCCCGCGATCCCGTTCATCAGGCCCAGGGCCTGCTGGCCGGACAGCGCGCGGGCGTGATATCCCGCCCAGCGCGCGAAGGCTTCACCCTCCCCGCCCGACACCTTGATCGTTTCTATCCCGACGATCGCGCCGACCGCTGCCCCCTCCATGCGGCCTTCCACCAGGTTGATCGCGCGGTTCAGTTCCGCCGCGCGGTGACGCAGCGCGCGCAGCAGCGCCACGTTCGCCACCGGCACCAGCAGTGCCACCGCCGCAACCAGCGGATCGAACACCGCCATGGCCGCGCCGTACAAGACCACGGCCACCACGTTGAACGCGCTGGTCGCCAGCTCGCCGCTGAGCAGCCCCGCCACGCGCGCCGCGCAGGCCACCCGCATGGCCATTTCGCCGGCGGTGCGCTGGGCCACGAACGCCATCGGCAGCGCCAGCATCGATGCCATCACGCGGCCCGCCAGCACGGCCGCCAGCTTCGCTTCCAGCCGGATCAGGTAATGTTGCTGGAACCGGATGATGATCGCCTGCAAGGCGCCAGCGCCCACCAGCACCGCACAGAGCGGCAGCAACCAGCCGTGCAGGCGTTGCAGCAGCACCTTTTCCACGAATAGTTTCGCAATCCCGGGGATCAGCAGCCCCGGCACCACCAGCATCAGGCTGAAGGCGAACACCAGCGCCACCGCCGCTTTCGACCGCGCGAGCAGGTGCACGATCTCCCGCAGCGGCTGCGGCGGATTGCCCCCTTTGGTGAAGGAAGCCGTGCGTGTGAACGCCAGCACCACGCCGGTAAAGCTCTGGTCGAATTCCGCGCGCGCCACCCGCACGCGCCCCCGCGCCGGATCGTTGATGAAGGCAAACGCGCCGTGAAACCCCTCGAACACGACGTAATGATTGAAATTCCAGTGGATGATGCTCGGCACCGGCAGGTCCGCCAGCCCCGCCGGTTCCTTGCGGTAGCCTTTCGCCTCCAGCCCGAAGCTGCGCGCCGCTTTGAGGATATTGGAGGCTTTGCTCCCATCCCGGCTGACCCCGCAGGCGATTCGCAGCGCCTCCAGCGGCACCCAGCGCCCATAGAACCCCAGCACCATCCCCAGCGACGCTGCCCCACATTCCAACGCCGACAACTGCAAGATCGTCGGCGTGTGTCGAGCCCCAACAGGCAAAAGTTTTTTGCTTCTTTTTTTCAAAAAAGAAGAATCTTTCTCTTTTGCCGCTCCGCGGGGGGCTTCTTTCTTGAAAGAAAGCAGCAAAGACCTTTTGCCTGTTGGCGCATCGCTCACCATCTAGCGCCCGTGGTGAAACGGCAAAATTAAGTTAATCGGTGCCTGCACGCGCACGGTGATCCACACCTGCACCGTGGTGCCGCTGGTCAGGTCCAGCGCCGGCCCTGCGCCGGAGCTCCACGCGTAGCCCGTTGGCGTATCGGCCGCCAGCAGATCGATCCGTGTCTCATACGGTGTTCCCGCGGCGGCGAATTCCGTAACCAGGCTCTGGTTCTGCAGTTCGGAGAGCATGCCCTGCGGCGTGGAGGGAAAGGCGGAGACGGCCTGTACCACGCCGCGCATCGTGCCGTATTCCTCCCGCCGCACCGTCGAGGGCGCCACCCGCACCACCATGCCCGGCAGCACGCTCTTGCCCTGGCCGGTCGGCACATACACCACCGCTTGCAGCCGGTGCCCAGCCGTTTCCAGATTCATGACCAGCGCGTTGGCGGCCAGGCGCTGGCCCTCCGTTACCGCCAGTTCCGTGATCCGCCCGCTGGCCGGCGCCAGCACCGCGCCGCTGATCCGCAACTGCAATTTCAGCTCCGCCACCTGCCGTTCCGCGTCCGCCACGGCCCGCCGCGCGGTTGCCACATCCCGATCCGCCTGTGCCTGCCCGTGCAGCGCCTCGGAATCGAGCTCGGCCAGCTTGGCCCGCGTGGCATCGATATCCTCCTCGCCCTGTTCGATGGTCACCCGCATTTGCTCCACCGTCTCGTCCGAAACGAGGCCGTTACGGCGCAGCCCTTCACGCAGAGCCAACTGCCCCTGCAAGCGCGCCAGCCTTTCCGTGGTCAACCGGATCACTTCGGTATAGGTGGTGCGCCGCTCGGCGCTGTTGCGCGCGATTGCCGCTGCTTCGCGTGCGATCGCCGCCTGCAACTGCGTCAACTGCGTGCGTTGCTCTGCGGCGGCGGCTTCGGCGTTGGCCAGGCGCAGCTGCGTCTCATCCTGACTCAGCACCGCCAGCGTCTGCCCCTTCACCACGCTGTCGCCCGCGTGCACCAGCACGCGTTCCACCAGGCCCGACGCCGGCGCCACGGCGCTGACCACCTGGCCGCTCTCCCGCACCAGGATCCCCGGCGCTTCCACCTCTGTGCGGATTGTTCCAAAGACGCTCCACGCGAGCAGTGCGACCACCACCACCCCCAGGCCGAGTGCCGCGATCCAGCCGCGCGTGTCCGCCACCGTGACGAGTTCATCCAGTTGCTCGGGCGAGGCCAATTTCTCCAGGGCAGCCTGCCTGAAGATCCGTGTCGCAGCGTCGGTCATCTCTGCCCTATGGTGGATGGGATTACTCTAGAGGTAGCAGCCGCGCCTGCAACACGGAAAACCACGCCACCGGCACGGTGCATCTTAGCTGATCCTGCCGGCTTCAGAGATTGTGACGTAGGTCACAACAATAGTTGTTCCGCGCGCGGCTTTACCCAATTGACCCCAACGGCACTTGATGTAAGTTACACTCGTTACTTTTAATGGAAAGGGTTTTACGATGCCAATCCAAGATGACGGGAAGATCGAAGATAAGGCCGAAATTCTGTCGGAAGACGAACTGGATGACGTGTCCGGCGGTGTTCACGCCGACAAAGTCAAAGAGGGCCCAGATCGGGTCAAAGCCGCCGTCAAGGAAAACTTCTTCAAGGCCTGAAGCAGGGCTGCGGCCCCCGGGCGCAGCTTTCGCCATGCTTGCCCGCGGTTAAAGTTTTTTGCTTCTTTTTTCAAAAAAGTAAGGTCTTCTTTTTTGAAAAAAAGAAGCAAAAAACTTTTATTCGTCTGGTGACGCGACTCCGCGGCACGGCCTAGGCTAAAGCGATGATGCAGCAGGGGCGGGTAAGGCCGGAAGAGGCGCTGATCTCGGTGATCGTGCCCGTGTATAATGAGGCCGAGGCAATCGATGCCTTCCTGCGGCAAATCACTCCCGAACTGACCCAAGCCGGCGTCCGGTTTGAAACCATCTTCGTCAATGACGGTTCGACGGACGCGACACTCACCCTCCTGCTCGACCGCGCCTCAACCCAGTCCGGCCTGCGGGTGATCAACCTCTCCCGCAATTTCGGCAAGGAAGCGGCCATGACCGCGGGGCTGGACCATGCGCGTGGCGACGCCGCCGTGCTGATCGACGTGGACCTGCAGGACCCGCCCGAATTGCTAGGCAAATTCATCACGCTGTGGCGCCAGGGCTACGACGTCGTCTACGGCCTGCGGGAAAGCCGCCAGGCCGATGCCCGCCTCAAGCGCGTCACCGCCGGGCTATTCTATGCGGTGTTCAACATGATGTCGCCCACGCCGATCCCGCCCAATGTCGGCGACTTCCGGCTGATCGACCGGCGCGTGATCGAGGCCTTGCACCTTCTGCCCGAACGCGGCCGCTTCATGAAGGGCCTGTTCGCCTGGGTCGGCTTCCCCTCCATCGGCGTGCCCTATGTGCGCCCCGCCCGCGTGCTGGGCCAGAGCAAATGGAATTACTGGCGCCTATGGAATTTCGCACTCGACGGCATCGTCAGCTTCTCCACGGCGCCCTTACGCGTATGGACCTATTGCGGTATCGCCATCGCCGCCGGCGCGCTGTTCTACGCGCTGTTCATCGCGCTCTACACGCTTATCCTGGGCAACCGCGTGCCCGGCTACGCATCGCTGATAATCGTTGTGCTGTTCTCCACAGCGGCCAACCTGATCTCGCTCGGCATGATCGGCGAATATGTCGGCCGGCTTTTCGTGGAAACCAAGCAGCGGCCGATTTATCTGCTGGAAGGGATCTACCCGCCGGACAAGGCCGCGTGAAGAAAGCGTGCTCTTTTCTTGAAAAAAACCAAAAAACCGTTACCCGTTTGCGCACGCTGCCGGCGAGGCGCGCGCCACCAGTCAAAAGTCTTTTGCTTCTTTTCTTCAGAAAAGAAGACCTTTCTTCCTAAACCTGACCGCACACAGGATTCGATTTAAACCCCATGGACCTCAAGGAAGAAGCCATTCTTGGCGACTCCGCCGCCTCCCACTGGTATTACCGTGCCAAATCCGCCGCCATGCTGCGCATGCTCGGGTCCGCGCCCATCGGCGACATCCTCGATGTCGGCGCCGGCTCAGGGTTTTTCTCCCGCGTGCTGCTTGATCGCACATCTGCCACAGGCGCCACCTGCGTGGATCCCAATTACGCTCGCGAACACGCGGAAATTCACAACACCAAGCCGATCCGCTTCGCCTTTCGCGTGAACCGCTTCCCCGGCGATCTGGTTCTGATGATGGACGTGCTGGAACACGTGCCGGACGATACCGCCCTGCTCGCGGAATATGCCGCCTGCGTTTCCCCTCGCACGCGCTTTCTCATCACCGTACCGGCCCTGCAATGGATGTGGAGCGGCCACGACGTGTTCCTGGAACATTACCGCCGCTATACGCTGCGCCAAGTGGATCGCCTGATCGCCCGCGTGGGCCTGAAACCCTTGGCCAGCAGCTACTATTACGGCTTTACTTTACCCATCGCCGCGGCGGCGCGCATCCCCGGCCGCATCGCCTCGGGCGGCCGAGTTGTTGCTGCATCCGGCATGAAACGTCATTCACCGCTGGTGAACGGCGCGCTCGCCGCCCTGTGCGCGGCCGAACTGCCGTTGCTGGGGCATAATAAGCTTGCTGGTCTTTCGGTCTTCGCCCTTGCGGAGAAGCCGTAGGGTGTGCATGGCGGATTGCGGCGAATGACAACGTACCCGCCGATCCCGGCCCGGGAGAAATTAACCACGACGGCACACAGACACGGAGAGTACTCGAAGAAGAATTTAAATCGAGAATCATCTACGTGTTTTTCTTCGTGCCTTTGTGCCTTCGTGGTTTTTCTTATCCTGCTCAAACTTCAGAACTTATATCCCACCCGCCCGATAAACTGCCGCGGCGGAACATAGTAGTTTGCCGTAATGAAAGTCCCGAAATCGTCCGAGTACCGCGAATTCACCGAATTGTTGTTCGTCAGATTCGTGATCACGAAATCCGCATGCCAATGCCCATCCGCCGTCGCATAGGTGAAGTTCACATCGATCTGCCGCTGCGACGGCACCAGATCCGTCTCCTTCACATTATATACCCGGAAATAATACGGGTTGCGGTAGACGAGATGAATGCTGGATGTCAGCCGGCCCCCCTCCTCGAAATGATACACATGCTGTAGCGCGATGTTCCCGGTGAACGGCGGCACTTTCGGCAGTTGATGGCCGTACACTTCACTCGCCGCCGCGTAATAGGCAGCGAAACGCTGGGCGACGTCGTTGCCATTGAACGGCCCGCCATTGGCCAGATCAATCTGTTCGGCTTGCGACGGGTCCAGCAGATGCTGGTGACTATCGACCCTGCTTTCCTGCACAGTAAAGTTTCCATCCAGGCGGAAGCCCGCGGGCAGCAATTCGGTCGCCTCACCCTCAACCCCATCGACATGGGAAGCCTTGAGATTCGTCAGCCCGCCCTGGAACGGAATTGGGTCTTCGCTATCAACCTGATAGCCATGGATCATGTTGTAGAAGGCTGAGACATTGATACGCAAAGTTTTTTCGAGGAACTCGTTCTTCGATCCAAGTTCAAACGCATCCACCCGCTCCGGCGCAAACACCAGCGGAATAGCCACGGCCTGCGGATTGAGGTTCGCCCCACCCGGCTTCAGACCGTTGGAGACCATGGCATACACCGTGTTCGTCGGTGCCACATCGTATTCCACCTCGGCTCGGCCTGTTGCCTTCTGGAACTTCGTTTTCAAAATTGTAAAAAAGTCTACGCCGTTTTTTGTCGTAACCAGGGGCGGTGCCGCATTCCGATCGGCCAGGCCAAAGAAATCCTGAATCACACCAATCTGGTTATCGATCGTGCCACGACCGCCGAGCGTGAAGCGCAACTGGTCCGTCACGTGGTACACGCCCTGGCCATAAATGGATCCAGAGGTGAGCTTTTGCGTATCACGCGTCTCGAATGCGACGGGCCCTGAAAACCCTGCCGTTTCGCCGTAATACGGATTGGTCGGCCCCAAATTGACCGGCAGCCCGTAAGGTATGTCACCATCTGTGTACTGATACTCCAGCACACCCTCGTTATATCTCTGCTCCAGGAAGAACGCGCCGACAATCCAGTCCAGACGCGTCCCGGGCTTGGATGTCAGATCAAATTCGCTCGTATAGCTGTGTCCCGAACGATCATTCTCCACATCGATGTCATGCACGCCCAGTAGTGGCAGGGCCAGCGCATAATCCAGCTTGTCGAGATCTTCCGACCCAGTCAACGCAGCCTGCTGATAGCTGCCCAGATATTTCGCGGTCGCCCAATCCAGATCATAGGAAACCGTCAGCGCCAGATCATCCGACCGCTGATGCATCTTCGCCGGCCAATCCTGGGACAATACGCGCGGATTGGTGCTCGGATCATCGATATTCTGATAACCGTCGCCATTGGTATCATTCGCATAATGCTCGGCCCACACTTCGATGGTCAGCGGCGCAATCGGCTTCCACAGGGCATCTATGCGCCCATTGAAGGAGTTCTCGTTGCTCTCGGGATATTTGCCGTTGGTGCCGGGTACCTCGTTGGCATTCTCCCACCCGTCATGCGCCTCCTGCTCGAAGGCCACACGAACCGCCGCCGTCTCGCCCAGCGGAAAATTGCCGGCAATCCGAAACCGGTCATAATCGTAGCTGCCATAGCTCATGTCGGTATAGCCGCCATACACGCCCAATTGCGGCCGCACCGTGGTCACGTTGATCGCGCCGCCATCGGAATTCTGCCCCAGCACCGTACCCTGGGGTCCCCGCAACACTTCCAGCGTGTCGATATCGAGGAAACTCGCATTCAGTGAAATTGGGCTGGCGATATAAATCCCGTTCTGATTGTAGGAAACGCCAGGCTGGGCCGAGGTATTTTCCGTGCCTTCATAACCCGCGCCGCGAATGCTGATGGCCAGCGGGTTCGATGGCGTGGTATTCACCACCAGCCCCGGCACGATATTATCCAGATCCTTGGGCGCCGCGATGTGCTCCCGATCCAGCGCCGCACCCGAAAGGGCTGTCACCGCCAACGGCGTCTTTTGCAGGTTGGTCTTCACCTTGGTCGCCGTCACGATCACTTCCTCGATCGCGGCCGGCTTGCCCGGCGCCGCCACAATCTGCGCCATTGCCCCCGTCGCGGCACTCATCGCGAGCGCGGACGCGCCGCACAGCAGAAACCTTGTCCGAATCATGATCACTCCCCCTCCAACGCAGCCAAGCTTTGTGCCGGCACGGCCCAGCGCTAGGCCGTGTCGATCGCCGCAATCCTGTTACTCACCGTAATGTTACGGATGCATGGCGTTGATCTCAATATCCGAATACCGCATGATGCGTTCGAAAAATTGGAGCACCCCTTCTGCCCGCCTTCTCCCGTTTCATGGAGTATTTCGTTGCCACGGCCCGGTTCGGATCCATCCGAAAGGCCTCCGAGCATCTCCACATCTCGGCCTCCGCCATCGACCGCCAGATCCTGCTCGCCGAGCAGGAACTGGGCTGCGAGTTGTTCGAACGCCTGCCAACCGGCCTGCGCCTGACTGCCGCGGGCGAAATCATGCTCAATGCCACCATGGCCTGGCGCAAGGATCTCGCAACCGTCAGGCTGCAACTGAACGATCTGCGCGGCCTGCGTCGCGGCCAGGTGCAGATCGCTGCGATCGACGCCCTCACCCGCGGCTTCCTACCCGCCCTCATCGAACGTCTGCGCCGGGAACACCCCTTCATCACAACACGGCTCCTGGTGCTCGATAACAAGGACATCCCGGCCGCCATCACCTCCGGCGAAGTGGATTTTGGCCTCCTCCTCAACCCCCAAGCCTCGCGCGATCTCTCCGTGCGGGCCCACCGCGAGATTCTCCTCGGCTTCGTCAGCCGCACCGATCACCCGGTCACGCGGCAATCCACCCCGGTTCACCTCAGCGAAGCCGCGGAATATCCCGTCGTCGCGCCCGCCGAACCCCTCGCCCTGTGCGTGCAACTGCGTGCCCTGCAGGCCGCCACCGGCGTGGTGATGAACATCGTTGCAGAATCCAACAATATCCAGATGATCAAATCCCTGGCGCGGGAAGGCGTGGGCCTGGGCCTGCTCTGCTGGCTCGATGCCGCCGACGAAGTCGCTCGCGGTGAACTCGCCTTCACCCCCATCGCCCGCGCCGGCGCGCACCCGCTCACGCTCGCCCTCTGCGTCGATCGCTCCCGCCAGCTCTCCGCCGCACCGCGCTTGCTGCTGGGGTGGCTGGAGGTGGCCATTGCTGATGTCCGCGTTGCGGGAAGCTAAGGCGAGGCCTTCTTTTTTGAAAAAAAGAAGCAAAAAACTTTTGTCTGTTGGCTACGACCTAGGGTTTCAATCGCGTGCACGGGCTTTGCTTGGGCGCGCAAACACCAACAAAGGCGTGATTCACATAAGACGCATCCAGCCATATGCCGACAAACGACCCGCCCCCATTCGCCGCGGTAATCGTCGTCTGCTGCGCGCCGGGCACCGCAATCGGATGGAAAACGCCTTGATACAGAACGAAACTATGGGTCAACCCCGTCGCATCCGCGTAAGTACCAAACACCTCGCCCGCCGTCCCGATCGAGAGAATAATCGTCGTATTCCCCTCAGGATTGTCGACCGTCGTGATCGCACCGGCAATATCGGTAAATCCGTGGATATTGCCGCGCACGTCCGAATACCAGCCGGCAATGTCCCCGGCGGCATCAATGAACAACGGCTCCGTCACCGGCGCGCCCGGCACAGTCAAACTGGTGAACTTGCCGCCGGTATAAATGAACCCGCTCGTGGCGGCATAACTCGCCTGGTCGCTGCCGATAATGGTACCGGCATCGTTGATAGCATTGCCCAGCGTGGAGAGCGATGCCCCGGGCACCGTAAATACGTTCGCGCTATGCCCATGGCTGGTCAGGCCACGCGCCTGCCCGAAGGTTTCGGTCACGTAGCCGGCAATAACACCATGCACGTTTATCCCCGCCACATACGCGTTCAGCGTGGTGCTCATCGCGATCGGGGTGAATCCCCCGCCATGGCTATCGAACATGACCGGAATGGCGCGGCCATTGGCCGCCACGGCTTGCCCCGCCGCAATGCCCCGCGCATTGATTGCCTCAAACCTGGTGTCTTCGCCGTCATAAACGCCGATCACTGCGCGCCCGCTGGTCCATACAAATCCCTCCGCGGCGCCGGTGGGTGTAGCGAAATCATACCCCGCCACCTGCCCGCCGGCATTGATCGCGGTGGCAACGCTCGTGCTCCCCGCAGGCCGGCCCAGCGTCACCAGCGTGTACACGCCGGCAGCGGCCGGGCAAGCCGCCATGCACAGCATCGCGAGCCCCAGCCCGCCATACGCGGCACATCGCCGCACCTCAGTGCGTGAAGGTGAACGCATAAACGGTCCCCGATCCTGCCACATACAAATGGCTATTGGCTGCCAGGATGGTGGAGAAATGCTGCAAGCCGGACATGCTATCCGCACCGCCGCCGCCGCCGAACACCACAGCGCCGGTCAATGCGTTAAACCCGTGCAGCTCATTATCGCCCTGCGCGCCCGTCACCCACACGATGGGATCGCTATTGCCGGCGCCCGTCGTGATGATGGGCGCGCCAGCACCATTCAGCTCCTGGCACCACGTCTCCGTAATCGGCGTGGTCGTGCTGTTGGTAATGCTCAGCATGCTCAGGCTTTCACCCGCGCAGGTGCGGCCGGCAAAATTGGTGAACGCGACCATCGTCGCCTTGGCCGTGCTGTGCACGGCCGGCCCCGTGATGATCACCGTGTTGGAAACGGGGGCGGACGCGACCTCGCCGCCGATCCCCCCCAGGCTCGTGCGGTTCACCAAATAGGCACGGCCATCCTTGCCCAGGGCCAGCAGTCGCGCCGCCTCACCGCCCCCGGGCTGCGGGACGTTGAAGGGTATTGCCCCGGTCCCGCCCAGATCCAGATCCTCGTCATCCAGGGTCAGCCAATCCGCCGGCGTAAAGAAATCCGCCGGCGCGGACGAAAACGCCAGCCCCGGGGCTAGCTTGATGATCGCCTCGCCGCCGCCCCAGCTGCTGGCACCCCCGGTATTGCCGGTGGTGGCGAAGATCGACGTTCCATCGGAGGTGGCACCCCCCTGCGCCCAGATACCGCCATGCACCGCGCTGGTTGCCCATACCGCGGTGATCCCCGGCTTGCTGCGGCTCGCCTGCACCATCATGCCGTGATAACTGCCGCAATCGCCGTAGCGGCCGGCATAGGTGATGTAGAGATTGCCGCC
Source organism: Acetobacteraceae bacterium (assembly GCA_003133065.1). Classification (GTDB taxonomy): domain Bacteria; phylum Pseudomonadota; class Alphaproteobacteria; order Acetobacterales; family Acetobacteraceae; genus BOG-908. The sequence continues at coordinate 26,512 of PKZM01000186.1, forward strand.
GAACAGCAGCAGCGCGCTGCGTTCCCCCTGCACCGTCGGGTCGAAACTCTGGTGCAGCGCCGCCAGCCCCGCCGTCACGTCCACTGGCCATTTCGGCAAAACATGCCCGGTGGTCACGGAAATGGCGTATAGCCGGTGGTGCACCCCGCCGGGGCTGAGATTCACCAGCGCATCCAGATAGATCGTGCCGTTGGCGGGATCCATCACCGGTGTCCCGGTGATGCCTTCCGGATTCACATTCCCGCAGCCCAGCGCGCTCAGCGGTGCGGCCGGCGCGAGTTGGGTGCTCCACACCGTGGCGCCGGTGCTGGCGTTGAGCGCCTCCACCGTATTGCTCTCGGTGGCAACGATCAGCGTATTCGTGGGCGCCCAGTACAGTGGCTGCGCATAGACATTCCCGGTCACGCTCGCTTTGAAGGCCGGATCAAGGTGCATCGTTGCGGCGGCGGCCAGTGTCAGCCCCGGCACGACATAATCGCCGTGGCGATTGACGCTGTTATGGTAGGTCGTCACGCTTTGCGCCCGCGCCACGCCCAGTGACAACGCCGCCACCACCACCGCCCAAACCGCCCGCATAATACCCTCCTCAAATTGTTTCGGGAAAAATTGTATTCCGTACGCGGAAACAAAACAGTTAAAAGTTTCTTGGTTCTTTTTTTCAAAAAAGAACATTCTTTCTCATCTCTGATGAGGTTACCCCCCTTTCACCCCCAGTGCCAGCGTCGCCGTATGTTCCCGCCCCACCAAGTCCAGCACCACCAGCCCGTCCAGCGTGGCGATCACGCGCGATGCTGTGGCCTGGCGTATCGTTTCGTTGTCAATCGCCAACCGGCTTGCGACCAGGGCCACGAAACTATCTGCGATCTGACCGGCAACGCTGCGGTACGGTTCCTCCCCGCGGGAGGAGAGGATCGTCACTTCCAGCCATAGCCGCATATAGGGCCGCACCGCCGCACCGCGGATGATCCCGGCCATGTCCGCCAGCACCTTTTCCGGATCGGCTGAGCATGGTCCGCCCAGCGCGGTGTGCAGGATGGCGCCAAGCCGGGTTGCGATCGTGCCCAGGGCGGAGACGAGGATGTCGTCCTTGCCGGCAAAATAATACAGCAGCATGCGGTCGCTGGTGCCGGCCGTTTGTGCCAGGGCGCGCAGGCTGGAATCCGCCAGGCCGTGCGCCAGCATGTGGTCGGCGATCCGGTCCAGGGCGGCGGCGCGGCGCTTTTCACGTACCGACATCAAAATTCCTGTAGCAGCCGCTACAAAAATCGGATATGTAGTGCGCGCTACATTGGCACAGGAGGCGAACATGTCGGGTTTGGTTCATGCGGGCAATATACGCGGTGGTTTGGGTTCGGCGCGTGCCGTGAAGCTGGCGCTGCTGGGCATAGCATTATGGGCGATCGGTGTGGGCGGGGTCCACCTGGCAGCATCTCGGGGTGTGTTCGGGCCGGCAGGGTCGCCGCTTCTGCTGGCGATGACGCTGCCGCTGGCATGGGCCACGCTGCGCCTGATCCGGCGTGTATCCGGCGCAGGTGCGGGGATGGTGGAGGCAACGGCGCTGGTCAGCGCGCCGGCGCTGCTGCTGGATGGCGTGGTGCTGACCTGGGCACCCTGGCTGTATGACGCAACAGAGTCCGGCCAGCGCGCCGCCGGGGCATGGCTGTTGTGGTTCGTCGGTGTCAGCCTGGTGATCGCCTTCGCCGGCGCGCGGCAGGCGCGGCGCTAGACCCGCACGGGTACACGCGCCAGAACAGGCGCAGGCAGGATCGTTCACGCCGCTGCGGTCCTGCCTTCCCCCTGAGCACCAAGGAGCCGCGCCATGCGCCTTTACCGCCTGCCCAAGCACGAGGGCTTTGATGACCTCACCCTCATGGAGGGCGACATCCCCACCCCCGGACGCGGCCAGGTACTCGTACGCATACGCGCCGCCTCGTTGAATTTTCGCGATCTCTCGGTCGCCAACGGCCGATACGTGATGGGTACCCTCGCGCCGAACCTGGTGCCGCTCTCCGATGGCGCCGGCGAGGTGGTGGAGACCGGCCCGGACGTGACGCGCGTAAAACCCGGCGACCGCGTGGCCGGCATCTTCATGCAGGGCTGGCTCGGCGGCGAGATCGAGCCTTCCTACCGCGACACTGCGCTGGGCGGCGCCATCGACGGCGTGCTCGCCGAATACGTGGTGTTCGATCAGCAAGGCCTGGTGCACATCCCCGCGCATCTCTCCTACGCCCAGGCCGCCACCCTGCCCTGTGCCGCGGTCACGGCGTGGAACGCGCTGACCGGCCTGCACCCCATCCTGCCGGGCCAAACGGTGCTCGTGCTTGGCACCGGCGGCGTCTCCATCTTCGCCCTGCAATTCGCGGTCGCCGCCGGCGCGCGCGTGATCGCCACCTCATCCAGCGATGCGAAGCTGCAGCGTGCCCGCGCGTTCGGCGCCGCGGACGGCATCAACTACACGCAAACGCCCGAATGGCAGGCCGAGGTGCGGCGCCTTACGGACGGTCGCGGCGTGGACCATGTGGTGGAAGTGGGCGGCCCCGGCACCCTGCCACGCTCCATCGCCGCCGCGCGCCTCGGCGGCGTGGTCTCCATGATCGGCGTTCTCACACGCGGCCAGATCGACCCGCTCTCCATCCTCGCCGGCGGCGTCATCGTGCGCGGCGTGTTCGTCGGCTCCCGCGCGATGTTCGAAGCCATGAACAGGGCCATCGCGCTGCATAGGATCGAGCCGGTGATCGACCGTATCTTCCCGCTGGAAGCAGCGGCACAAGCCTACCGCGCGCTGAAATCCGCCCAGCATGTCGGCAAGATCGTGATCAGCCTGGAATGACGCCGTCATGATCTCCGAACGCCGGCTGCTGCGGGCAGAACCCGATTTCGGGCTGCTGAACAAGCTGTGGCGGATCAACTGGCTGTACGTTCTGCTGCTCTGCGCGCTCGCCGGCTGCGGCTACGTGGCGCTGTATTCCGCCGGCGGCGGTCCGGAACCCTATGCCTGGCGCCACGGCCTGCGCTTCGGCTTCAGCCTGGTGCTGATGCTTTCGCTGGCGATGGTCGATATCCGCTTCATCGCGCGCTTCTCCTGGCCGGCCTATCTGGGCGCGCTGGTGCTGCTGGTGCTAGTGCTGAAGATGGGCCATGTCGGCAAAGGCGCGGAACGCTGGCTGGATATCGGCCCGGTGCAGTTGCAGCCGAGCGAGATCATGAAACTCGCGCTCGCCATGGCGCTCGCCAGCTGGTTCAACCGGGCGAGTTGGGCACGCGTGGGCAACCCGCTGTTCCTGCTGCCGCCCGCCATTGCCGTATTGCTCCCCGTGGGGTTGATCCTCAAGGAACCCAATCTCGGCACCGCCTTCATCACCGCGGTGGTGGGATTCTCCATCTTCGTCGCAGCAGGCATGCGCCTGTGGCAAATGGCCCTTCTGGCGGCGCCGCTGCCGCTTCTGGCTGAATTCGCCTACAAGCACCTGCACGATTACCAGCGCGCCCGGATCACCACCTTTCTCAATCCGGAAAGCGATCCGCTCGGCGCCGGCTACAACATCATCCAAAGCAAGATCGCACTCGGCTCCGGCGGGATGTGGGGCAAGGGTTTTATGCAGGGCACCCAAGCGCATCTCAATTTCCTGCCGGAAAAACAGACCGACTTCATCTTCTCCATCGTCGCCGAGGAATGGGGCCTGGTAGGCGCGCTGGCACTTCTCACGCTGCTGCTCGCCATCATCCTCGGCGGCATGCTCATCGCGCTGCGCTGCCGCCACCAATACGGCCGCCTGCTGGCTTTGGGCATATCGGTGAACATGTTCATGTATGTGTTCGTCAACGTCGCCATGGTCGTCGGCGCCATCCCCGTCGGCGGTGTCCCGCTACCTTTGGTCAGCCACGGCGGCAGTGCGATGCTCACGGTAATGACGGCGATGGGCCTGCTGATGTCCGTGCATGTGCACCGCGACGTCGTGTTTCCCGACAAGCGTGATCCGTTCGACGATTAGCCGTATCGTAGGAAGAAAGATGTTCTTTTTTGAAAAAAAGAACCAAAAAACTTTTGTTCCTTTACGTGCGCTGCCGGCAAGGCGCGCGCCAACAGGCAAAAGTTTTTTGCTTCTTTTTTTCAAAAAAGAAGACCTTCTCTCTCCTCAATCATCGACTCTGCCGCCGCGTGTAATTCCTGAGCTTCCCCCGCAAAATCTCCAGATCAAAACCCGCCGCCGCCACGCGCTTCGGTATCGTGAAATACACGCGCCGGCCGACATAGATCAGGATATGATCCTTTAACTCGCTCCACTTCACAACTCTGCCGGTAGCACGCGCAGGTCAGGACGTGTCGGTCCATCACGCCGGCGGAAACGTAGGAAGAAAGATGTTCTTTTTTGAAAAAAAGAACCAAAAAACTTTTATCCCTTTGCGCACGCTGCCGGCGAGTCGCGCGCCAACAGTCAAAAGTTTTTTGCTTCTTTTTCTCAAAAAAGAAGATCTTCCTTTAATACTTCCTCAGCAAAGCCACCAGCCGCCCCTGCACCTTCACCCTATCCGGCGGTAGCAACCGCGTTTCATACCGCGCATTCGCCGGCTCCAGCGCAATCGAATTTCCCCGCCGCCGCAGCCGCTTCAGCGTCACCTCGGCCTCGTCGATCAGCGCCACGATGATCTGCCCGGTCTCCGCCGTCTCGCCTTTACGGATGATCACCGTATCGCCATCCAGGATCCCCGCTTCCACCATCGAATCGCCGGCCACTTCCAGAGCGAAATGGTCGCCATTGCCCAGCATCGCCACCGGCACCTCGATATGCACGCCATCATCCCGCAATGCCTCGATCGGCAAGCCCGCGGCAATGCGCCCATACAAGGGCAGTTGCACGGCCGCAGCATCGTTAGCCGCGCGCACCCCAGGCAAACGATTTGTGAAATCCCCCCGGATCACGTTTGGTGAAAACGCCGAGGCAGCGGCGGCCGCGGCCGGCGCTGGCCGTGCGGCTTCCCGGCGTGGTGCCATGTTCTCAGGCAGCCGCACCACTTCCAGCGCCCGCGCCCGGTGATGATGCCGGCGCAGGAATCCCCGCTCCTCCAGCGCAGAAATCAGCCGGTGGATGCCGGATTTGGAGCGCAGGGTCAGTGCCTCCTTCATCTCCTCGAAACTCGGGGAGACGCCCGTTTCCTTCAGGTGGCTGTCGATGAATATCAGCAATTCGTGCTGCTTGCGGGTCAACATGGCGCTGCCTCGTACCAATTCCGCCGCCGGACGTGACATGCGGGCGGCTGCCAGCACGGGGGATGCCACGGGCGGAGTGAACAAACCGGCAACCCTGCCGATGTTCTAATTTAGTTCCTGAGACTCCGTCAATAACCTTCTGTTAAATCACTGAGTCAGCACGCCGCCCAAAGCCATTCTGCAAAAATCATACGCCGAGATCATGCAGGCGTATGATTTCGACGCTGCTCCCCGCCTCCAGCGCCGGCGCGTGCGGTGCCCGCAGCACCAGCGCATCCGCCTCAGCCAACGCGCGCAGCAGCGCGGAATCCTGCCGCACGAAAGGCGTCACCACCAGCGCGCCCGAGTCGCTGCGTGCCAGCGTTGCCCGCAAATGGTCGGCGCGATGGTCATTGGCGCGCACCGCCACCCCGAGCACGGCGGTTTCCGTTGCCGGCCCGGTCACCGCTAGCCCCGCAAGCCTGGCGATCGCCGGCAGCAGAAACAGCGTGGCGCACACGAAAGCGGAAACCGGGTTGCCCGGCAGCCCCAATACGGGCGTGCCACCCAGATACCCATGCATCATCGGCTTGCCCGGACGCATGGCGATCTTCCAGAAATCCAGGGCAAACCCGGCCTTTGTCAGCCCCGCCTGCACCAGATCGTGGTCGCCCACACTGGCGCCCCCGGTGGTCACCAGCAGATCGGCGCGCGCACCCGCAGCGGCCGCGGCAATCTCGTCCACGCGATCGGCCGCCACCGGCAGCAGCACCGGCGTGCCGCCATGCGCCCGCACGAGTGCCGCCAAGGCATGGGAATTGGAACTGACGATACCGCCGTTGCCGATCGGCTCGCCCGGCATCGAGATTTCATCCCCCGTGGCCAGAATGGCCAGCACCGGGCGGCGATGCACGGTCAGCCACGGATGGTTGGCCGCCGCCGCCAACCCGATATCGCGGGCGCCCAGACGCAGCCCAGGCGCCAGCAGCGTGTCGCCAACGGAAAAATCCTGACCCTGCCGCCGGATATGCTGCCCGGGCGCCGGCTGCTCCCGCACCATCACCGTTTCGGCATCCGGTTCCGCATCTTCCTGCAACAGCACCGTATCTGCGCCGGCCGGGATGACGCTGCCGGTGAACAACCTCACCGCCTCGCCCCATTTCAGCGTGCCGTCGAACGGCCGCCCCGCGGGCGCCGCACCGACCACGCGCAGCCGCGCGCCCGCGGCCGCATCCGCGGCCCGCAGCGCATAGCCATCCATGGCGGACACATCTGCCGGCGGCTGCGTCAGGCGCGCGATCACCGGCGCCGCCAGCACGCGGTTCCAGGCATCGGACAGCGCCACCATCTCGGCCGAAACCGGGGCAAGCCCGGCCAGAATGCGCCTCCTTGCCTCCTCGACACTCAACATGTGCGGCTAGTCCTGACGGAAGGCACCTGATGCCCCGCCTTCCTTATGCACAACCCGCACTGCCTCGATCCGCATGCCCCGGTCGATCGCCTTGCACATGTCATACACGGTCAGCGCCGCCACGCTCACGGCGGTCAGCGCCTCCATCTCCACCCCGGTACGCCCGGTGGTGCGAACGGTGGCGGAAATCTCGACCGCGCCGCCCTCCGTCGCCTCCAGCTCCAGCGTCACCGACGTGATCGGGATCGGGTGGCACAGCGGGATCAGATCGGCCGTGCGCTTGGCCGCCATGATGCCGGCCAGCCGAGCCGTGCCCAGCACATCGCCCTTTTTCGCCGTGCCGGCCACCACCACCGCCAGCGTCTCCGGCTGCATCACCACCCGCGCGCGGGCCGTCGCGGCGCGCTGGCTGTCCGGCTTGTCGGTCACGTCCACCATCACCGCACGGCCCGTGGCGTCGAAATGGGTCAGCGCCACACTCACGCCACACTGCCCAGCAAAGCGCGCGTCGCCGAAACCAGGTCCGCCTGGCGCAGCAGGCTTTCGCCCACCAGCAGGCAATGCGCGCCCACCGCAGCCAGCCGCGTCACATCCTCATGGTCGCGTATGCCGCTCTCGCTCACCAAAATCCGGTCGGGCGACACCGATGGTGCCAACCCGATGGTGGTCTCGATGCTTGTCTGAAGCGTCTTGAGGTTGCGGTTGTTGATGCCGATCAGCGGTGTTTGCAGCCCAAGCGCACGGTCCAGTTCGCGCGCGTCATGCACTTCCACCAGCACATCGAGGTCCAGATCGCGCGCGACCCCCTCCAGCTCGATGGCCTGCGCGTCGCTGAGTGCGGCCATGATCAGCAGGATACAATCCGCCCCCGCCGCCCGGCTCTCATACACCTGCCAGGGATCCAGCATGAAATCCTTGCGCAGAATGGGCAGGTGCGTAGCCGCGCGGGCGGCCTGCAGATCGGCCAGACTGCCCTGAAAATTCGGCCCCTCGGTCAACACCGACAGGCAGGCCGCACCGCCCTGCGTGTAGTGCCGTGCCGCCTCCGCCACATCCAGCCGTTCCCGGATCGGGCCGCCGGAGGGGGATGCCCGCTTGATTTCGGCAATCAGCCCGCTTCGCCCCGCGATCAGCGCCTGCTTCAGCGACTCGCCGAATCCCCGCGGGCGGTCGCGCCGGCTGTGGATACGCGATCTTAAAGCCGCGATCGGCATGGCCGCGCGCCGCCGATCCACCTCGGAAGCGGTTTGGGCACAAATTCGCGCCAGCGTACCGGCTGAAGAGTGAATTAAGTGGGCGTGATCGTCGGGCATAGGCACATCCATGGAGAGGTCTTCAGCGCGCGGCAACCGGCACACCGGCCGTCTCACGCAACAATGTTTCAAGCACGTTCGATGCCGCGCCACGATCGATCGCGCCAGCCGCCACGACCGCGCCCTCGGCCAGGCTGTCCGCACGGCCGGCGATGATCAGGGCGGCCGCGGCGTTCAGCAGCACCGTGTCGCGGTAGGGTCCTCGTGTGCCGTGCAACAACGCACGCAGCGCCGCCGCGTTCTCGGCCGCCGCGCCGCCGGCGATGCTGACCACCGGCGCACGCGCCAGGCCCGCCTGTTCAGGCGTCACGCTGAAGCGGCGCAGCGTGCCATGGCGCCACTCAGCAACCTCGCTCTGCCCGGCCAGCGTGAGCTCGTCGAGGCCCTGCCCGTGCACCACCCACACATGCTCGGCCCCCAGCGCGCCCAGCGTCTCCGCCATCGCCGGGGCCCAGGCCGGGTCGTACACCCCGGTCAATTGGCGCCGCACACGCGCCGGATTGGCCAGCGGCCCCAGCAAATTGAAGATGGTGCGAAAGCCAAGTTCGGCGCGCACCGCGGCTGCATGGCGCATGCCCGGATGGTGGCGTGGTGCCGCCAGAAAGGTCAGGTTCGTGCGCCGCAATTGCGCCTCCATCGCGTCGAACGGCAGATCGATGGGGAGCCCAAGTTCGGCCAGCACGTCTACCCCGCCGGTGCGCGAGGAGAGCGCGCGGTTGCCATGCTTGGCCACCGGCACGCCGCACGCCGCCACCACGAAGGCGGTCGCGGTGGACACATTGAGCGTGCCAAGCCCATCGCCGCCGGTGCCGCACACATCGATGGCGCCATCTGGTGCCGCGATCGGCGCCATGCCCGCCCGCATGGCACGCACGGCGCCGGTGAGTTCGGCGCGGGTTTCGCCGCGCAGATGCAGCGCGGTCAGCAGGCTGGCGATCTGCGCCGGCGTCGCCTGCCCCTCCATGATGGTGGCGAAGGCCGCTTCGGCTTCGTCCTGCCCGAGCGTTTCGCCGCGCGCCACGCGCGCCAGCACTGGTTTGAGGGGCAGCGACATCGCCGTGTCAGGCCGCCACGTTGGGCTGGTTCGTGCCGCGGGCGATCGCCAGGAAATTGGCCAGCAGTTCGTGGCCGTATTCGCTGGCGATGCTTTCGGGGTGGAACTGCACGCCGAAGATCGGGAGAATCCGGTGGCGCAGGCCCATGATCACACCGTCCTCGGTATGGGCGGTGGCGATGAGGGTGGCCGGCAGGGTTTCGGGTTTGATGGTCAGGCTATGGTAGCGCGTGGCGCCAAAGGGGGACGGCAGGCCGGCGAAGATATCGGTGCCGGCGTGCTGCACGGGGCTGACCTTGCCGTGCATCGGCGTGGGCGCGCGGACCACGTCGCCGCCGAACACCTGGCCGATCGCCTGGTGGCCGAGGCAGACGCCCAGCATCGGCACGCGGCCGGCGGCGGCGCGGATCAGATCGAGGCAGATGCCGGCCTCGTTGGGCGTGCAAGGGCCGGGGGAGAGCACGATGGCGTCCGGCTTCAGGGCGAGGGCTTCGGCCGGGGTGAGGGAGTCGTTGCGCCGGACATCGCAGGCGGCGCCGAGATCGCCGAGGAAGTGGACGAGGTTGAACGTAAAACTGTCGTAGTTGTCGATCAGGAGGATCATGGGGGGTCTTTTAGGCGCCTAGACAAGACAAAAAAAGGCCAGGGCCTTTTTTTACGGCGCCCGAAACGCCGCCCCATGATGCGGCATCCACGCCACCGCCACCCCCGCCCCAACCCCCATCCCCCGCAATCCCGCCGCCGCCGACCGCCGCACCACCAGCTCCGCCCCCGACCCGATCAACATCCGCAACCGATACGCATCCCCCAGAAACACCACCTCCACCACCGTCGCATCCACCGCCGGACCACCCAGATCGGCCGCCGACGCCGCCGCCACCGCAATCCGGTCCGGCCGCACCGTGAACACACACGGATCACCCGGCTGCAAAATCCGCCCACACCGCGCCTGCACCACCGGGCCACACGCCAGGCGCACCATCGCCAGGCCATCCTCGACCCGCAGCGCCACCCCCGCCAGCCGGTTCACCTCACCCAGTTGCGCCGCCACGTAATCGTTGCGCGGCTCATCGAAAACCTCGGCGCTCCCGCCCAGTTGCTCCAAACCTCCATCGCGCAGCACCGCAATCCGATCGGCCAGCGCCAGCGCATCCGCCCCCGCCCGCGTCGCCAACACCGTCGTGCACCCCAATAGCGCCTGTATCCGGCGCAAGCTGGCGATCAGCGACGCCCGTCCTGCCATGTCCTGCGCGGCAAGGGGTTCATCCAACAGCAATACCGCGGGCGCGAACACCGTGGCCCGGGCAATCGCCGCGCGCTGGCGCTCTGCCGGGGTGGCCGAGGCCGCACGCTGATGCGCCACGCCGGAAAGCTGCACCAGGTCCAGCGCGGTCGCCACCAGCCCGTGCCGCGCCTGCTGCCGAATACCCCGCATGCGCAGGGGAAACGCCACATTCTCCGCCAGCGTCAGATGCGGAAACAATCCATCCGACGGCAACACAACGCCGAACCCGCGCCGCCAGGCAGGCACGCGAGCAATATCATTACCATCCAGTTCCACGCTGCCGCCCTGAGGGGCCTGCAATCCGGCAATGCAACGGATCAGCGTGGATTTGCCACACCCGGCCGGCCCCACCACAGCGGTCACCAGGCCCGGCTCGGCCGACATCGTGAAACCATCCAGCACGCGGCGGGATCCGGCACGGCTGGTCAGGCTGGAAAGCTTAAGCGCCGCTGAACCCATTCTATCTTTTTCTCTCACGCAACCGGCCCCGGAAGGGGGCGTTTGGTCGGGCAACGGCGCAAACGCCGCCTGGCCCAACCCGCTTATACCCCCCAAGGAGTGCCCGACCATGGCCGTGACCGATAGCGCCCGAGACGAAATCCGCGCCCTGCGCGACCAGGTGAACCAGCTCATGGAAGACCGCGTCAGCCCCGCCCTGTCGGACGCCGGACGGCGCGCGAGCGAAGCCGCCCACCGCGCCCGCGTCTACACCGAGGATCAGGCCGATGCGGTGGCCGACCGCGTGCGCGACCAGCCGCTGATCGCCATCGGCGTTGCCGCCGCCGTCGGCTTCCTGTTCGGCCGCTTCACGAAGTAAGGCACCACCATGCGCACCGTCCGCCTCGCCCGAGTCGCCGCTCAGGCGGAAATCATCCTGATCCGGCGCACCGTGGCGGTGGCGGTGCGCCGTGCCATCTACGGTGCCGTCGCGGCGGTGTTCGCGCTCGCGGTCCTGACATTGATGCACATCCTGGCGGTTCTCGCGCTGGAGCGCTTCGCGACGTTCACCCCCATCATCGCCTGCGCCATCGTGCTGGGCGTGGATCTGGTGATCGCGATCATCTTCGGGCTTCTGGCCGCCGGCAAGATTTCCGACCCCGTCGCCGAAGAAGCGCGCCAGGTGCGCGACCAAAGCCTGGAGCAAGCCCGCCAAAGCCTGACCCTCGCCGCCCTTCTCGCCCCCGCCACGCGGATGATCGCCCAAACCGGCCTCATCCGCATCCTCATCCGCGCCGTCAACGGCACTCTCCGCCGTTCCCGCGCCTAAACAAGCAAAAGTCTTTTGCTTCTTTTCTTCAGAAAAGAAGAATCTTCTTTCTTGAAAGAAAGAAGCAAAGAACTTTTAGTCCTTCAGGCATGCTGCGGAGAGTTGCGCCATCGCACGCGCCCGGTGGCTGTCCGCGTGCTTCTCGGCGGGCGCCATCTCCCCATACGTCTGCAGCCCACCCAACGGCACAAACATCGGATCATAGCCAAAACCCGCGCCCCCCCGCGGCGGCCACGCCACCTGCCCCTCCACACGCCCCATGAAACTCGCCGTCTCGCCATCCGGCCAGGCCAGACACAGCACGCACACGAACCAGGCGCGCCGATCCTCGCACCCCGCCATCTCCCTGTTCACCCGCGCCATCGCGGCCGCGAAATCCTTGCCCGGCCCCGCCCAGCGCGCCGAATACACGCCCGGTGCCCCACCCAGCGCCGCCACGCAAAATCCCGAATCATCCGCCAGCGCCGGCAACCCGGCAGCCGACGCGGCCGCCACAGCCTTCAGCCGCGCGTTGCCCACAAAATCCGGCTCCGTCTCGTCGGGTTCCGGCAAGCCGAGTTCGCCCGCCGAAACCATGTCGATGCCATGCGGCGCCACCAGCTCGGCAATCTCGCGCAGCTTGCCGCGGTTATGGCTGGCCAACACCAGCCGGCTGCCCGGCACCAGGCGCCGCGTCACGCCAGGGCCGCGCGCTGCGCCTCGAACAAGCGCGCGGTGCCCATCTTGGCCAGGCGCAGCAACTCTAAGAACTGCGCCTCGCTGAACGGCGCCTGCTCGGCCGTGCCCTGGATCTCCACAATGCCGCCCGTCTCGGTCAGCACGAAATTGGCATCGGCCTCCGCACCGCTATCCTCCACATAATCCAGATCCAGGACCGCCTGGCCCCCCACCAGCCCACAGGATACCGCCGCCACCTGGCCCAGCAACGGCACCGCGGCAATCACCTTGTTGGCCACCAGCCGGCGGAAGGCGAGCGTCAGCGCCACATACGCGCCGGTGATGCTCGCGCAGCGCGTGCCACCATCCGCGTTCAGCACATCGCAATCCAGCGTCACCGACATCTCGCCCATCGCGCCCCGATCCGCCACCGCCCGCAGCGAGCGGCCGATCAAGCGCTGGATCTCCTGCGTGCGGCCAGACTGCTTGCCCCGCGCCGCCTCCCGATCGCCGCGCGTATGCGTCGCCCGCGGCAACATGCCGTATTCCGCCGTCACCCAGCCCTTGCCCTGGCCGCGCATGAACGGTGGTACTTTCGGCTCCACGCTGGCGGTGCACAGAACCTCCGTCCCGCCCATGCGGATCAGGCAACTGCCCTCGGCGTGGTGGGAGAAGCCGGGCTCGATGGAGATGGGGCGGAGGCAGTCGGGGGCGCGGTCGTTCAGGCGCATAATGATCCAATCGAAGAAAGAGTGTTCTTTTTTGAAAAAAAAGAACCAGATAACTTTTGCCTGTTCGCTCTCACCGGCTATCCGACACGCCAGCACCATGCGCACCTGAACGAATAAAAGTTTTTTGGTTCTTTTTTTCAAAAAAGAACACTCTTTAGGCATTCACCCCATAACACGCTATACTCCTGCGATGGATTTCTCCCCCAAACCTCTGCCGCCTGGGCTGGACCCGCGCGCCGCGGCGGTGCTGCGGGAGATTGTGGAACAATACGTGGGCACCGGCGAGCCGGTCGGCAGCCGAACACTGGCGCGCCGCCTGCCGATCGCGCTCTCGCCCGCCACCATACGCAACGTCATGGCCGACCTCACCGATGCGGGCCTGCTGTTCGCACCCCATACCTCGGCCGGCCGTCTTCCCACCGATCGCGGGTTGCGGCTGTTCGTGGATGGGCTGCTGCAATTCGGCGACTTGCCGGATGACGAGCGCGAAGCCATCAGCCGCCAGCTCGCCGCCCACGGCCGCAGCCTGCAGGATACGCTGGCGGATGCCTCGGCCATGCTCTCCGGCCTCAGCCAGGCCGCCGGCATGGTGCTGGCGCCGAAATCCGATGGCGCCATCAAGCATATCGAATTCGCCTCGCTCGGCTCCGGCCGCGCACTGGTGATCCTGGTGGCGGCCGACGGACAGGTGGAAAACCGGGTGATCCAAATCCCCCCCGGCCTGCCGCCCTCGGCCCTGACCGAAGCGGCCAATTACCTCAACAGCAGGGCGGCGGGCCGCACCCTGACCGAACTGCGGCGCAAGGTGGCAGAGGAAATGGCGCAGGACCGCGGCCAGCTCGATCTGCTCGCCGCCGGCGTGGTGGAAGCGGGGCTGGCGACCTGGACCGACACCGGGCGCGGCGGATCGCTGATCGTGCGCGGCCAGGCCAGGCTGCTGGCGGATGTGACGCAGATCGAGAACCTCGCCGCCATCCAGGTGCTGTTCGAACGGCTGGAGACGCAGGAGACGATGCTGCGCCTGCTGGAACTGGCGGAACAATCCGACGGCGTACGAATCTTCATCGGCGCCGAGAGCCTGCTGTTCGGCAGCACCGGCGTCTCCATGATCGTGGCACCGGCGCGCAACCAGGCGGACCGCATCGTGGGCGCCATCGGCGTGATCGGCCCCACCCGGATCAATTACGGCCGGATCATCCCGGTGGTGGATTATACCGCGCGCGTCATCGGCAGGCTGCTGGGCTAGAAACGTCGCACTTGCCAAGCCGTGACGTTATGTCCTTTTTTGGAAACTCACGCTCATTAATGTAACCCGGCGGGCTGAGTGGCCTGGCGTAAGCGATTGAGGTAAATGCGGCCCGGTGATCGAGACGCTCCTGCAAATTTGGCGTTGGCTGAAATACCGGCGCGCGGCCTTCGTCAGTAGCCGTGATGAGCTTGAAGCCGCGCTCCGCCGCGCGCCCCCCCGCATTATCGTGGAGGGCAACGAGGCGCTGCGGGCCTATGCGGCCACCCTGGCCCATCGCGGCGGCGAGCATGCGGCCGCGTTGGAGGCCAGTGCACCCCCGCCGGGGTGCGGGCCGACCTACATGGTGGTGCCAACGATCGGCCGCATCCGCGATGGCTACCGCCACCGCAGGCCGACAGAGAAAAAGCGATCCCGGTTCCGGCTGAAGGCGGGCATGGGCACCGTCGTGATAGCGGCAGTGGGAATCGCCGCTGCCCTGCTGGTGGAATTGATCAGCTTACCGGTCACGGAACCCCAAATCATCCGCGGGCCGCGCCATGCCGGCGTGGCGTTGCTGCGGCGGCACCAGGAAATCCGGCTGCCGACCCGCGCGCCACCGCCACCGCCGCCACCGATCAGCTCGCAAATCGAGGCCGTGGCGATCCCGGTGCTGCTCACCCTGGCAGTGGCGGCGCTGCTGTATCTTGCCTGGCAGGCCATCGGGCCCAATCGCCCCGTGCGGATCAGCTGGCGGGTGGAGCACCGCATCCAAGGCCGGCTGGTTATCGCCCGTGTTCGAACCCGCATCGCCTGAGTGTCCGTCTCGAGAGCGCAGGACGCCTTCCCTCAGGCGTCGGCCATTGCCAGAAGGCGCCCCTGGATGGCCGCAAGCGCCAGTTCGATGGCTTCCCCCAAATCACGCGCGGCGCCCGGCCGTTCCGCGGGCGCGCCGAGGCTCGCCCGCTCATATTGCGCGGATCGGGCGGAGAGAAGCCTGAAGCCCAGAAGACCCGCGCTTCCGGCCAGGTCATGCGTGGCATTCAGCAAGTCCGCCTCTTCCCCGGGTACAGGGGGTGCCCGCAGCCGGCCCAGCAGGGCCCCGCCCGCACGGGCCAAAAGACGCAGATGCCCGGCCACCACGGCCTGAGGCAGAAGCTTGCCGATCGACTCCAGGGCCGCCTCATCCAGAACAGGCGGCGCTGCCGCTTCACCCTGGCTGGGCTGCCCCGCCATGTCGCACCGCACCCCCAAGGGTTCGGCGCCCAGCAGGCGCGACAGACTGCCGAGATCGCCTATGCAGATCAGATCGCGCGGCGGATTGCGCCGTCGATAGGCCACGCTGCGCCGCACGGAAGCGGCAAGGGCGGCCACGCCGTTCGCTTTGGAGATGATTTCGTCGAAGACGCTGGTCGTGCCGGACTCGCGCCGGCGCAGCAGATCGGGGGCGGAGGTCAGCGCGATCAGGCGTGGCCGGTCGGCACGCGAGAGCACATCCAGCACCAGCCTGGCCGTGGCCAGACCGTCGATCTGTGGCATCTGCACGTCCAGCACAACAACGTCATAGGGCGCCCGCGCAATCTCGCGGAAGGCGGCCAGCCCGTCGCCCGCGATAGCCACGTCGCAGCCAGCCTCACGCAATGCGGCCTGAACCACGTCGCGCAGCCTGGCGTCGTCATCAACCACCAGAACGCGGGCGCACGACGATGTACCCGCATCGACAACGTCCTGCTGGATCGGCGCGCGCGGATCCCTGTTCTCGCTGCCGTCCGGGGACCCATCGCACGCCAGCGCCGCATCATCCCGGCGTTGACGGCCCAGGCGCTCCACCAGGCAAAGCAATCTTTCCTCCGGGCACGGGATGGTCAGCATCGTGTCGAACACACCGTCCGGCAGGGGCGGTGGCGCGGGAGCACCGGGTAAAGCCGCGCTCAGCCCAACCAAATGGGGGCGCCCTCGGCGTGGCGCCATATCCTGAATCAGGCTCGCCACGGCAGCGCCTTCCACCTCCGGCAGCCGGCCATCGATCAGCACAAGGTCGAAGGCGATGCTGCGCGCCTTGCGCAGCGCCTCGATCCCGTCCGCCGCCGTTTCCACAAAATACCTTTGCGCCGCCAGGCAACAGACCAAAGCCTGCAACTGAACCGCATCATCCGTGACCACCAGGATCCTGATGTACAAAGTTGCCCCCTCCTCCGCGCGGTTAGGGTCACTTTCTGCAATAGGCGTTAAGTTTACGTGACCAAATGCCTGGGACGGAAACACGGGCCGCAATGAACCCAGTAAATGTCCACCCTCACGCCGTGTAAATCGCCGCGGCTTCTTGCCGCGTCCGCATCGGCGCTGCAACGCAGACCTGGTTACGTCCGCCTTGTTTGGCTCTGTACAAGGCCTGGTCAGCAAGGGTGATAAACGTCGCCGGCACGTCGTCCAACCCGGGCGCCGTGGTGGCGACCCCGACGCTGATGGTCACACGGCCGATTGGGCTTGCGGCGTGCGGCAAGTTGGCATCGTACACGGCGCGGCGCATGCGTTCCGCCACATCGCTTGCCCCCTGATCCGCGTTGCCCCGCAGCAATACCACAAATTCTTCCCCGCCATACCGCGCGGGCAGATCGGAGGCGCGCAGCACCGAACCCGAGACGTGTCTGGCGATGGCGCGCAGGCAATCATCACCGGCGAGATGGCCATAATGATCGTTGTATCGTTTGAAGTAGTCGACATCCACGAGCACGACCGCGATATCGGCCGCGTCCCGCACAGCAAAGGCCCAGTCCGCTGCCAGCCTCTCATCAAACGCGCGCCGGTTGGCGATACCGGTGAGCCCGTCCGTGCACGACAGTTTCAGCAATTCCGCGTTCGCCGCCGCCAGACGCTGCTCGGATTCCATCAGCGATAGCATCTGGACGCCGTAAAACCGTCCGATCTTGAGCACTACAAGCATAAACACGAAGCAGCCGGGCGAGAGAACCCGCACCAGCAGGCTGGTCCCGCAGAATGTGCAGACAATTGTGGGCACCACGGTGACCAGCGTCTGTCCCAGGATGGCCGATGGGGAGGCAGCATTGCGGATGCCGGCGCCGGCAATCCAGGCATTCTGGATGAGCAGCACAAACATCAGCAACTGCATGTCGGCAACCACGAAGGTGACGCTGCTCACAAGCGACGACCACAGCGAGGCCATGACGCAGATACCGATTGTGTAGCTCCGCGCCCATGCTTCCGGCGATGGCGCGCCTGCGCGGCGGTCGCGGCGGGCACGGACAAAGCGGCGCCAATGCAACAAGCGCACTATGGTCACCACCCCTGTCGCGGCAGCCAGCACCCAAAAGCCCCACCAGTCTTTGTAGTACGCGCACACGGCAAGCGTAGCCAACAGCGCAACACTTCCTTCAACGAGCGAACGCACCTGGTCGTACAGGGACGAGGCCAACTGCCAGCGTTGCGCTTCAGACAGAACGCGCGATGACAGAAGTACGGCAACACGCATGATTGGGCACCGGGCTGCGTCAGAGGAACCTGGTCAGCCTAGCCGAGCAAGATTAACATTTCTGCCCGAGTGTGCGGGGTGGTGGTGGAAGAGGAAGAATGTTCTTTTTTGAAAAAAAGAACCAAAAAACTTTATCCCTTTGCGCGCGCTGCCGGCACGGCGCGCGCCAATAGACAAAAGTATTTTGCTTCTTTTTTTCAAAAAAGAAGGCCTTCCTTACCCCCCCTGCGCGAAGCCGGTGCCATCGCGCGGGCCTGTGGCGCGCGCCAGCGCTGCAAGCAGGCTTTCCATGGTGAAGGGCTTGGCAAGATGCCCGTCCATGCACGCGCTGCGGCATTCGTCGACCTGATCGGAGAAGGCGGAAGCCGTCAAAGCAACGACCGGCACCTGGCCGCGCGGGCCCTCCAGGCCGCGGATGCGGCGTGTCGCCTCCAACCCACCCATACGGGGCATCCGGATATCCATCAGAACGACGTCGAAATCACTGTCGGCAACCGCGGCCACGGCTTCCATGCCATCCTCCGCGAAACTCACCTCGTGGCCGGCGGCAAGCAGGAAGGCTTGCGCGACATCGCGGTTGATGGCGGAATCGTCAGCAACCAGAACGCGCAGAGGGCTGGCATTGGGCGAATCGGCCGGCGGCCTATCGGGGGTTTGGCGTAAGGGGGGCGGTTCAACCGGGGCGGCCTGCACCATATCCGTCAATGGCAATTCCAGCCAGAAGATACTGCCGCCATCCGGATTTTCCTTATGGCCCAGGCAGCCGCCCAGAAGGTTGACCAGGCGCGCCGTAATGGCCAGGCCCAAACCGGCGCTGCCGCCAGCGCCCTCCACCAGCGCGCCCAATTGCTGGAATTCGCGGAACAGGCGATGCCGCTGTGCCACATCGATGCCGGGGCCTGTATCGACCACGTCCACCCGCAGGGATATGCCGTCCGCGGCCCGGCGCAGGCGCAGCTCCACACCGCCGGTCTGGGTGAATTTCACGGCGTTGCCGAGCAGGTTGAACAGGATCTGGCGGAAGCGCGTGGGATCGGTGGTCATGAGCGCCGGCACATCGGGGGCGGTGAACGACCGCAGGAAAAGCGCTTTGGCGTCGGCCATTGGGCGCACCAGATTCAGGCACTCGCTGGCCACGACGCGCGGGTCGAACATGGCGGGCTCGAAGGCTGCATGCTCCGCTTCGATTTCTGAAAGCTCCAACACGCGGCTTATAATTCGCAAAAGATGCGTGCCTGCGGTCATCATCGCGTCCACCCGTCGGCTCTGCAGCGCGCTCAAGCCGCCTTCCATCCCCAGCAATTGCGCATAGCCCAGGATGCCGTTCAGCGGGGTACGCAGTTCGTGGCTGATGCCCGCCAGAAAACGCGATTTGGCGCGGCTTTCACCCAGAGCGCGCTCTAGCGCGACGCGTGTGCACTGCGCGGACTCGGCTTGCACCGCAGTGCCGACATCCTGGGCCAGGGCACGGTCCGCCTCGCTCCAGGGTGCCGCACGCCCCCGCACCACTTGCTGCCAGGCGCGGAACGAGGCGCGTGGTGAGAGACGGCCGGTCAGCGGGTCGGCGGTCGCGTGCGATGCGGGGTCGCCGCCCCACGTGATGGTCACCGGCTGCTCCGGCCGTAGCCATAGCAGCGCATCCCTGCCGCCCTGGCCCAAAGGCACCAGCAAGGCACCGCAGATATCCTCCGGCCAGCCGGCCAAGCCCAGGTCCAACCGGGCCAGGCTCTCCACCGCCAGCGTATGGCCGCCGGCCGCTTGCCTCAGGATGCCCATGGCGCGTTCCACGATACGGCGCGGCGGTGTGCGCCCGACGCAGATGAACGCGTCGCCGAGGCAGATGGCGCCGCCACTGGCCCCGACCACGTCCAGGAACGCGTCGGCCATGCCGGCGAGAAGATCGGGCAGTAATCCAGGCCCCTTCAGCCCCTGCAGAAGGGTGCATAACAGGGCGTGGCGCTGCGCGCGCTGCGCATCGGTTTCCAGCTCGCGCAGGATGATCAGCCGCGCAGAGACAACCTGGCCGATCACTTCCGCGGCGGCGCGGATCTCCACGCTGGCGATCAGCGGGGTGGCATGATGGCAAACCAGCATGCCCCACAGAGCATCCTCGGCCGTCAAGGCAACCGTCAGGCTCGCGGCCGTCTGCATGTTGCGCATATACGCGCGGTGCAGAGGCGAGACGCTGCGCAGGGCGCTGTGTGTCAGGTCCAACGGCGCGCCACCATCCAGCGTCGGGTCGCTGAGCAGGGACACGGGCACGTAGGCTGAATCGGCGATCATGCCAACGGGCTGCCGCAGATACTGCACCCGTGCCTGGGCCGGAATGTCGGAGGCCGGATAGCGCAGGCCAAGATACGGATCCAGGCCGCCGCGAACCACCTCGGCCACCACCTCGCCATTGCCATCCTCGCCGAACCGGTAGGCCATGACGCGGTCGTAGCCGCTGATGGTGCTCAGCGCGCGCACCGCGGTCTCGCAGAGCTCCGATTCGCCGGAAGCGTGGCGCACGCTCTCCAGCACGGGCTGCACGGCCAGGAGTTGGGAGAGCGAACCCGCCTCCGGCGCTGCGGGCTCGATATCGACGCAGATATACGGGCCGGTCGCATGGCCGCGCAAAGTGAGGCGCTGACCCCAGAAGCCTGGCACGCAGCTCTGCATGGCTTCGGCCACGCCCGCCCGCGCCGCGGCGGCGGCCGCAATGTCGTGCCAGGCGGCCGCGCCGATCACCTCGGCGAGCGGAATGCCCAGGACCGCTTCAGGCGAGAAGCCGATGAAGGCAGCCAGGTTCGCGCTGGCGTGGCTGATCAGGCCCGTTTCGGCCACGGCCGCGATCAACGCCCCATGCGGCTGTATGGCGCCTGGGATGTGGATGGGCTCCGCCTCGCAGAGCGAGAGGTCCGGCTGAGTCGTGGTTTCAGGCAGGTCAGCCACGATCACCGGCCAGGGTCACGGTGAAACATGCGCGCCATCCTGGCTCCGCTGCGGTTCGATTGATGGCCGAAAGGATACGGGAACGCGGGTAAAGAAACGGTTCACCACCGTCTGTGCGCTGTCCGGTTCAGGCGGAGCGTATCCTCTCGGCCAAAGGGTGATGCGCTTCCACCAGCTTCTGCAGGCGCTCGGCCAGCACGTGGGTGTAGATCTGCGTGGTGGCGATGTCGGCGTGGCCGAGCAGAAGCTGCAGGCTGCGCAAATCGGCCCCGTGCGCCAGCATGTGGGAGGCGAAGGCGTGCCGCAGCACATGCGGCGAGACGCGGCCGGGATCGATCCCGGCCGCCAGACACACATCGCGCAGGATCAGATCGAAGCCCTGGCGGGTCAGCTTGCGGCGTGGATCACGGCCGGGGAACAGCCAGCGTGATGTGACCGAAGCATCGGCGGTAATAGCGGCGGCGGCGCGGCGCGCAGTGTCGGACAGGGGCACGATGCGTTCGCGCCCGCCCTTGCCGCGGATGAAGAGAATATCCCCAGTGCCGGCAAGGGCCTCGCGCGGCAGTCCGAGCAGTTCGGAAATGCGCAGCCCCGTCGAATACAGGATTTCCAGCGCCGCTTCTGCCGTCAGGCCACGGCGCGCGGGCAGGGTGGCGGCGGCATCGAGCAGGGACGTGACCTCCGCTTCGGACAGCAGCTTGGGCAGCGTGCGCGGGAGTTTGGGCGCGTCCAGCAGGTCGGTGGGGTCGTCGCCGCGCACGCCCTGCCGGGCCAGAAAGCGGTGAAAGTGACGCAGGCAGGACAGGCGCCGCGCCGCACTGCGCGCGGACAGGCCGACGGCCCGCATATGGGCAAGATAGGCGCCGAGCGTGTCGCGATCGGCCTGATGCACACCCTGCGCCAGCGTGGCGGCGAACCGGGCGAAGTCGTTGAGGTCCCGCTCATAGGCCAGCAGCGTGTTGGTGGCCGCCCCCCGCTCCGCCGCGAGCATCTCGAGAAACGCCTCGATATGGCGGCTGCCGATCATCTGGTCGATACGCCATAGGTAAAAGTTTTTTGCTTCTTTTTTTCAAAAAAGAAGGCCTTCTTTCTTGAAAGAAAGAAGCAAAGAACTTTTGTCCGTTTGGGTGTCGGATGCACCAGCGTCAGGGCCTGTTCGGAAACGGGGGATGGCGAGTCATATGGTGCGGCGTTTGGAGGACCGGAGCGGAGCGGCCGTTTGGGGCCGTGAGCACGGGGCCGCACAAACGTCGTGCCAGATGACCGCCAACGCTTGTTTACCGACTGGCCTTTAGTGGAACTTGTCGTTGGGGAGGACATGCTCGATGGGCTGGCGGTGGGCGTGGGGGGGGAAAGCGCCGATGATCAGGAAGCCGGAGAGCACCAGGGCGAGAAAAAGGACGAAGACGATGGCAAAGAATCGGCTCATCCGGCGTGCAGCCTCCCATGGTGTCGCAAGCCGCGTGTGCTAGCCTTGCCCTCCATGACGCGCAACACCGGCCTGACACAAGATGATATGATGAGCGCCCGCGCCGCCCAGCGGGAGACCACGCGGCGGCCGCATCTGCCGGCAATCATCGCCGGCCGCTCTGTGGTGCTGGTGGGGCTGATGGGCGCCGGCAAAACCTCGATCGGTCGGCGCCTGGCGCTGCGCCTGGGGATGCCGTTCCGCGATGCGGATGCGGAGATCGAGCAGGCCTCCGGCTGCACCGTCAGCGAACTATTCGCACGATTCGGCGAACCCGCGTTCCGTGAGGGCGAGCGCCGGGTGATCAAGCGGCTGCTGGCTGGTCCGCCCATGGTGCTGGCCACCGGCGGCGGCGCGTTCATGGACCCTCAGACGCGCGCGGAGATCGCCGCACAAGCCACCAGCATCTGGCTGCGCTGCGCGCTGCATACCCTGGTTCGCCGAACCGCAGGGCGTAGCCACCGCCCACTGCTGGCGGGCGGCGACCCGGAAACGATCCTGGCAGGGCTGATGGCACAGCGCCATCCGGTGTATGCGCAGGCCGACATCGTGGTTCACTGCGGCGAGGATAGTCCCGACATGACAACCGCCCGGGTGATCGATTCGCTGCACGGCTTCGTGCCCTTGCGGCGCGTGCCGGTTCCACTGGCCCAGGCGCCTTACGAGGTGCTGGTGGGCAGCGGGCTGATCGCGCGCGCCGGCGTGCTGCTGGCGCCGGTGCTGCCGCAAAACCGCGTGGTGGTGGTGGCCGACGAAACCGTCGCACGCCTGCATTTGCCCGCGCTGACGGCAGGCTTAGGCGAAGCCGGGTTTTCCTGGCGCAGCGTGGTGGTCCGGCCGGGGGAGGCATCCAAGTCGCTGGCGAGCTACGCCTATGTGACGGATGCGCTGCTGGAAGCCGGGGTGGAGCGGCGCACCGCGGTGGTGGCGCTGGGCGGCGGGGTGATCGGCGACCTGGCGGGGTTCGCGGCGGCAACGGTGCTGCGCGGCCTGCCCTTCGTGCAGATCCCCACGACACTGCTCGCCCAGGTGGATTCCAGCGTCGGCGGCAAAACCGGCATCAACACCGCCTATGGCAAGAACCTGCTCGGCGCCTTCCACCAGCCCCGGCTGGTGCTGGCCGATACGGCGGCTTTGGACACGCTGCCCATCCGCGAGTTGCGGGCGGGGTACGCCGAGATCGTCAAGGCGGGGCTGATCGGCGATGCGGCGTTCTTCGCCTGGTGCGAGAGTCATGGCCCGGCGCTATTGAACGGTGACCGCGCCGCCCAGGCCGACGCGGTGGAACGGGCCTGCGCGTTCAAGGCACGCGTGGTCTGCGCCGATGAGCGGGAGGAAGCGGCGGAAGATGGCCGCGCGCTGCTGAATCTGGGCCATACCTTCGGCCATGCGCTGGAAGCCGAGTACGGCTACACGGGTGAGTTGCTGCATGGCGAGGCAGTGAGCCTGGGGCTGGTTCTGGCCTTCCGGCTGTCGGTGAAATTGTCGGTCTGCGCGCGCGCCGATGCGGACCGGGTCAGCGCGCATCTGGCGGCGACCGGGATGCCCTATGAGCTGGGCGCGTTGGGTCGGCGGTTTTCAGCATCGCGGCTGATAGGGCACATGCAGAGCGACAAGAAGATGCGCGATGGCCGGCTCGCCTTTGTCCTGGCGCGCGGCGTGGGCGAGGCCTTCACCAGCCGCGATGTTCCCGAGGCGGCGGTGGCTTCCGTGTTGCGGGATGCAGGCTGCGATAGCTGAGCCCGGGTTGACAACCGGCAGTATATTTCGATATCGTTATATTCTGCCGGCGCTGGAGCATGTTCGGCCGTGATCGCGAGACCTCCTGGTCCCTACCCCCGTGTCTATCGGTCATGGCGCTGGATGCGATGGACTGGAATTGGCTTAGCCGTGCTGACCGTGCCGGCGCTGTGCTGGCTATCGGCGCATATCGTGCTGCTCACCGGGGGGATCACGCAGCCGCAGCGGCTGGAGGGGGCCGCGATGTGCCTTCTCGCCGCGGCCTTCATCGCCTGCATGGTAGCTGATTGCCTGGTGACCCGCGTGGTGCTGCGGGAGGACCGCATCGAGATCATCCGGTTGTTCCACGTGATTCGCATTCCCTACAAGAACATCCGGGGGAAAATCCGCTGTCCGGAAGGCGAATGGCGTATCGAGCACACGCAGCCGCCCGGCCGGCTCGCGATCATCACCGCTGGCGCCGGCTACGATGATGTCTTCAAGGCCTGGTTCGCGACGCTGCCGGAGCGCAGGCTCCCGATGTTCGGGCGGACGTGATGCGACCAAGGCAGCTGTGGCACGCGGAACACAGTTGCGGGTGACTCTGTTGCACGCGGGCGCCGCCAGTGCGAAAGCCTGCGCGCCTTCACCTTGGAACACGTATTCTCGCGCCATGACTCCCCCGTTCGCCACCAGCGCGCTGCTCGCCCGGCTGGTGGAACTATGCGCGCACGCTCGGCTGCGCGTCATCATCGCGGCGCTGCTGCTGGCCGGCGCCTGCGCGTTCGCCAGCGCCTCGCTGCTCGGGGTCAGCACCGATACCGGAAAACTCTTCGCGTCCAGCCTGCCCTGGAAGCAACGGGCTGCTGATCTGGCCAGGCTGTTCCCGCAGAACGACAAGCTGATCGTGGCCGTGGTGAGCGCGGAGATTCCCGAGGAGGCGGACGCGGCCGCCGCTTCCCTCGCGGCCCGGCTGGCCGGCGATCATGCGCATTTCACCGATGTGCGGCGGCCGGATGCCCTGGCCTATTTGCAGAAGAACGCCTTCCTGCTGATCAGCAAGGCCGACCTGGAATCAGTACTCGACCAGACCATCGATGCGCAGCCTTTCCTGGGCGCACTGGTGGCCGATCCGTCCTTGCGCGGGCTCTTCGCTGCCCTTGGGCTGGTGGTGCAGGGGGTTGAGCACCATCAGGACCTGGGCAGCGCCAGCGCGGCGCTGGGGAAATTTCATGCGGCACTGGACGCAGCCGCCTCGGGTCACGCGGCGCCGCTCTCCTGGCAGCGCCTGCTGGGCGGCCGACTGGCCGACGAGGCGGGGCGGTATCGTTTCGTGCTGCTCAACCCGGTACTGGATTACGGCAGCCTGCAACCGGGCGGGAAAGCCTCCGCCGCAGTGCGCGCCGCCGCCGCAACCCTGCCCGAGGTGCAGCAGGGTCTGGCGCAGGTGCGGCTGACCGGCCAGGTGGTGCTGGACGACGAGGAGTTCTCCACGGTCGCGGAAGGCGCGCTGGCCGGCCTCGTCGGCAGTTTCCTGCTGGTGATGCTGTGGCTTTTTCTGGCGGTGCGCTCGTGGCGGCTGATGCTGCCGATCATGGGCACGCTGGTGCTCGGCCTGGTGTTCACCACGGGCTTCGCGGCGGTGGCGATCGGCACGCTGAACCTGGTGTCGGTCGCGTTCGCGGTGCTGTTCGTTGGCATTGCCGTGGATTTCGCCATCCAGTTCACCGTGCGCTTCCGTGACCGGCTGCACCACACGCCTGATATGGGCCTGGCCCTGCGCGAAACCGGGCGGCGCAGCGGGACGCAGATTTTGGTGGCCGCCCTGGCGACGGCGGCCGGGTTCCTCGCGTTCGCGCCGACGCGCTTCGTGGGTGTGGCACAGCTCGGCATCATTGCCGGCGTGGGGATGGTGATCGCGTTCGTGTGCACTCTCACTGTGCTGCCGGCGCTGCTCTCGCTGTGCCAGCCGACGAGTGAGGCCGAAGAGGTGGGGTTTGCCTGGGCCGCGGCGCTGGATCCGCTGCTGGCGCGCCTGCGCTGGCCGGTGGTGATCGGCTTCGCGGCGCTGGCGCTGGGTGGCCTGGTGGCGGGCCGCGCGATCCCGTTCGATGGCGATCCGCTGCACACGAAGAACCAGAAGACCGAGGCGATCCGCACGCTGAAGGACCTGATGCAGGACCCGGTGACGAATCCGTATTCGATCCAGGCGCTGTTGCCGTCCATGACGGCAGCGCGGCAGGCCGCCAGCGCCTATGCGGCCCTGTATCAGACCCAGGCTGTGCTCAGCGTGGACAGTTTTCTTCCCGCGGACCAGGCGGAGAAGCTGGCGGCAATCAGTGACGCAGCTTCTCTGCTCGCCCCTACACTCTCGGCACCTCCGCCCGTGCAGACGGTGACGGCGGCGGAGATACGCGCCGCGGCGATGAAGCTGTCGGCGGCGATCGCAGGCGTTTCCAGCCGGTTGCACGCGGGCGATTCGCTGCTGGCGATCGGCGAGGATTTGCTGCGGCTGGAAGCGGCGCCGGATGCGACACTGATAAAGGCCAATGACGCCCTGACGCGCTTCCTTCCCATGCAGCTCGCGCGGCTGCGCGCGGCGCTGACGACGCCGGGTGTGACGATCGCGGATTTGCCCGCAGAACTGCGCGCGGACTGGATCCTGCCGGATGGTCGGGTGCGCGTGCAGGCGCTGCCCAAGCCGGGCGTGCGTGATGCCGGGGCCTTGCGGGCCTGGGCGGAGGCGGCGTTGCAGGCGGTGCCGCAATCCTCCGGCTCCGCGATCTATATCGTGAAGAGTGCCGACACGATTACCGGCGCCTTCGCCATCGCCGCGTTCAGCGCGGTCGGGGCCATTACGCTGATCCTGGCGCTGGCCCTGCACAAGGCGCGCGATGTGGCACTGGTGATGGCGCCGCTGATGACATCGATGCTGCTGACGGCGCTGCTGCTGCGGATGTTCGGGCTGGATCTCAATTTTGCCAATATCATCGCGCTGCCGCTGCTGCTGGGCGTGGGGGTATCGTTCAATATCTACTTCGTCATGAACTGGCGCAGCGGGGTCACGCGTTTCATCAGCACGGCGACGGCCCGCGCGGTGGTGTTTTCCGCGCTGACGACGAGCACGGCATTCGGTTCGCTGGCGCTGTCCTCCCACCCCGGCACCGCCAGCATGGGCGTGCTTCTGCTGATCAGCCTCGCCTGCACAGTGTTCACCACGCTCGTCTTCGTCCCCGCCCTTCTCGCTCTGATGCCCCGGCAGGACGCCGTGACGGCNNAAAAGCAAAGACCTTTTGTCTATAAGGCCGGGATCAGCGCGGCGCGGTACGCGGCGGGGTGGTCGGCGAGGAATTTGGCAACCAGCATGTCGGTGTCGGTGCCCTCAGCGGCCGGGCAGGCGCTGCGGATGTCCAGGGCGCGGTCCACGGGCAGGGGCGCGCGGGCCGCACGGGATGCGGCGAGCGCGTGCTGCATATCCTCGTGGCCGTCCAGCAGATCGTTCAGCGCGTGGGCGCTCTTCAGCGCACCCCAACTGGTGCAGATCTGCGGCATCACGCCCAGCGCCTGAATGGGCCAGCCGCGGGGCGCGAGCACGCGGCTCCAGGTGACGAATAATTCGCCGCCATCCGGCAAGCGGGTGATGGTCTGCACCAGGCCCTTGCCCAGCGTGGCGCTGCCGACGACGACAGCGCGGCCAAGATCGGCCAGGGCTGCCGCCATGATCTCCGCGGCACTTGCCGAGCGGCCATCCACCAGAACAACCACGGGCAGCCCGTGGGTGAGGTCGCCGCCATCGATTCGCCAGTCATGAGCCGCTTCGGGGTCACGCCCGGCGGTGCTGGCGATCACGCCATGGTCGGCCAGCAGCGCCACGCTCGTGACGGCCTGGCGCAACAGCCCGCCGCGATTGCCGCGCAGGTCCACCACGATCGCTGCGGGCGGCGGGCGGGAAGCGAGACCGGCCTCGATCGCCTCGCTGAGGCGTTCGGCGGTATTGCTGGTGAAACTGGTGATCCGGATGCAAAGCATCGTGCCGCGGCGTTCCGTAAACACCGTTTCGGGCGGCACATAGGCCAGGGTCAGCATCACATCGCGATAGATGCCGTCCAGGCCGCGCACCCGCAGGCTGACCTGGCGGCCGTCGGGCCCTGAGAGTGCTGCGCGGAGCTGGTCTATCTGGCTGGCGCGGGCGCGCATGCCGCCCACGGAGATGATCCGGTCGCCCACGCGCATGCGCGCCTGCTGGCCGGGGCCATCGGGCACCACATCGCCCACCACCACGCCATGGCCACGCACGACCAGGCCCAGCCCGGCGCTGGCATCCACGGACAGCTTGGTGCGTTCGGCTTCGGCCGGCGAGGGCGGCTCGTAACGCGAATACGGATCGAGATGATTGAACATCTCGTCGAAAAACCCCTGGATCAGCCCCTGCGTGCCGGCGGCACGCAAGATAGCCGATTGCGCAAAGGCGGCGTCCTCGATATCCGCCGCATCGCGGCCCCAGGCGCGCGCATCGCCGGCGGGGGGGGCCGGGCGGTCGAACAACAGGCGCGTGCCGAAGGCCAGTTGCAGGTGGCCGCCATGCACGGCGGTGGTGAGCGCCGGATCGAGCGCGGTGATGCCATGCAGCCCCCATAGCGCCAGAACCTGCGCGGTGACGGGATCAAGCACACGGGGTGAAGCGAAGGTCAGGGCCGCGGAAAACACGGCCTCGGCGCGCGACGCATCGAACACGCCGCCGCCGGGTGCGGCGAGCGCATGCGCCGCGCCACAGACCGCGGCGCATAGGCAAAGCAGCGCTATCAGCGCGCGGGATTTCTGCTCCCACGCGCTGGGCGTACGCCGCCGGCGGCGGCCAGCGCGAAGATCAACCCGCCGGTCACCGGGCTCGCCTCCGCCAGACGCACGTTCACGTCCTGCGTGAGGCGAAAAACCTGCCTCGTCTTTCGGCCTGTCAGGGATTGGCTTGCCTCGTCATGTACCCAGTAATCGTCTGGCAAAGATGAAATGGGGATCAAACCCGTTGCACCGTTGCCATGCACTGTGACGAAAAGGCCGAACCGCGTCACGCCGGAAATGCGTGCCGGGAAGGCCGCACCGATTTTATCCGCCATATATGCAGCAAGGTAACGGTCGATTGCCTCACGCTCGGCCAGCGCCGCGCGTCGTTCCGTCGCGGAAATGTGTTCGGCGGCGTCCTCAAAACCGGCTGCCTCCGCCTCCGACAACGCGCCCAGACCCAGTTTGAGGCCGGCGATCAGCGCGCGATGCACCAGCAGATCGGCGTAGCGGCGAATCGGGCTGGTAAAATGCGCATAGCGGGCAAGGCTCAAACCGAAATGCCCGATGTTGTCCGGACTATAGGCGGCCTGGGACTGGCTGCGGAGCATCACTTCATTGACCATCTGCGCGTGTTCGGTGCCCGCAACCTTTTGCAGCACACCGTCGAGATCGCGCGGTGTCACCTGCGGCCCCGGCGCCAGCGAGATGCCGAAGGTGCCGAGGAATTGACGCAAATTGGCCAGTTTTTCGTCCGAGGGCGGCGCATGCACCCGGTACATGCAGGGCTTTTTCAGCCGCTCCAATTCCTCGGCCGCGGCGACATTGGCCAGCACCATGAATTCCTCGATCAGGCGATGGCTGTCGAGTCGCGGCCGGGGGTCGATAGAGGCGACTTTTCCGCAATCATCGAGGATCACGCGCCGCTCAGGCAGGTCGAGGTCGAGCGTGCCGCGGCGCTGGCGGGCGGCGAGCAGCGCGCGGAAGGCGGCGTACAGGGTCGGCACCATGCCGGCATCAAGGCCAAGCGCCTCGCCGGCATCGAAACCTGCCTGCACCTGTTCGTAGGTCAGGCGGGCGGCAGAGCGCATTAATCCGCGACCGAAACGGTGGCTTTTCTTGCGGCCCTCGGCATCGATGTGCATTTCCACGAACAGGCAGCCGCGATCCTCGTTCGGGCGCAGGCTGCACCAGCCGTTGGAGAGTTCCTCGGGCAGCATCGGCACGACGCGATCGGGGAAATAGCAGCTGTTGCCGCGTAAGCGGGCATCGCGATCCAGTGCCGACTCAGGGCGCACGTAATGCGCCACGTCGGCGATGGCCACGATCAGGCGGAACCCGTCCGCGTCTGGTTCGGCATAGACGGCGTCATCGAAATCTCGGGCGTCCTGTCCATCGATGGTGATCAGCGGCGTGTCACGCAGATCGGTGCGGCGCCCCAGCGCCACGGCGCGGGCGCGCTTGGCCTCGGCGAGGGTTTCGGGCGTGAAAATTGTGGGGATATCGTGGGTGTGGATGCAGATCAGGCTGACCGAGCGCGCATCGCCCATATGGCCCAGCCGCTCCAGGATTCGGGCCGGCTTCAGGCCATAGCCACGGCCGGGCAGCGGCTCGGCGAGCACGATCTCGCCCTCCTCCGCGCCACCGGCCTCGCCGGGCGGGATATGCCATTCAGCCTTGGCGCGGCGATCGGTGGGGACAACCCGATCGGGGGCGCGGAACACGCCGAGGATCCGGCCGGGATCGTCCGACAGGCGCTTGATGGTGCGGCCTTCATACTTACCATGCCCGATGGGTTTGAGTCGCGCGAGCACGCGCTGGCCGGGGGCGAGTGCGGGCTGCCCGCGCGCCTCGCGCGCCATCAAAATGAGCGGCGGCGGCCCGTCCCCCTCCCATTTCAGCGGGCGGGCAATGGGATCGCCGTCTGGGTCGGTGCCGGTGATGCGCAGGAGGGTGACATCCGGCAGATGGCCCGGCGGCGTGAAGCGCTTGTGTCCCGCAGGCGCGATATCGCCGGCGGCGGCAAGATCGCGCAGCAGGTCCCGCAGGGCGGCACGATGCTCGGGGCCAAGGCCGAAATGGCGGGAAATCTCGCGCTTGCCGACGCGGCCGCCGGATTCGCGCACGAAGCGGCGGACGGCGTCGCGGGAGGGCAGCGTGCCGGGGGCTGCGTCTTCCCCCGCCGGATTGGCGCGCGGGTGTTTACGGGCGGGGCGTCGGGTCATGCTACCAAGAAAGAATGTTCTTTTTTGAAAAAAAGAACCAAAAAACTTTTGCTCTTTGGCGCGCACTGCCGGCGAGTCCGCGACAGCCAGTCAAAAGTCTTTTGCTTCTTTTCTTCAGAAAAGAAGACCTTACTGTCTTTCGCCGCCATCACCCCGCCTTGCGCACGGCGGGAGCCTTCTTGGCGGCCGGCTTCGCTTTCGGCTTCGCCCTCGCGGCTGCCTTGGGCGCTGCCGCTTTCGCCGCGGCGCCATGAGGTGGAGCGGCTGTCTTGGCGGGGCCGGCTTTCTTGGCCGGCGCGGCACGGCCGTTCTTGCCCTTGGGCTTGAGCAACTTGCCGCGCTCGGCCAGCAGCGCCACGGCCTGCTCCATCGTCACATCGTCCATGGTCACGTTTTTCGGCAGGTTGGCCACCACCTGGCCGTGCTGGAGGTACGGGCCGAAGCGGCCTTTGCGCACCTGGATATCGGTTTTGTCCTTCGGATGCTGCCCGACGATGCGCACGCTGGCGAGCTTGCGGCCGATCACGTCCACTGCGCGGTTGACGCCGATGGCCAGGATATCGTCGTCCTTGTCGAGGGACGCAAAGATGCTGCCCATCTTGATATAGGGCCCGAAGCGGCCGAGCCCGGCCTCCATGTTCTGGCCGGTTTCCGGATGGATGCCCACAAGGCGCGGCAGCGACAGCAGCCCCACGGCCTGGTCCAGCGTCATGGTTTCGCCATCCATGCCCTTTGGCAGCGAGGTACGGCGTGGCTTGGCTTTCTTGTCATTCGGGTCAGGCTCGCCCTGCTGCACGTAAAGCCCATAGGGCCCACGCCGGACCGTCACATCATCGCCGGAGACGGGATGCTTGCCCAGCGTGCGCATGCCGTCCTTGAGAACTTCGGCATCGCCCTCGCCCCCTTCGATCGCCAGGCGCCGTGTGAACTGGCACTCGGGGTAGTTGGAGCAACCGATAAAACTGCCATAGCGGCCGAGCTTGAGGCCGAGCCGGCCCTTGTGGCAGGCGGGGCAGACGCGCGGATCGGTGCCATCGTCCTTGGGTGGGAAGAAATGCGGGCCGAGATCGCGGTCCAGCGCATCGACCACGTCGGAGATTTTCAGCTCGCGGGTCTGCTCGATTGCCTTGGAGAACTCCTCCCAGAAGGCGCGCATCAGGGCGCGCCAATCGAGCCGCCCGTCCGACACATCGTCGAGTTTTTCCTCAAGGCCGGCGGTGAAGCCGGTATCCACATAGCGTTCGAAGAAACTGGTCAGGAACGCCGTCACCAGCCGGCCGCGATCCTCGGGCACGAAACGCTTGTTCTCCATGCGCACGTAATTGCGGTCGCGCAGCACGGAGAGGATGGAGGCATAGGTGGAAGGGCGGCCGATGCCGAGCTCCTCCATTTTCTTCACCAGGCTGGCTTCGGAGTAGCGCGGCGGCGGCTGGGTAAAATGCTGATCGGCGGAGACATCCCCGCGGGTGAGCGGATCGCGCTCGGCCATCGGCGGCAGCATGCGGCTGTCGTCGTCCTCCTCCTCGTCGGTGCCCTCCCGATAAAGTTTCAGGAAGCCGTCAAAAGCGATGATGGAGCCGTTGGCACGAAGCTTGGTGCTGCCGCTGGCGACATCCACGGCCACTTGATCGAGCTCGGCGCTCTGCATCTGGCTGGCCACCGCGCGCTTCCAGATCAGTTCGTAGAGGCGTTTTTGGTCCGCGTTCAGATAGGGCGCCACCTCGTCCGGCGTGCGGGCCACATCGGTGGGGCGCACGGCCTCATGTGCCTCCTGCGCATTCTTGGCCTTGCTGATGTATTCGCGTGCGGTGGGCGGCACATAGGCGCCGCCGAACGCCTGGCCAACATGGGCGCGGATGGAATCGATGGCCTCGCGCGCCATCTGCACGCCATCGGTACGCATATAGGTGATCAGGCCGACGGTATCGCCGTGCAGATCCACGCCCTCGTAGAGCTGCTGCGCGATGCGCATGGCGGCTTGCGCGCCCATGCCAAGTTTGCGTGATGCCTCCTGCTGCAAGGTGGATGTGGTGAACGGGGCGGGCGGATTGCGCTTCACCCGCCGCCGTTCCACCGACGCCACGGAGAACTGCCCCGCCTCGACCGCCGCGCGGGCGCGGGCCGCCAGCGCCGCGGTGTTCAGATCGAACTGGTCGAGCTTCTTGCCATCCAGATGGGAGAGCTTGGCGGTGAAGGGCGCGCCGGCGGGGGTTAGGAAATGGGCTTCCACCGTCCAGTACTCGCGGGGACGAAACGCCTCGATCTCCGCCTCGCGGTTGCAGACCAGGCGCAGGGCGACGGATTGCACGCGCCCCGCACTGCGGCTGCCGGGCAGCTTGCGCCACAGCACGGGGGAGAGGGTGAAACCCACCAAATAATCCAGCGCGCGGCGGGCGAGATAGGCCTCGATCAGCGGCATATCCAGATCGCGCGGGTTTTTCATCGCGCGCTGCACGGCGGTCTTGGTGATTTCGTTGAAGGTGATGCGCTGGACCTCCACGCCGCGCAGGGCGTGCTTGTCCTCCAGCATGGCGCGCACGTGCCAACTGATGGCCTCGCCCTCGCGATCGGGGTCCGTGGCGAGATAGAGGGTACGCGCGCCCTTCAGCGCCTTCACGATGGCCGCAACCTGCCGGGAGCCGCGCTCGTCGGCCTCCCAATCCATGGCGAAATTGTCATCCGGGCGGACCGAGCCATCCTTGGGCGGCAGGTCGCGCACATGGCCGAAGCTCGCCAGCACGGTGAACCGGTCGCCCAAGTATTTGTTGATTGTCTTGGCCTTGGCGGGCGACTCTACGACGACGACGTCTGTCATTGTTGTCCTGAATTCAACCAGCGGGTGCAACCCCGCCTCTGCGCTTACGGAGGCGGGGCGGAGAAAGTCAAGCCGATGTGGCGCGGGAGGGCTATTTCATGGTCATGAAGCCGCCGGGAGAGCTGTTTTTTGTTTGGCAGAGTCAGCCTCTGGCGCCGACCAGCAACAGGGCAAGGACATCGGCTTGCTCGCCGGTGTCCGCACTGCCGAACGCCAGCATGCATTTGACGGCTTCGTCCACGATTTCCGATGCTTGCGAGGGTTCCAGCTTTGCCTGGGGATCGTAATCCGCAGCATGCCGATGATCCTGGAGCGCAGGAAAGGAGACGGAAAACTGGCGCATCGACGGGCTGACGGCGGTCCGGCGCAATAGTTGCTTATATTTATCCTTGATCGTCGGTTTCTGCAGGTCCTCGCACACGGTGCGCATGGTCCGATGGTCGAAACCTCGGTACAAAATGCAGGCCGTCGGCGTGTGCAAATGCCCCGAGCCGATGAAGCGATCCGTCGCGGCCTGAATCAGCATATGGAAAACGGCGTAATACGCTGTTGAGACAGCACGTCGCAGGTAGGCATCGCGAATTACGGTTTCAGCTTCGCGGGCCGCATCCCTCACGAGTCGGCGCGACAGGATGATCAGGGCACCCGGTTCAAGCACGCAGCGTTCTGTCCCAATCCTGCTGGTCCAAAATGCCGACAATGGGTGTGTGGCTGTCCTGATTGGCTTCAAGGGCATCAAGCAGGGCGATGCGCAGCTTGATCGAAGTCATGCCGGGTTCAACATCCGTGCGCGCACGATCTATGAGGTAGATAAACTGGTAAGCTGGCCGGTCCAGCGCGTCGAGCGTCGACTCAATACGCACGTCACGAATGGCCTCCGGTCCGATCGCCTGACGCGCGGCGTTCAGTGCCAATGTTTGGATGTCCAGCATTACTCAAGTCTGCGGCGCTTTGCGCGCAGGGTCAATTCAACCGGTTAGAAGCTACCCGATCCGCACCACCCGGTTACCGGGAAGATATTCCACCCGCAGGGCCAGTTCCAGTTGCATCAGCGCCGCCATCACAGCCTGGGTTGGAAAGCCGCAGCGGCGAATCAGCTCGTCGATATCGGTGGGCGAGGCACTCAGCAGCGCCAGCAATTTGGTCTGGACTGGACCCAGATCAAGTTCCGGCTCGGGCGGGCCATCCCACACGCCTGGCTCATGGGCAAACCCCTGGCCGGCGTCGCGGGCGAAGAGCGGGGATCGGGCGAGGCCGAGCGCGCGGGGATCGTCCGGCAGGTTGGCGAGCACGTCGTCGGCACTTTCCGTCAGATGCGCCCCCTGGCGGATCAGGTCATTGGAGCCGCGGCAGCGGGGATCGAGCGGCGAGCCAGGCACGGCGAAAAGCTCGCGATTGGCCTCCTGCGCGAGTCGGGCCGTGATCAGGCTGCCGGAGCGCAGTGCCGCCTCGACCACCACGAGGCCTAGCGAAAGCCCGGCGATGATGCGGTTGCGGCGTGGGAAATGCCGGCTTTGCGGGGCGGTGCCGAGCGGCGCCTCGGTGATCACGGCGCCCCGTTCTGCGATGCGTGCCTGCAGATCGGCGTGCTCGGGCGGGTAGGGCTGATCGAGGCCGCCGGCGACGGCGGCTACGGTGACACCTACATGCAGCGCGCCGGTATGGGCGGCCGCATCGATCCCGCGCGCCATGCCGGAGACGACGACCAGGTTCTGGGCAGCCAGGTCGGCAGCGAGCGACTCAGCCATTTTCATGCCGTTGGCCGAGGCATTGCGCGCGCCGACAAGCCCCACGGCGCGGCCATTCAGCGCCGCCAGACTGCCGAGCACCGCCAGCACCGGCGGAGGATCGGGCAGCAGCGCCATCAGGCCGGGGTAGGCAGGCTCACCGATGAACAGCAGATGGGCGCCGAGCTTCGCAAGGCGATCGCGCTCACGCGCGGCCTCCTTCAGCGAGGGGATTTTTGGGGCATCGGCGCGGCCGCCGGCCCGGGCGAGATCGGGCAGCGCGGCGATGGCATCGGCGGCGTTGCCGAACTGGGCCAGCAGGCGGCGGTAGGTGACGGGGCCGACACCCTCGGTGCGGGCCAGACGCAGCCTGTCCAGCACCGGATCGCTCACGGCTTGCGGCCGAACCTGGGCTCGGTGCCGGCGCCCAGCCGCGCGATATTGGCCCTGTGGCGCCAGAAGATGAGGGCGGCGATGGCGAGCGGTGCGATGAACCACAGATGCGGCAGGAACAGAGCGGCGAGGATGGGGGAAGCGGCGAATGCCGAGAGCGCGCCAGCAGAGCTGATTCGGGTGAGCGCGAACACGGCGAGCCAGACGGCGCAGGCGGCCAGCCCAATCCGCCAGTCCAGCGCCAGCAACACGCCCAGGCCGGTCGCCACCCCCTTGCCGCCGCGAAAGCGCAGCCAGACCGGAAAACAATGGCCCACGACCGCGAAGATGGCGGCCAGCGGCATCCAGACGGGGCCGAAGGCGAGATCGACGATTTGGACGGCGAGCGCGCCCTTGGCGGCATCCAGGATCAGGGTGCCGGCGGCGAGACCCCGCCTTCCGGTGCGCAGCACGTTCGTCGCGCCGATATTGCCGGAGCCCACCTGGCGGATATCGCCCAAGCCCGCGAGGCGCGTGAGGATCAGGCCGAACGGGATGGAACCGAGCAGATAGGCGATCGCGGCGGTGGCGAAGCTGGTCGCCTCGCCTTGCCAGAGCGGGCTCATCCGAACACGCGCCTGCCGGCTTTCCAGGTGCCCAGCACCCGGCCTTCCAGGGCGCGGCCATCGAAGGGCGTGTTCTGCGCCTTGCCGGGCAGCTTGCCGGCCTGCACCTGCCAGATGCGCTCCGGGTGAAAAAGGCACAGATCGGCGGGGGCGCCGCGCGCCAGCGTGCCGGCGGGCACGCCAAGCAGCCGCGCGGGGCGGCAGGTGAGCAGGGCGATCGCGTGCGGCAGGCTCAGTTGCCCGCCATGCACCTGCGCTAACGTCACGGCAAGCAGCGTCGCAAGACCCGCACCGCCGGACGTCGCCTGCGCGAACGGCAGGCGTTTGTCGTCGGCATCGCGCGGCTGGTGGTCGGAGGCCACGGCATCAATCGTGCCATCGACCAGCGCGGCGGCGATGGCCTGGCGGTCGGAATCCGGGCGCAGCGGCGGCGAGAGTTTGGCGTACGTGCGGTAGTCGCCGATGGCCCCTTCGTTGAGGTCGAAATACGGGGGCGCGGTGTCGCACGTGACATCGAGCCCCTCATCCTTGGCGCGGCGGATGAGGGTGACGGCCTCCGCGGTGGAGATATGGGCAAAATGCAGCGCGCCGCCGGTCAACCGGGCAAGGCGGATATCGCGTGCGATCAGGATGGCTTCGGCCTCGCGCGGGATGCCGGGCAGACCGAGGCGTGTGGCCAGTTCGCCCTCGGTGGCCGCCCCGCCTTCGGCGAGCGAAGGTTCCTCCGGATGCTGGATGATGCGGCCGCCGAAGGCGCGGGCGTAGCTCAGCACGCGGCGCATCAGCTGGGTGTTGGCGATGGCGCGTTTGCCGTCGGTAAAGGCCACGGCGCCGGCTTCCCGCAGCAGCCCAAGTTCGGCCATTTCCTCGCCCCGGCAGCCGCGGGTGACGGCGGCGTAGGGCAGGATGGTAAGGCTGCCGGTGGCCTCGCCGCGGCTGCGCAGCAGAAATACCAGCGCCGGATCGTCGATGGCGGGCGCGCTATCGGGTAGGGCAGCGAGCGTGGTGATGCCGCCCGCGGCTGCGGCTTGTGCGGCGGAGGCGATGGTCTCGCGGTATTCGAAGCCGGGTTCGCCCAGCGCCACGCGCATATCGACCAGCCCCGGGCAAAGGATGGCGCCCTGGCCGTCGATGATGTCCACCCCATCCGGCCGCCCTAGGCCCTGGCCCAGATCCAGGATTGCCCCATCCCGGATCAACAGCTCCCCCGGCCGATCGAGTTGCGCCCCCGGATCGATCAGCCTGACATTCGCTATAAGGACGGGCGTTTCGTTCACCACACACCCAAGCAGTGAAAAGTTTTTTGCTTCTTTTTTTAAAAAAAGAAGACTTACTTTCTTAAGACTTTCAACGCCACCCGCGTCAGCCACGGCATTGTCGTCGGCCGCCGCAAGCGGCGATCGTAACCGGCAAACCGCCGGTCGTTTTCCTCCAGGCATAGCGCCATCAATTGCCGCAGGGACACATCGCCATCGCCCACGGCCTTGGCGCCTTTGACGGTGAAATTATGGTCCTGCGGGGGGCCGCCATC
>PKZM01000007.1 GCA_003133065.1 Acetobacteraceae bacterium
CCGGCACCACCAAGCTGCACCGGTTGGAGGAGAATCTCGGTGCCGCCAGCGTGGAACTGACAGCGGGCGATCTGGCCGACATCGCCATAGCGCTAGCGGAAGTGACCGTGCAGGGCGACCGATACCCGGCGCATCTGCAGCGGAACGTCAACCGGTGACCCAACATCGCGAGGCCGGCTGGCACGTGCTGGCGATTTTAAGCGTGTTGATGGGCTTCGCGTCGATCTCGACTGATTTGTACCTGCCTGCGATGCCGGCGATGGGGCGGACGCTCCACGCGGATGCTGGTGCCATTGAGCTGACAGTCTCAGGCTACCTTATCGGCTTCAGCCTAGGGCAGTTATTGTGGGGACCGATCAGCGACCGCTATGGGCGGCGTGGTCCGGTCGCCATCGGGCTGGTGCTGTTCATCATCGGCTCTGCCGGTTGCGCGCTTTCGGCGAGCGCGCCGGCGCTGGTAGGCTGGCGGGTGGTGCAAGCGGTGGGGGCCTGCGCTGGTGTCACCCTCGGCCGCGCGATGGTGCGCGATTTATATGAAGGCGACCACGCCGCGCGGATGCTCTCCACGCTGCTCACGGTGATGGCCATCGCCCCGTTGCTTGGGCCCAGCCTGGGCGGGCAGATTCTGGCGCTGGCCGGCTGGCGCGCGATTTTCTGGACGCTGGTGGGGATCGGCACAATGACCCTCAGCGCGTTATTCGTTCTACCCGAAACGCTGCCGCCAACGCGGCGCAACCGCGAGCCGCTTGGCCGCGCGATGGCCGCTTATGTGACGCTTCTGCGGCACCGCCAACTGATGCTCCATGCAGGCGCCAGTGGATTTTTTTATGGCGGCATGTTCGCCTATATCGCCGGTTCGCCATTTGCCTTTATCAGCTTCTACCGTGTGAGTCCGTCGCTTTACGGCATCCTGTTTGGCGCCGGCATCATCGGCATCATGGCGGCCAATCTCATCAACGCACGGTTGGTAACAAGAGTCGGGATCGCCGTTCTGCTGCGCGCGGGCACAAGTGGCGCGGCGCTGGGCGCCATCCTGCTCGCGATTGATGCGCGCACAGGATGGGGCGGGCTGGCCGGCCTAGCTTTGCCGCTGTTTGTCTTCATTGGCGTGACTGGATTTATCGTCGCCAATTCCATCGCCGGCGTGCTGGGATTTTTCCCAGCCCGTGCCGGGGCGGCCTCGGCGCTGGTCGGCGCCATGCAGTATGGCATGGGCATCGCTGGTTCAGCCCTCGTCGGCGCCTTTGCCGATGGAACGCCCTGGCCTATGGGCTGGGTGATCGCGCTGTTGGGCATCGGGAGTGCGCTATGCGCCTGGGCGCTCAGTTCGGCGCCGCCGATCACTCATCCGGCGACAGCCGGCTTGGCGGAAGGTCGCTAATTTCTCAGGCGGCTTTTACCAGCTCCAGTTTGCGCCGCAGCGCTGCCGCATTCGTATTTGCCCGGAAGCCACGGCCACCCCGCTGGAAACGTCTCGCGGCGGCGAGGTCGCCCACCACCACCGGCTCGCAACCGGCATCGCGAACCAGTTGTTCGGCAATTTGCATGGCTTCGGCATCATCGCTCGCCAGCGGCACGCCGAGCTTAGCGCCCTGACCGGCAGCCGACGCTTCAACCGCGGTCGCATCGACCGCGCTGAAGGCGCGCACCAGCCGCGTACCCGGCAGATATTTTGCCGAGAACTCGGCAACACCTGCCATCTCGATCTCTCGCCGAAACGCGGCGGGGTCTGGCGCGTACGGATTGCAGGCATCGAGGATGATTTTGCCAGCCAGCGCGTCGTGATGATCGCGCCCCAGTTGCGGCAGGGCGCTGTAGGGCACCGCGATCAGCACGATCTCTCCGAACGTCAAAGCCTCGGCCACCGTGCCGGCTGACGCGCGCCGCCCAAGCTCGCACACCATGCCAGCAAAACTTTCAGGATGGCGCGATGAAAACATCACGTCGTGCCCGGCCGCCACCCACGCCCGGCCAACCGTGCCGCCCAGCCAGGCGGTGCCGATAATGCCGATCCGCATCAAACGGCCTCCAGCGCTGGCAGGGATGCCATGTCGATCACGAAGCGGTAGCGCACATCGGAGCGATCCATGCGCTCGAACGCTTCGTTGATCTGATCCATCCGGATCATCTCGCAATCCGGCAGGATGTTTTTCTTGGCGCAGAAATCCAGCATCTCCTGAGTCTCGGCGATGCCGCCGATGGGTGAGCCGGCGATCCGCCGGCGGCCCATGATGAGGGGGACGGTGCTCGGCTCGGCCAACGGGCCAATCTGGCCAACCAGCACGAGCGTTCCGTCAACATCCAGCAGTGGCATGTAGGGGTTGACATCATGCTTCACAGGCACCGTGTCGATGATCAGATCAAAACTGTTTGCCGCGTTCGCCATCGCGGCGGCGTCGGTGGAGACGAGCAACCGGTCGGCGCCGAGGGCGAGCGCGTCGGCGCGTTTGTCNNGCGCGCGACAAATCCAACCCGTCCGGCACGCGTAATGCGAACGCCTCGCGGACCACCAGATGTTTGGAATAGCCGCCATAGGTGGGCTCACAGGTGAGGCGGTCGCGGCCATTATAAGTCGGCGTATTGCCCTGGCGGCAAAGCTGTTCCTCGCCTTTCCGGCACTGGTCGCAATGCTGGCAGCTATCGACCATGCAGCCCACACCAACATGATCCCCAATAGCAAAAAGTTTTACATCCCTGCCCACCTGAGTCACCCGGCCGATGATTTCATGGCCAGGCACCATCGGGTAAGTGCCTCGGCCCCAGTCATTGCGGGCCTG
Organism: Acetobacteraceae bacterium; assembly: GCA_003133065.1. Lineage (GTDB taxonomy): Bacteria > Pseudomonadota > Alphaproteobacteria > Acetobacterales > Acetobacteraceae > BOG-908. The sequence continues at coordinate 2,778 of PKZM01000007.1, forward strand.
GTGCAAATCCGTGTGGCAAATGCCGCAATAAAGCACCTCCATCGCGACATCGTCCGGCCGCAGCGCGCGGCGCTCGAAATCAAATGGGGCGAGAGGGGCAGCCGCTTCGTGCGCGGCGTATCCGATGGTCTTCATGACAGTGCCTTTCAGGCTAAGAATTGTCAGCGGTCTGGAAAGCTTGCCGCAGGATCGG
>PKZM01000229.1 GCA_003133065.1 Acetobacteraceae bacterium
GCCAGGGCAGGTTTTGAAAGGCGCTCTAAGCAGATACGAACCGGCGTTGTCAGGTGACAGTGTCACGCGCCGGTGGTGCGCGCTGCGCGTCGTCCAGCATATGACGATAAAAAATGGTTGAAGAAGACTGTTCTTTTTTGAAAAAAAAGAACCAAAAAACTTTTGTCCGCTGGGTTTCGCTTCCGGAGAGTCGGCGACAGCCCGCGAAAAATCTTTTGCTTCTTTTCGTCGAAAAGACGACCCTTCCTTCCTTACGGCCTCCCCACATTATTCCCACGATCCCGATCCGGCAGCACGTGGTCTGGATCGATCGTCACATCCTTGACCGGCTTTGTTGTCGGCAGGATGAAAGATGCGGTCGGGCTCTTGAAGAAAGCTTCCACGGGCACGCGGACGCGCAGCGATGTGCCGTCAGTGTAGCGCACTTCCAGCGTCGACGGCAGCACGAGCGGATCTCGGTCGATCACCTGCACCTGGAGGCCTTTGCTCGCATCGCCATCGATGGTGGATACGGCGCCGATGGCGAGATCCAGGGTCGCGTTGTTGAAGAACCAGGCACGCCAGAAATAGCCGAGATCCTCGCCGGCTTCGCTGCTCATCAGGCGAAAAAAGTCCGATGGATCGGGGTGTTTGTAGGCCCAGGCGGCGATGTAGTGCCGGAAGGCGGCATCGAAGCGGGCGGGGCCGAGGATCTGTTCGCGCAGCAGCACCAGGCCGTAGGCGGGTTTGAAATAGCTGATGGCGTGGCGGTATTTTTCGCTGATGAGGTCGGGGGGGTCCATGATCACCGGGCCGGTCTTGTCGGCCAGGATCGGCAGGATCTCGTCCGCCGGATTGCCGCCGTGTTCGGCATACTCGGGATCGCGCTTTGGTGCGTATTCACCGTGGTTGAAGGCATCCGATGCATACACATCGATGAACGTGTTGAAACCTTCGTCCATCCAGGCATCGCGGCGTTCGTTGCTGCCGACGATCATGGGGAACCAGCTATGGCCGACCTCGTGCGTGGTGATCCAGAACAGGTCCTTGCCCGTATCATGCATGTCGTCGAACACGATCCCCGGATATTCCATGCCGGCGCCGTGGCCGCCAAGATTGACCATCACCGGCCAGGGATAGGTAAACCAGCGGGCGGAGAAATGCTCGATGGCGAATTTCACGTATTCCGTTGAGCGGTTCCATTGTTGCGCGCCGACCGCCTCGACCGGATAGACGGACATGGCCATCGCATGCGCGCCGCCCGGCAGGTTGATGCGGGCGGCATCCCACACAAAGGCTGGCGAAGCGGTGAATGCCGCATCGCGTGTGTGGGCCATATGAAAATGCCAGGTCTGCACGCCGTTGCGTGTAGGGCGCGAGGCTGGGTCCGTCACGTCGGCGGGCGTGCGGATCATGATGGTCGCGTCGCTGGCAGCCGCCTTCGCCAATCGGGAGCGCTGATCGGCGGTGAGCACGGTTTGCGGGTTCTGCAGGGCGCCTGAGCCAGCGACGATGTAGTTCCAGGGCACCGTGACGGCATAATCAATGTCGCCATATTCGAGATAGAATTCGGCGCCGAGATAAGGCAGCGTATCCCAGCCGCGCAGATCGTCGTACACCGCCATGCGGGGGAACCATTGGGCGATTTCGTAGATGGGCCCGTTCTTGCTGTCGGTGACGGCAGTGCGGCCGCCCCATTCGCCGGGCACCGTATATTGGTAGGCAATGTGAATGCGGATGGTGCCGCCGTGGGCGGGTAACGGCGTGGGCAGGCGGAGCTGCAGGCGCGTGTCGCTGACCAGCGTGGCCGGCACGCTTGCATGGCCGGAAACGTCCACCGAGACGCTCTCGATCTGATAGCCGTCGGTGGAGAAAACCAGGTTCTTGGGCACGCCGGGGGGATGGTAGCGCGGCATGAAGGCGGCGCGGGAATCGCGGCGGTAGATGTTCTGGTCGAGCTGGATCCACAGCACATCCAGCGCGTCCGGGCTGTTGTTGGTGTAGGTGATGGTTTCGGTGGCGACGAGGGTTTTGCTGACGGGGTCTATCCGGGCATCGATCGTGTAATCCGCGCGGTTCTGCCAATAGGCGGGTCCGGGCACCCCGCCGGCCGAACGGGTTTGGCCGGGCGGGGTGGGTGGGCTGAACGGGGCAAAAACGGCGAGCGGATCGGGCAGTGTATCGGACCAGGCGCGGGGTGCCCCGATCAAGGCGCTGGTGACAGCGGCGGCGCAGACCAGATAGGAGAAACGCATTGGCGGCAGCCACCCTTGGATGTGAGCCGCAGACGATAGGGGAGGCGCCGCCGCTTGTCAGGGGGCGCCGCCGCCATACCCCTCCCGGCCAACGATTTGGAAGCGGGGTGACGGCGCCGCCACGGGGCGCGCAATCGGACCCGGCACAGCTCCTAGGGCCGATGGCAGCGTAACACCGGCGGGCGGGGGCGAGGATGCCCCCGCGCCCAGCGCCCAGGCCACGAACACATCGATGAGAAAGGGCGTGGCAATGAGCAGGGTCAGGCGCCGCATCGGTTCATGTTCCGTTCGATCCGCAGCCATTTCGCTGCGAAACCGGAATAGCTGGAATGTGTTACGAAATCGTGAGCCGCCGCCAGGGTCACGGCCCGCGGGAACCTAAGGCATCGTCGGCAAATAAGTGCGTCGGCACGCCGACAAAGATGCCGCNNCAGTTATTGTCGAACGGGCCCTAAGGTCAGGGGCGCTGCCCCTGAACCAAAACCTTCCTTCTGGCGGCGCATCGCCACGCGTGCTACCGCGCGGCGCGTGAAAGCCATCAGATGTTCGGCGGCAGGCTGATCAAAACCCTCTTCCACGGCCGACGGGTGCAGCTTGCCCTGGCGCGGATGCTTGGGCTGTATATCGATCTTGCTTTGCGGAGCACGCGCTGGACGCTGGAGGGCGGCACGCATATCGCGCCATATTTGGCGGAGGGGCCGGTTATCGTGGCATTCTGGCACGAACGGCTACCACTGATGCCCGCCTTGTGGATGATGGCGATGCGCGCCAATCCGGATCGGCGCGCCGCTGTGCTCGCCAGCCGGCACCGGGATGGTCGGCTTTTGGGCAGCGTGATGGGACGCTTTGGGGTGCGGCTGGTGTACGGTTCCACTGGCACCGGCAAGCCGGGGCGGCCGTTGCGCGATCGCGGGGGTGCGGCGGGGTTGCGCGCCTTGCTCGGCGCGCTGCAAGCGGGCGATGCGGTCGTGATCACACCGGATGGTCCGCGCGGCCCGCGCCGCATGGCAGCACCCGGCACGGCGCAATTGGGCGCAATGGCGCAGGCACCGGTGGTGGCCGCCTCCGGCCAGACGCGCCATCGGATCACGCTGCGCAGTTGGGACAGGATGGTGTTGCCGCTGCCCTTCGGCCGCGGCGCCCTTGTATGCATGCCGCCGATCATGGTGCCACGGGGCGAAGTGGGCGTGGCGCTGCCGCGGATCGAGGCGGCGCTGACGGCAGCGGCCGAGCGGGCAGATGCGCTATGCCGGCGCTGAGCCGCCAGCCCGCCGGCATGGCGTGGGCGGCGGCGGCCAGTGCAGCGGCGCCGGCGCTGCGCCTGATGCTGCGCCGGCGTGCGGCACGGGGGCGGGAAATACCCGCGCGCCTGGCCGAGCGCTTCGGGATTGATGCGAGCGTGCGGCCATCGGGCAGGCTGCTGTGGCTGCATGCGGCGAGTGTTGGCGAGGCGGTTTCCGCCCTGCCGGTACTGTCGGCGCTGCCGGAGGGCATCACCACGCTGTTCACCACCGGCACGGTGACGAGCGCGCGGTTGCTGGCGGCGCGCCTGCCGGAGTTGGGCTTGGGCGGGCGTGTGCTGCACAGGTTTGTGCCGCTGGACGTGCCGGGGTGGGTAGCGCGGTTTCTGGACCATTGGCGCCCGGATGCCGCGTGCTTCCTGGAGAGCGAAATCTGGCCGAACATGCTTGAGGCATGCCGGCGGCGGGACATTCCGGCGGCGCTGATCAATGCAAGGCTTTCCGCACGCAGCGCCGCACGCTGGGCGCGGGCGCCGGGATTTGCCCGGCATCTGTTGGGCGGGTTCGCGTTTGTTGCCGCGCAATCCGACGCGGACGCCGAACGGTTGGGGGGCTTGGGGGCGGCGGCCGAATCGGTNNGCCGATGATGCGGTGATTGCAGCGGCGCATCAGGCGCTGGCGGCACGGCATCCGGGCCTGCTGACGGCGATCGTGCCGCGCCATCCGGAGCGGGGTGCAGCGCTGGCCGCGATGTTTGGCGCTGCGCGGCGCAGCCAGGGGGCGGATCCGCCTCAGGGTGGCGTGTGGATTGGCGATACGATGGGGGAGCTGGGTCTGTTGTACCGATGTTTTCCGATCGTGCTGATGGGCAAGAGTTTCGGCGCCGGCGGCGGGCAGAACCCGTGGGAGCCGGCAATGCTGGGCTGTGCCGTGGCGTGCGGGCCGGCGATGCAGAATTTTGAGGATGCGGTGGGGCGGCTGCGGGGTTCCGGCGCGCTGGAGGTGGTGGCGGACGCCGCGGGCGTTGTGGCGTGGGTGAGCCGGATGCTTGGTGACCGCGCGGCGCTGGCGGCGGTTTCATCGGCCGGGCTGGCCGCCACCTCTGCGAACTTGGAGCTGCCCTCTCTTTTGGCCACTCGCCTTGCCGCGTTGACGACACGCCATGGGTAAAAGTTCTTTGCTTCTTTCTTTCAAGAAAGAAGCCCTCCGCGGAGCGGAAAAGAAAGAGGCTTCTTTTTTGAAAAAAAGAAGCAAAAAACTTTTGTCTGTTTGGGGGGCGCAACCGGCGTTCTGGCGCTTTGGGGGATCGGGCGGGTGGGTGTTGTGGCCGGCGTCGGTGGTGGTGGCGGGGGTGACGCGGCGGCGTGTGGCGCGGGCGGGGTGGCGGGCGCCGGTGCCGGTGATCTGCTGCGGCAATGCGGGCGTGGGCGGCGCGGGGAAAACGACGCTGGTGCTGGATCTGGCGCAGCGGCTGCGCGCGCGAGGGGTAAGCGTGCATCTGCTCACGCGCGGCCATGGCGGATCGCTGCGCGGCCCGGTGCGGGTGGATCCGGCGTTGCACGGTGCGGCGGACGTGGGCGACGAGGCGCTGCTGCTGGCCGCCTGCGCCCCCACCTGGTGCGGCAGGGATAGAGCCGCGACCGCGCGCCTGGCGGTGGCGGCCGGGGCAGGCGCCCTGATCATGGATGACGGGTTGCAGAACCCGACGCTGGAAAAAACCGCAAGCCTGCTGGTGATCGATGGGCAAGCGGGTTTCGGCAACGGGCGCGTTCTGCCTGGGGGGCCGCTGCGCGAGCCGGTGCGCGAAGCCGCCGCCCGCGCCGCCGCCGCGGTGCTGATTGGCGATGACATGACAAGCGCGCGGGGGAAATTGCCTGCGCGCTTGCCCGTGCTGCGGGCGCATCTGGTGCCGGGGCCGCAAGCCGCAATGCTGGCCGATACCCGCGTTGTGGCATTCGCCGGCATCGGGCGGCCGGAGAAGTTTTTTGCCATGCTGGCGCAGGCCGGCATCGAACTGGCGGCGCGGCTGCCGTTTCCCGATCACCACGTGTACAGCAGCGCCGAACTGGCGCAATTGCATCGCCTGGCCGTGCAACTGCACGCGCGGCCGGTGACGACGCCGAAGGATGCAGCCCGGATCGGGCCGGAGCTGTGCCAGGGCATCACCGCGGTTGGTGTCTCGCTCGGCTGGGCGGATGAAGCGGCGTTGGAGAGGCTTCTGGACGAGGCGCTGGCCATGGGGGCGGCCCTTTGACTCTCGCCATGCGGGGGGAGGCGCTGCTGGTGGGCAGCCTGCTGAAGCTGCTGGGCGCGTTGCCGCCGGCCGCCGCCTCCAACCTCGCGGGCGGCGTGGCGGCGCGGCTGGGGCCGCTGCTGCCGGTATCCCGTGTGGCCCACGCCAATTTGCGGCGCGCGCTGCCGGCGCTGGATGCAGCGGGGCGCCGGCGCGTGGTGCGCGGCGCATGGGAACAGCTGGGGCGAACGGCCGGGGAATTTCCCCACATGGCGCGGCTTGCCCAGAACGCAGGCCCTGGACCAGGGTGGGAAGTGGATGGGGAGCACGTGCTGCACGACCTGGCTTCCCGCGGCGGACCCGCGATCTTCTTTTCAGGCCATATCGGAAACTGGGAGATCCTGCCGCGCGCTTCCGAAAAATACGGCATGCCCTGCGCCAGCCTCTACCGCGCCGCCGACAACACCCTGATCGACGCGCTGATCGCCAGGCTGCGCCGCAGCGAAACCGGGGCGGAGCTGAAGCTGTTTGCGAAAGGCGCCCGCGGCGCACGCCAGGCGATGATGCACCTGCGCGGCGGCGGATATCTCGCCATGCTGGTGGATCAGAAACTGAACGACGGCGTGCAGGCCAGCTTCTTCGGTCTGCCGGCCATGACCGCGCCCGCCGTGGCCAGCTTCGCGCTACATTTCCGCTGCCCTGTGGTGCCGGCGCTGGCGCAACGCATCGGGCCGGCGCGGCTGAAACTGATCGTGGAACCGCCGCTCGCATTGCCGGACAGCGGCAATCGCGCGGCGGACGTGCTGGCGCTAACCCAAACGATCAATGATGTGCTGGAACGGTGGATACGGGCGGCGCCGGAGAGCTGGCTTTGGATGCATCGACGGTGGCCGAAGGAAGAGTAAGAATTCTTCTTTTTTGAAAAAAAGAAGCAAAAAACTTTTATCTATTTAGGTGCACCTCGCCGGCAGCGCGCGCAAAGGGACAAAAGTTTTTTGGTTCTTTTTTTGAAAAAAGAACATTCTTCCTTACTCCTTCAACGATTTCTCCAGAGTATCGAGTGTCCTGTAACATGGCAGCACCTGCTGCACGGAGCTATTGGGCTCCCGTCCCTGGCGGATCGCCGCGATAAACTCCCGGTCCTGCAGCTCGATCCCGTTCATCGACACATCCACCTGCGACACGTCGATCGGCTTTTCGCGCCCATCCACCAGATCGTCGTAGCGCGCGATGAAGGTGCCGTTGTCGCAGATATAACGAAAGAAGGTGCCCAGCGGGCCATCGTTGTTGAAGCTGAGCGAAAGCGTGCAGATGGCGCCGGTTTGGCTGCGCAACTGGATGGACATGTCCATGGCGATGCCGAGCGTGGGATGGATCGGCCCCTGCATGGCGTGCGCGGCGACGATGGGTGCCCCCGTCTGATAAGCGAACAGATCCACGGTATGGGCCGCATGGTGCCACAGCAGATGGTCGGTCCAGGAGCGCGGCGCGCCCAGCGCGTTCATGTTGGTGCGGCGAAAGAAGTAGGTTTGCACATCCATCTGCTGAATGGCGAGGTCGCCGGCGACGATGCGCTTGTGCAGATATTGGTGCGAGGGATTGAAGCGCCGCGTATGGCCCACCATCGCCACGAGACCGCTGCCCTCATGCGCCGCCAGCACCGCCTCGGCATCCGCGAGGCTATCGGCGAGCGGGATTTCCACCTGAACATGCTTGCCGGCTTTCAGGCAGGCGATGGTTTGGGCGGCGTGCATCTGCGTGGGCGTGCACAGGATCACCGCATCCACATCATCACGCGCCAGCGCTTCCTCCAGTTCCGTGCCGGCATGCGGGGCGCCGTATTTGGCGGCCACTTCCTCCGCCTGATCAATGCGGCGGGAGATGATGGAGGTGATGGATACGCCATCGATCTGGCGCAGCGCGTCCAGATGTTTGATGCCGAAGGCGCCGGCGCCGGCCAGGGCAATCCTGATTGGTTCAGCCATTCTCTCAATCCTCCACGAAATCGGCGGGGCGCAGCACGATATGGCCCACCGCGGTATTGGATGCCGGCACGTGATAGAACCGGAACAGTTCGCGCGCTTCCTCGCCCAGCGCACCGCGCATGATCAGCCACATCACCAGTTCAATACCTTCCGATCCGGCCTGCCGGATATAGTCGATATGCGGCATCCTGGAGAGGCCGATCGGATCGCTGGTCAGCCGGTCGAGGAAAGCCGTGTCGAATTCGCGGTTGATCAAACCGGCGCGCGGGCCTTGCAACTGGTGGCTCATGCCGCCGGTGCCCCATATTTGCACGTTCAGGCCTTCGGGAAAGCTTTCCACCGCGCGGCGGATGGCGCGGCCGAAATTGAGGCACCTGTTGCCTGTGGGCGGCGGATATTGCACCACGTTCACCGCCAGCGGAATCACCCGCACCGGCCAGGCTTCCGGCTGCCCGAACATCAAGGACATCGGCACCGTCAGGCCATGATCGACATCGAGCTTGTTGCAGATGGTGATATCGAACTCGTCCAGAATCACCGATTGCGCGATATGCCAGGCCAGATCGGGCGCGCCTTGCACCACCGGCACGCGCCGGGGGCCCCAGCCTTCATCGGCCGGCTCGAATTCCTCCGCGGTGCCCAGCGCGAAGGTGGGGATCATCTCCAGGCTGAAGGAGGTTGCGTGGTCGTTGTACACCAGGATGACCACATCGGGTTTTTCCTGCGCCATCCAGGCTTTCGTGCGATCGAACCCGGCGAAGAGCGGCACCCAGTAGGGATCGGTATCGCGTGCGTTGTCCAGTGCCGCGCCGATGGCGGGCACGTGGCTGCAGCCGATGCCGGCGGTAATGCGGGCCATGATCAGGCCCCCCCAGCGCCCGTGGGCGGGGCCTTCTTGCTGGTGTTGCCGGCTGCTGGCCGGCCGCCGGCGAGCATCATGGCGGCGTATTCCTCCTGCGTAGTTCCCGTCATCAGTGCCGCGAGATACTGAAAGGATTTGCCGTCGGTCGCACCGATCTTGGAGAGGAAGTAGATGTTGCCGCCATTGGCGATCATCGCGTTGTAATCGCGCGCCAGCACGGCGGCGCGCTGCGCCGGCGTCAGTTTCCAGCCATCCAGATAGGCTTCCTCGCCGGCCTTGAAGCGTTCACGATTTTCCGCCTTCATCAGCGACATGCAGAACTGGTTCAAATGGTAGCCCGCGCGCGATCGTTCGGCATCGAACACGGTTGTGCCGGGCACATCGTCATAGTCCTTCTCAGCCGGCATGGGCACTCTCCTCGGGCCAGTAGAGCCGCATCGGGTTGGCCACCAGCAGGCGATGCTGCAGATCGGGCGTTGGGGCGATACGCGGGATGAAATCGACCAGCGCGCCATCGTCCGGCATGTGGCCCTTGAGGTTGGGGTGCGGCCAGTCGGTGCCCCAGAGCACACGATCGGGAAAACGCTCCGTCACCAGGCGCGCGAAAGGCACCACGTCGTCATAGGGTGGGCCGGCCAGGGTGAGGCGCTCCGGGCAGGTCACTTTGCACCACACGGTTTCATGCGCCTCCATGAAGTGAAGGAAGCGCGCGAAGGCGGGGCCATCGGCGGGCAGGCGCACATCGGGGCGGCCCATGTGATCCACCACAACCGGTGTGGGCAGGCTGGTGAACAGATCCCAGCGTTCCTCCAGATCGGCGGGCTCGAAATAGATCACGATGTGCCAGCCGAGTGATGCGATGCGCTCGGCGATGCGGTGGTAATGTGCATCGGGCTTTGGGTCCACCAGGCGCTTGACAAAATTGAAGCGCACGCCGCGCACACCGGCCTCGTGCAGCTCGGCCAGCATCTCTTCGGAAAAATCGGGCCGGATGGTGGCAACGCCGCGGGCACGCCCGCCAGATTGGCGCAGCGCATGCACCATGGCGCGATTATCTGCGCCATGGCACGTGGCCTGAACAACCACGTTGCGCGAAAAGCCGAGAAGATCACGCAACGCGAACAACTGCGCCGCGCTCGCATCGCAGGGCGTGTATTTGCGCTCCGGCGCGAAGGGAAATTCGTCGCCGGGGCCGAACACGTGGCAATGCGCATCCACCGCGCCCGGCGGCAAAATGAAATGCGGCCGGGAGGGATCGGGATGGAAGGGCAGCCAGTCCGCATCCATGGTGAAAGCCTGGCTCATAGGCCGCGCGCGCGCAGTTTGGCATCCAGGCGCGGATACACGCGGCGGGCATTGCCCTCGAAAACCAGCGACTTGTCGGCATCAGAAAGGCCCAGCGCCTCGATATACGGTTTTGTGTCGTCGAAATACCTGCCGGTTTCGGGGTCGATGCCGCGCACGGCGCCCACCATCTCCGATCCGAACAGGATGTTCTCGATATCGATAACCCGGAACAGCAGATCGATGCCGGGCTGATGGTATACGCAGGTATCGAAATACACGTTGCGCATCACATGCTGCCGCAGCGGCGGCCGGTTCAGCATGTCGGCCAGGCCCCTGTAGCGGCCCCAATGATAGGGCACGGCACCGCCGCCATGCGGGATGATGAAGCGCAGGTTCGGGAAATCGGCAAAAAGGTCGCCTTGCAGAAACTGCATGAAGGCGGTGGTGTCCGCATTGATGTAATGCGCGCCGGTGGCGTGGAAATTCGGATTGCAGCTGCCGGAAACATGAACCATGGCGGGCACGTCCAGCTCCACCATCGCCTCGTAGAACGGATACCAGGCGCGGTCGGTCAGCGGCGGCGCGGTCCAGTGGCCGCCGGAGGGATCGGGGTTCAGGTTGCAGCCCACGAAGCCGAGTTCCGTCACGCACCGCTTCAGCTCATCGATACTGTCGGCGATCGGCACGCCGGGCGATTGCGGCAACTGCGCCACGCCGATGAAATTCTCAGGGTACAGACCCACCACGCGGGCGATCAGATCGTTGCAGCGCCGTGTCCAGGCACGGCTGACCGCGGCATCGCCGATATGGTGGCCCATCACCGAGGCGCGTGGCGAAAATATCGTCAGATCGGCGCCACGCTCGCGGGCCAGGCGGAGCTGGTTCTTCTCGATCGACTCACGGATCTCGTCGTCGGAGATATCAGGATAGCTCGGATCGATGTCGCCGCCGGATTTCAGCGCGGCCTTCTGCGCATCGCGCCAGCCATCATGCGGCGCGGGGGCGGTGGTGTAATGGCCGTGGCAGTCGATGATCACGCTGTGTGGTCCTTCCAGGCGGCAAGCAGGTCGGCGGCGGCATCTTCCAGCGCCGGGCGAGGTGCCACGCGCAGGGCGCCGATGCGGTGCTGCAGCGCGGCGGTTGCGGCCGCCATGGTGCCACCCAGGCCCAGCCCCGCGGCGGTTGCAGCCGCTTCCTCCATTTCCTCGCCGCGGCGAAGCCCGTGCACCATCATGCGCTCCAGGCTGTATAGCGCGCGATCCCGCCAGCGCAATTCCGGATTGCTGCGCTCCAGCGAGCCGAAAACCTCATCCGCCACGCCAGCCGCGGTGGCGCAGAGCACGCACTCCGCGGCCACCGCCTCCATGCCCTTGATGGCGATGCTGCGGATCATCTTGATCGCCGCAGCGTCGCCGGCGGCCGCCCCCACCACGCGGCCGGAAAAGCCGAAGGTTTGCAGCGCGGCCAGCCCGGCCTCCGCGTGCGGCCCGGCCACCAGCAATGGCACGCCCAGGCGCTGCGGCCGCACCGGCGCCATCACCGCCACATCCACATACCGCGCACCGGCTGCATGAATCAAAGCCGCGGCGATGCGCTTGGTCTGCGGCGCCACGCTGTTCATGTCCAGCCACAGCGCGCCTTCCGCCAGATGCGGCACCGCCGCGCGGGCCGCGTGCACGGACTGGTCGGCCGTCACCAGGCACAGCACGGCCTGCGCCCCGTGCACCGCCGCTTCCGGGTGTGCAACGGCCATGATGCCGGCCTGGGCCATACGTGCCTGCTGGCTGGCGCGGGTTTCGGCAAAATCGGTCTTGCGGTCATAGGCGCGCAGGGCTGCCAGCCGCGCTTCGGGCCAGCCTGCGGCACGAAACCCTTCAACAAACGNNTCCCCCACCGCCTATTCGATTCCCGGAGGTCTTGCGGCGCTCACCTGCCGCAGCATCGCCACGAAATCGCGCTGCAACCGCGTTGGCTGCCAATCGGCGCGGGTGGTCAGCCCGATGCGCCGCAGCGAGCCTTCGATCCGCGGCCCGAGTGCCGCGAGAAGACCGGCTTCACGCTCGATGCGGAACTGGTCCGGCGAGAGCAGGGTCAGCCAGTCTCCCTCCAGCAGAAGGCCGCGTATGGCGACCACGGAACTGCATTCCACCGCCACCTCCGGCGGGGCAAGGCCGGCAGCGGTGAACCAGCCCTCCCAGCGCGCGCGCAAGGGCGTGCCGGCGGGCGCCATCACCCAGGGGTAGGCGCGCGCTGCCGCGGGCGGGATGGCGCCGCGCCGGGCAAGGGGGTGGCGCGCCGCGGCGGCGATGGTCAGCCAGTCCTCGAACAGGGTTTCCTGGGCAATGTCGCGGCTCGGCAGCGGCTCGCGCAGGGCGCCGATCAGCACGTCGATCTCGCCGGCGCGCAAGCCCGCCAGAAGCTCGGCGTAAGGCCCTTCCAGAATGCGCAGGCGCGCGGCCGGATGCGCGGCGCAGAACAGGGCCACNNAGCTCGGCCAAAGCGAGGCGGGCGGGGCGGACAAAGCGGCGGGCGGCGGCGGTGGCGCGGATAGTTCGCCCATCACGCTCCAGAAGCCGGGTGCCGAGCACGGCCTCCAACTCGCCCGCGGCGCGATGCAGGCTTGGCTCCGATACTCCCGCCGCAGCGGCGGCCAGCACGTAGCTGCCGGCACGCTCCACCGCGATCACCGCACGCAGTTGCGCCATGGTGATCAGCCGGGCGGGTGGTGCCCCCCCTGCCCGCCCGGGCCGGCGCACCTGGCGCACCGCCTCCGCCAGCAGCGCCATGGCCCGCTCAATGCGCGGCAGCATCAGCACGCCGGCGGGGGTGGGCACCATGCCGGTGGGCAGGCGGTCGAACAACGCGTGGCCGAGCTGGGTTTCCAGCTTGGCAATGGCCTGGGTGAGGGCGGGTTGGGAGAGGTTGACCACGGGCGCTGCGGCGCTGATGCCACCGCGGCGGGCGATGATGGTGGCGGCTTCGAGGTGGCGGAGGTTGAGGCGCATAGGGAGAAAGGAAGGCCTTCTTTTTTGAAAAAAAGAAGCAAAAAACTTTTACCTATGGGGCGCGCCTAGCCGGCAGCGTACGCAAAGGAGCAAAAGTTTTTTGGTTCTTTTTTTCAAAAAAGAACATCTTCCTTCTTAGCCTTGCCTTATACCCTGATTGCCATTCGAAATTGCGCGCCCTGTGCCGCAGGGCCAGTTTGATGACGTGAACCAGCTTGCGAGGCGAGGCGATGGCGGCCGTTGTGCATACCAACATTCCCCGTGCGGCGCCCGAGGTGATTGCCGGGCTGGCCGCCGCCGGCGTGGCCACCGTGCATGAGGCGCAGGGCCGCATCGGCCTGCTCGGCTCCGTGTTGCGGCCCATCTATGCCGGCGCGCGC
>PKZM01000109.1 GCA_003133065.1 Acetobacteraceae bacterium
GGCCGAAAGGCCCCAGACCCCGGCTTCGCCCTGCGATCCCGTTCCGGGTCGAACAGATGGGGGTGTGGGGCCTCCAGGCCCCAGCGGGGTCCCATCCTTCAAGCATGGGGGGCAGAGCCCCTGGCCTTTTTTCTTGGAGTACTCATGAAGATCAACGGCACCCCCTACCGCAGCGTCTGGCTCGACGAGCACGACCGCTGGTCCGTCCACATCATCGATCAGACCAGGCTTCCCTGGTCCGTCGACATCCTGCGCCTGACACATGTGCGTGAAGTCGCGCACGCCATCCGCAGCATGCAGGTGCGCGGCGCACCGCTGATCGGCGCCGTCGCCGCCTACGGCCTGGCGCTGGGTATTCACGCCGATAGCAGCACGGAGGCCATGGAACGCGACGCCGCCACCCTCGGCGCCACACGCCCCACCGCGGTGAATCTCCGGTGGGCGCTCGAGCGCATGCTCACGGTGCTGCGCAACACGCGCGCGGCGGATCGCGAGCGCGTCGCCTACGCGGAAGCGCGCGCCATCGCCGATGAGGACGCGCAGCAGAACGAAGCCATCGGCATCCACGGCCTGCCCTTGATCGCCGATGTCGCGACGCGAAATCCCGGCCGCGCCGTGAACATCCTTACCCATTGCAACGCCGGCTGGCTCGCCACCGTGGATTGGGGCACCGCACTTTCCCCCATCTATAAGGCACACGAAGCCGGGCACGACGTGCATGTGTGGGTGGACGAAACCCGCCCGCGCAACCAGGGCGCCGCACTCACCGCCTTCGAACTCGGCAAACATGGCGTCAAACACACGGTCATTGCCGATAACGCCGGCGGCCACCTGATGCAGCACGGCCAGGTGGACCTGGTGATCGTGGGCGCGGACCGGGTGACGCGCACCGGCGATGCCGCCAACAAGATCGGCACCTACCTCAAGGCGCTCGCGGCGCATGACAATGGTGTGCCCTTCCATGTCGCCCTGCCCTCCTCCACCATCGACTGGTCGATCGCCGACGGCGTGCGCGACATTCCCATCGAGGAACGCGCGGCCGCGGAAGTCACCACCGTGACCGGCCGCGCCATGGATGGCGGCATCGCCACAGTGCGCGTCACGCCATCCGATAGCCCGGCCGCGAACCCGGCTTTCGATGTCACGCCGCACCGGCTGATCACCGGCCTGATCACCGAACGCGGACTCTGCCCCGCCACCCAGGCCGGGCTCGGGGGGCTGTTCCCCGAGTACGGCAGCACAGTTTCCGCTGGCCATGCCAACAGCCCCATCTTGGAAAATCATCTCGCCCGGCTATGAGGACATCCTCCGCTGCCCTGCCTGCACCGGACTGACCATGCCCAGGGATCCCAGATCGCTTCATGCCCCGCGTGACGACATGACCACACCGGCGGATCAGCCGCCCAATGACACCAACGGGCGGATTGCGGCGCTGGAGCAAGAGTTGCTGGCCGCGGAAACCGCCGCCCGCGACGCGGCGGATGCCTTGGCCGCGCGCGATGCGCTGATCGCCTCCATCAGCCGGGAACTGCGCAACAAGCTGGCGCCGGTTCTGCTGGCCGTGGAGCGGTTGCGCGGCGTGGTGGCGTCGGCAGATGCCGCACGGATCCACGCCGGCCTGGAGATGGTTGAACGTGCCTGTGCGGCCTTCGTACGCCGCAGCCAGGCCTTGCTCGATGTCTCGGAAATGGCCACCGGCTTGCCGGTGCTGGCAACCGCGCCTGTCGACGTCTGCGCATTGATCGATCAAGCCGCTGGCCGGCATAGCCAGGCAGCCCGCCGCGCGGGTTGCGCGGTCAATCTTTCGTGCGCGCCGGGCCTTGCGGCGCTCGCGAATGAAGACGCGGCAGGCCAGGTGCTCGATCACATCCTCAGCAACGCCTTCAGGTTCGGTGCCGGCCGCCCGGTGCGGCTTGGGGCGCGGATGACAAGAACGGGAGAGGTATGCATTTTCGTGCGGGATGAAGGGCCTGGGGTGCCGCCGGAGGTAGCACCGCGCATATTCGGGTTGTTTGATCGCGGGCAACATGGCGCGGCCCCCGGACTCGGCATCGGGTTGTGGCTCTCCAGCCAATTGGCGCGGGCCATGGGCGGCCAACTGATCCTGGTCGGTCGCGAAGGCGGGCAAGCTGGGGAACCCGCCCTTGACGGCCGCGGATCGGAGCCTGCCCTTCTTGGCCAAGGTGCCTGTTTCGCCCTAATCGTGCCGGCAGTATGTGCAGCGCCGGCGGCCTAGCCGGCATTTCAGAACGCCACCGAGACGGAATTGCCCAAACCGCGTATTTCAGCCAGCTCGCCGGGGGATTATAGTCCATGACAGTCACGAGCGGCCCAGGGGAGCCAGGCCCCCTCACGTCCGCGCCTCTTGCCTCCACGCTCCCCGACCGCCTGTACAGCGGCATCGGCGGGCTGGACACGCTGCTGTGCGGCGGCTTCGTGCGAAACGGCATCTATATCATTCACGGCGCGCCGGGCGCGGGCAAAACCATCCTGAGCAATCAGATTTGCTACGCCCATGCCGCCGCCGGCGGACATGCCCTGTATGTCACGCTCCTGTCAGAGCAGCATGACCGGCTTCTGGCCAATCTCGCCCAGCTTGCCTTCTGCGATCAAAGCCGGATTGCACGCGAGATACACTACGTCAGTGCCTTTCAACTGCTGGAACGCGACGGCCTGGCCGGATTGCTGACCCTGTTGCGGCGCGAGATCATGGCGCACGCCGCCGGCATCCTGGTGCTGGATGGGCTGGTGGCCGCAGAAGCTTACGCCACCACCGAGCTGGAGCTGAAGAAATTCATCCACGAATTGCAGATGCTGGCCAGTGCAGCGGACTGCACGATGTTCCTGCTCACCAGCGCCGGCCACATGGATGAAGCCAGCGAGCAGCGGCCCGAGCACACCATGGTGGATGGCATGATCGCGCTGCGCGAGACCACCTATGGCTGGCGCATGGAACGCGATATCCATGTCCGCAAGTTCCGCGGCAGCGACCATCTGCCCGGGCGGCATGCCATGCAGATTACCTCTGCCGGCATCATGGTTTGGCCGCGCACGGAAGCCTTGCCGGCGGCAAGCCCCGCCGAAAACACGCAGGGAGATGCCCCACGCCTGGCCACCGGCATTGCCGGTCTGGACCAGATGCTCGGCGGCGGCCTGCCGGCGGGTTCATCCACGGTGGTGCTGGGGCCGACCGGTGCGGGCAAAACCAGCCTGGCGCTGAATTTCCTGGCCCGCAGCACGCCGGCCGAACCCGGCCTGATGGTGAGTTTCTATGAGTCGCCCGATCACCTGCTGGCGCGCGCCAGCGGCTTTGCGCCCGACCTTGGGCCGCATGTGGCCGATGGCGTGATCGGGTTTGCCTGGCATGGCCAGGCTGAAGGCCTGATCGACAGGATTGCCTTCGAACTGCTCGCCGATGTGCGGCGCCGTGGCGTGCGGCGCGTGGTGATCGACGGCCTGTTGGGATTTGAAGGCCTGGCCCTGCCTGCCGAGCGATTGCCCCGTTTCTTCCTCGCCTTAACTGGCCAGTTGCGTGCCATGGGAGTAACAACGTTGTGTACGCTGGAGATTCAGCAGGTCCCTGGTACCACACATCGCGCGCCTGTGGACTCGCTCACGCCGATTGCGGAAAACCTTATCCTGCTACGACACGTTGAGCGCGCAGGCCGGCTGGAACGAAATGTATCGGTGATGAAGTTGCGCGGCAGTGCGTTCGATTCAACGCTGCGTGCCTTCGAAATCGGCCCAGGGGGGATCGTTCTGGTGACTGCTTTCGGGGCGATGGACAATTTCCGGCAACGCTCGCCCGGCGACACGACGGGGGGATGAGTGAATGGCGACTATCCTGGTCGTCGATGACGAGTTCGGCATCGGCGAACTTCTGGAAGCGCTGTTGCAGGATGACGGCCATCGTGTGCTGACCGCGATGAACGGACGGCATGCGCTGGAGCGCATGGCCGAAGCCAGGCCCGACCTGGTGATCAGCGACCTGATGATGCCGGTGATGGATGGCGCGGCCCTGCTGAAAGCCATTCGCGAGAGCAGCGATCTGCGCGACATTCCGTTTGCCATGATGTGTGCGCTGCCGGAAAACGTTATCGGCGATCGAATCGCAGGCTACGATGCGTTTCTGCGCAAACCCTTCAAGCTGGCTGCCATCTCGGCGCTTGTGCAGGAATTGCTGGGGCGGCGGGCGGAGTAAGAGCGTGCGCTGCCGGCGAGCTAGGCACCAACAATCAAAAGTTTTTTGCTTCTTTTTTTCAAAAAAGAAGACCTTTCTTACTGAACCGCCGCATCCTGCAAGAACAACTGCGAGATAGCGCCAACACTGACCCCCGTCACCGTAGGCCCTGTCGCCACCAGAAAATCGTAGAAATACGCGATAATAACCGGTGTTTCCTCCAGCAGCAGCGTCTGGATCTGCCGCGCGGCATCTCGTTGGGTGTGCAGATCGAGTGCTGCGACATAGGTGGCCACCAGCTTGTCGTAGGTTGGGTTGTAAAAATGGGCTGCGTTCCAGGCGCCGTTGCTGCACAGGGGTGCCCCGAGGCTGACGTTCGGCACGCCGCGGTGGCCGTAATCGGTGATGCCCATTTCGCTATCCAACCAGTCGGATCGGCCCGGTTGGGCGGCCCCGTAATAGGCGGCTTCGTCCTCGATTTTCAGGGTCAGGCGCACGCCGATATCGGCGCAGGCGTTTTGCAGCAACACGGCGTAATCGGGAATTTCCTGCAGGCGTTCGGTGGTGAGGGTCACGTCGATCCCGTCGGCATGGCCGGCTGCGTGCATCAGTTCGCGGGCTTTGCCCAGGTCTTTCACGCGTTGCGGCACGGTCGGGTCGGTGGAGGGGTAGATGGGCGCGAAGGGGGAATCATTGCCTGGTTTGGCCAGGCCGCGGAACAGGCCGTGGATCAGGCCGGGGCGATCCAGCGTCAGCGCAATGGCCTGGCGCACGCGGCGATCGGCCAGCGGCCCGGCATCGCAGCGCATATGCACTTCGCGGTGGGTGGCGGCCGGGATATCGATGATTTTCACGTCCGGATCGCGGATCAGGCCTTGTGCGCCCTGCACGGAGATTTGCCAGATCACGTCCACCTGGTCGTCTTCCAGCGCCAGGATTTCCGCCTGCTGATCGGTATAGAAGCTGAATTCCGTTCGGTCCGGCAGCGCCGGCTGGCCCCAATAGGTGGGGTTGCGCACGAAATTGGCCCCCACTTTCTGGGTGTATCGATCAAGCCGGAACGGGCCGGTGCCATTAAAATTTTTCTCGAAATCGCCGTCGTAATCGGCGGGCAGCATGATGGCGTTGTAGTTTTCCGAGCAGACGAAATACGGAAAATTGCCGTTCGGCGCTTCCAGTTCGAAGCGCACGGTCAGATCATCGATCTTCTTTGTGCCGCCGGGGGAGAGCACCCCGCGCATCACGGAGAGGGCGTTTGATCCTTGTTTGGGATCGCAGAGTCGGTCCATGGTTGCCACAACGTCGGCCGCCGTAAAAATGTGGCCATTGTGGAATTTCACGCCGGGCCGCAGGGAAAAAGTCCATACGCTGCCATCCGCGTTTGGCTTCCAGCTTACCGCCAGCATCGGCTTCAGCGACAGATCGGAGGCGGACAGGATCAGGAATTCGCCGGTCTGGCACAGCATCATGACGCCGCCGCTTTCCGATACGGTGAGCGGCTCGATAGCGCCGGCCGGCATTTGAGCGGCTACCCGGATGGTGGCGCCGGGTTTGCCGCTGCGCGTGGCGCGGGCGGGGCTGGGGCCTGCGAGCGCGCCGATCAGGGCGGTGCCCATGCCGATGCGGCTGGCATGGCGCAGCAGCTCGCGCCGGCTGAGGCGGCCGGCCAAGAATTCATCGGCCACATGATTTTCCAGCGCGCTCGCCGCCCTGCGCGCCCTATCGAGCCGATCTTGCATCCCGCATGCCTATCACCCAGCGCAACCCTAAAGGAATAAAAGTTTTTTGCTTCTTTTTTTCAAAAAAGAAGAAAGACTCTTCTTTTTCTGAAGAAAAAGAAGCAAAAAGACTTTTGCCTATATGAGTCTTCTGGGGATGGTGCTTGTTTTGGACCGCTTGAAGACCGAGCGGCCGTGCTCGAAGGCTTCAAGGCTTTCCTCGACGACAAAAGATACTTCCGTGGACGTGAATCGGCAGGTGGCATGAACGCGGCAGTCCCAGTCGCCGCGCTGGAAGCCGCCTTCGCTCGCAAGCTGCCACACGCCGGCGTTGGGGTGGCCCTCTCGCGCCGTCAGTGTCTCGTCCAGCGCCGCCATGCCCACCAGTTTCGTGCCGGTTTCAGGGAGCGTGAAGCTGCCGGAGGGCGGTTCCTGCCGGATGGTGATCACGCCCTCAGCGTTCGGCCCCTGCACGGTCAGCGGCATCCGGCCTGGGGTTCTTGCAGCACCCGGCGGCAGTTCGGGCACATCGAAGGCAAGTTCATGCGCGGGCGGCGTGCGCACCGGCAGATCCAGGCGGCTGTGCGCCAGATCCAGCTTCAGCGTCACCACCTGCGGCGAGGGCCATACCAACGGCCACAGGCTTTCGGAAACCGAAAGGCGAATGCGCGCGCCTTTATTGAACCGATAAGCAATCGCCGAAAATTCGATCGGCACATCGTAAAACTGCCCAGGCACCAGAGGCGTAGGGGAAACGTTGCTCGCGCGCTGCGTCAGGTTCAGCAGCCCATAGGTGATCAGCCAGGATCTGCCATCTGCGTCCACCTCGCACAGCCGCAGCGCGAGCTGGCTGACGGGGCGATCGGCCGACACGCGGATATGGGCCACCGCGTGGCCAAGAATTTCCAGGTCCGCGTGCAGCACATCACTATCGAACACCACGGATTTGCGGTCATCCGGCGTCTGCTCGCCTGGCAGGCCTTCCGGCGGAAACGGCAGCCATTCCGGTTTCTGCAGGCCAACGATCTTGTCGCCCACATATGTAATAATGCCCTTCCCCGGCCTGGGGGAAAGCCGGCCGTGATCGAAATGCAGGCTGTGCGGCGCAACGTGTGGCGAAGGCCAATGCGCCTCGCAAACCCAGTTACCCGGCAGGTTCGGGCCGGGTGCGTTGGAAGCCGTGGCCGAGGGCATGAAGCTGCGCAGCAGCGGTTCATCCATGATGCCGGTCTTCTCGCCACGCAGCCAGTGGCACCACCAGCGCACCTCCTCGTGGATCCAGTCCAGCGCCGGCCCTGGCGTGCCGCCCTCCGGATAATTATGCGCCCAAGGCCCGACCAGCGCGCGCACCGGGGTTTTCACATGTTCCAGAATACGGAACACGGTGTTCACATACGTATCCGTCCAGCCATCCACGATGAACACCGGGCATTTGATCCCGCCGTAGTTTTTGTAAACCGAGCCGCGCTGCCAATACGCATCGTTGTTCTGGTGGGATACCCAGGTGGCGATAATGTCCGGCGTGGCCTCCAGCCGCTGCTGCCACATACGTCGCCAGGCGGGGCCGACGATGGCGGGATCGGGCGGCTGCGCCATCACCAGCTTGAACTGCGTGGCCCATTGGCAATTCGTGTTGCCTATCGCGCCGCCGATATAATGCGCATCATCGGTGTAGCGCGTGTCGGTACAGCACATCGGCATGATGGCGCGCAGGGCGGGCGGTGACATGGCCGCCACCTGAAGCGTGTTTATGCCGCCCCAGGAAATGCCGCGCATGCCCACGGCGCCATTGCTGAAATCCTGGGCCGCCAGCCAGGCGATAATCTCCGTGCCATCCTGCAATTCGGTTTGCAGGTATTCGTCGATCAGCACGCCCTCGGAATCGCCGCTGCCGCGCGCATCCACGCGCGCATAGCCGATGCCGTATTTCGCCAGCGCCGGGCCCCAGGAATTATCGTGATGCCGGTACAGATCCCGCTTCCGATACGGGATGTATTCCAGCACGACCGGCGCGCGCCCGGTGGTGGGCAGCCAGATGCGCGCGCTGAGCCGGATACCGTCGTGCATGGGGATCCAGGCGTTCTCGATGATCCGAACCGGCCCCGGTGCCGGCAGGGACCAGGCTGCGGCCTGTGCTGCGGTGCGGCATGATGATGCAACGAGTGCGGCCGCTGGTGCCAGCATCAGATCACGACGTGAAACTGCCATCTTCAATCCTTGTTTCGCCCCCGGCTGGGACGAAACTATCGCCATGCGGGGCGGGAGTGTCGAGCGCGGCAGCCCCCTGCCGACGATGCCTTTTTGATATGAGGCAATTGATTTTTCGGGTTTGACGCCCGCGAACTCAGGCCGACTAAGTAACGGTGCGGGGCACTTCGCGTTCCGAATTTCTTCAGCCGCCACGTGCCGGGCGCAAACCACTTTCTTGAAGATCGGCAATGCCTCTCAGGCCGGTTCTCAAGATGGTGAAACCGCAGTTCGGAACACGCTTGACCACGTGCGAGCGGCAAACACTTTGGGAACAAAACAAGATTCAAGGGCAGGATAAACGTATGAATGCATCGGGTGATGTGGCATCGCGCCGGCGGCGCGGCCTTCTCGCGGCCACGATCCTTGCGGGCGGTGCCTGTATATTCGGCGCGCCGCCCGGCCGCGCTGAGCCAGCGGATACCCAAGCCACGGCCCGGAATTCGGCGCCGCAGCCTCAGGTGCGCCTTGCCCAGGCTGCGCCCCCGGCGAACCTGCCAACCGTCGCCGCCCGCGCGAACGCCGCGCCACAGGCTGAAGAAGTGGTGGTCACCGCCAGCCGCAACGGCGCGGCCAATGTGCAAAACGTGCCAATCGCCGTCTCCGTCATCAAGCCGGAGGCGCTGGATGCCTATGGCGGCACCGGGCTGCTAGACTACACCGAAACCGTCCCTTCCCTCTCGATCGAGGATTTCGGCCCGGGCATCAATAAGATCACCATCCGCGGCATCAATACCACAGGGTTGGACTACACCAACGTACAGGACCGGCCGCTGGTGGCAATATACCTGGACGACACGCCCATTTCCCTGCAATCGCAAAACCCCGATCTGAAAGTGTTCGATCTCAGCCGGGTAGAAGTGCTGCGCGGGCCGGAAGGCACGCTATACGGCGCCGGCGCGATGGCCGGCACAATCCGGCTGATCACCCAAAAGCCCGATCCCTCCGCCTATTTCGGGTCGCTGGAAGAAGTGGTCTCCGACACCGATGGCGGTTACGGCGGCTTCAACTACAGCCTGCGCGCAATGGGCAATTTTCCCATCGTGAACGATAAAGTGGCGCTGCGGGTGGTGCTGTACCGCAGTGATGATTCCGGCTTCATAAAAAATATCGGCATCGGCAAAAACACGCAGGACGATGTGAGCGACCAGGCCCGCATCGCCCTGCGCCTCAAGCCGATCCAGAACCTGACGGTGGATGCAAGCCTGACCTACGAACACCTGGACGCCGGCGTGTACGACGCCTTCGCCGGCCTGCCCTCCTACACTTTCAAGAGCCTGGAGCCTGAGGAGACGAAGGATAATTTCAAGGTCTGGAACCTCACCGCCACGTACGATCTGGATTTCGCCTCGGCTACCAACTCGCTCTCCTACCTGCAGCGCAAGAACGCCAATTACGGCGCGAACGAATATGGCGTGAACGCATTCCTGTACGGCGGCACGCTCCCCATAGAGCCGGCATTGGACGTGGTGCGTGATAACACAAGCGACGTGATCGACGAATTCCGGATTTACTCCAACGGCGACAGGCGCCTGACCTGGAACGCCGGCGTGTTCTACGAAAAATTCACCCGCGACTATTTCCAGGATCAGCCGGCAACGAACTTCGATTCGTTCTGGCAGTATGTCGTCGACTACCCCGGCTATAACTCCAAGGACGACGGCGCGTTCGGGGCCAACGACGATTTCTCCGGCATCCAAGACGTAAACGAAAGCCAGGTTGCCCTGTTCGCACAGGCAACCTACAAGATTCTGGACAATCTGGATATCACCGCGGGCTGGCGCTATTTCGATTGGCATCAGAATTTTAATCTTTATTTCGGCGGTATCTTCGGGGCGAACCCGATCGCCTATGGCGGCGTGCCCGGCGTGCCGCTCACCGAACAGGGCAAAGCCTCCGCTACCGGCAACACGCCTCGCTTTGCACTCGACTACCACATCACGCCAAACACCATGCTCTATGCCGAAGCCGCCAAAGGCTTTCGCTACGGCGGCGTGAACCAGCCCGTGCCGCAATCCATCTGCGGTATCTATCTCGCGCAGCTCGGCCTAAAATCGGCACCAATCCAGTTCGGGCCGGACGAGCTCTGGAGCTACTCGCTGGGTGAAAAGAGCACGCTGTTCAACAACCGGCTGACAGCGGACATTACCGGCTTCCTGATCAACTGGAGCCACGTGCAAACCGAGGAAGCCCTCGCCTGCAGCTACTATTTCGACGAGAACCTCGGCAACATCCAAAGCAAGGGCGTGGAAGTCGAATCCTCGCTGAAGGCCACGTCGCAGCTTACCCTGGCGGCCAATGCCTCCTACACGGATTCAGCCGCTAACGGCGCGCTGACCGCCGTGCAGGCACCCAACGGATCGCCGACACCTTATGCGCCACGCTATATCGCCAGCCTTTCGGCAAATTATCTGGTGTTGCTGGAGCGCGGCGGTGTGGATTTTGGGATCGAATACAATTATCGCAGCAGCGAGCAGAATGCCTTCAGCAT
This sequence comes from Acetobacteraceae bacterium, assembly GCA_003133065.1. Classification (GTDB taxonomy): domain Bacteria; phylum Pseudomonadota; class Alphaproteobacteria; order Acetobacterales; family Acetobacteraceae; genus BOG-908. Next base: position 10,637 of record PKZM01000109.1, read on the forward strand.
CCCCACCGGCGCAGCCGGCGACGTATGCCGGACCAGCGCGGGTATTTACGGTTCTGGCTGCGGTTTCCGCACCTTCCCCGATCTGCACACACTGAATGCCGAAGTCACATACAAGCTAAAGGGCTGGACGGTTGGGCTGTTCGCCAACAATATCGGTAGTTTCGCTAAAATCGTGAACATAGGCGCCCCGCCGGCTGGATCGCTGCAGCCGGGCGATACGATTTTCTACGCGCGGCCCATGACGATCGGGTTGCGGGTGAAGTCGACGTTCTGAAGAAAAAGGAAGGTCTTCTTTTTTGAAAAAAAGAAGCAAAAAACTTTTATCCCTTGGCACGCGCTGCCGGCGACGCGCGCCCACGATCAAAAGTTTTTTGGTTCTTTTTTTCAAAAAAGAACATCCTTCCTTAATCTTGCCTGCCCACCCTGCGGCCCATGCCGGACGAAGACGGCCTGATCGCCACCCATTACCGAATCGATCCCACCACCCCCGCCCCCCAGTTGGAAGGCGGCCACATCGCCTATATGGTGATCGACCCCCGCGATCCCACACAGAAACTCATGGCGGTGCTCACCCGCAACGATCTGCCGGCCCGGCCGCGAATCACGCTGGCCCGCACAGGCGTTCCCGTGCCGTATGCCGTTCTGCCGATCGAATACGGGCCTGGGCGGGATCTCGCGGGCAAACCAGGCTGGTTCGTGGTGTGCGACGCGCTGCCCGGCCCTGCCATCGGCATTGGCCGCGTCTGGCGTGAAGGCGACCTGATCGCCTGCCTGCTGCAACCCGCCGCCGCCGCGCTGGCCGCCTTGCAGGCCCGCGGCCTGACACACCGGGCGATCAACCCCAACAATGTGTTCGCCACGGCGCCACGCCATCCCGTCACGCTCGGCCCGTTCTGGGCCGCCCCCCCGGCCTGCCACCAGCCGGCCGTGTTCGAACCGCCCTACATGGCGCGCTGCCTGCCGCAAGGCCGCGGCGACGGCAAGATCGCCGACGATGTCTATGCCCTGGGCGTGACGATGCTGGCGATGGCCACCGGCCGCATGCCGCTGGCCGATCAGGATGAAGCGGCCGCCACGCGCCTGAAGCTGGAACTGGGCAGCTACACGGCGCTCACTACCGACGTGCCGCTCTCCCCCCTGATCGCCGACTTGCTGCGCGGCATGCTGGCGGAGGATCCGGAACACCGCCCCTCCCCCCAATTGCTGATGAAGCCGGAACAGGCCCGCGCTCGCCGCGTGGCGGCACGTCCGCCACGCCGTGCGCAGCTCGCGATCTCGGTCGGCGGCATCAATGCATGGTCGGCGCGCGAATTGGCGCACGCCATGGGCCTGCGGCCGGAGCGCGCCTTTCCCCTGTTGCGCGGCGGCGAGGTGGAACGCTGGCTGCGCCGCCATCTGGGCGACCCGCAGCTGGGCATGCGGCTGGAGGATGTGATCCGCCAGACCGAGGGCGACGTGCCCGACGAAAACAGGCTGCAGAGCCTGCTGGTGATGCGCTGCGTGGCCGCTATCGATCCGCTGGGGCCGCTGGTGTGGCATGGCATGGCCGTGCAGCCGGATGGCCTGGGGGGTGCACTGGTGGGCGCGCCCGCCGCGGTGAACGTGATGATCGAGGAGATCATCACCAGCGAAGCGGCCGGCCAGTTCCTCTCCGCCAATTTGCGCATCGAGAAGGAGTTCCCGGTGCTGGAGGACCAGCGGTCGTGGCGCCAGTGGTTGGCCGCACGTGGCCCGGCCGGCGGGCTGAAGCGGCTGATGTACGGGATGAACCCGATGCTGGCCTGCGCATCGCCGCTGCTGGCGGGCCGCCCGGTGATCCGGGTGTCCGACCTGCTGACGGCGCTGGACGAGGCGGCCGCCACGGCTGATCGCGCGCGCCCGCCGATCGACACGCATATCGCCGCCTTCGTCGCCGCCCGTGGCGAAGCCACGGTCACGGCCGGGCTGCGGCAGATCGGCAGCTTTGCCGGCACGGCGGAACGCATGGTGGTGCTGCGCCTGTTCGGGCAATTGCAGGCGCGGCTGCAGCCTGGGCCACTGCGCGGCCTGGCCAGTTGGCTGGTGGCCTGCGCGTTTGCCAATGTGGAGGATTGGCGCAGCCAGAAAACCCGCGCCGGCTTGCAGGAGAAGGTGGCCAAGGCGGCGGCGGCCGGCGATATCGGCGCCATCGCCCTGCTGGTGGATGATGCCGCATCGCGCGAGGCGGATGAGGCGGGCGCTGCCGCCGCCGCTGCCCGCGTGCGGCAGTTGGAGGAGGCCATCGCCGGCATCGCGCGTGATGCGCCGCGCCGCGCGGATGCCGCGCGGCGGGTCAGCACCGAGATCGTCACGGGGCTGGGGTTGATTGCCGGGCTTGGCGCGGTGATGCGCCTGGCGCTGTATTGATGTCCGGCACCCGGCCCGCGCGGAGCAGGAATTCGGCCATCTGGCTGCAGGGCCTGGCCTGCGGCGCGTTGCTGGCGTTTGCCTCGCCCACCGCGCTGCTGCTGGCGGTGATGCTGTGCCCCGCCATTGCGTGCACCCTGGCGGACACGGGCACGGATAAGGGCATGTCGCGCGCCGTGGCGGCCGCCTGCGCCGCCTTCACGCTCGGCCCGCTATGGCATTTGTGGCTTGCGCTGGACCGGATGGATGCGGCCATTGCCATCCTATGCACGCCCACCAGTGTGTGCCTTGCCTGGGGTGCCGGCGCCATTGCGTGGGCCCTATGCCAGGTTCTGCCGGTGATCATCCGCACCACCTGGGACGCCCGCGAGGACCTGCGCGCCAAATCCCTCGCGGCAGAGCTCCAAACTCTCCGCGAGGAATGGGATCTCAACGAATAAAGTTTCTTTGCTTCTTTCGTTCAAGAAAGAAGAGTCTTCTTTTTCTGAAGAAAAAGAAGCAAAAAGACTTTTATTCCTTACGCCGCACTTGCCATGCGTCGTTCAGCAACCTGCGTGCGCATGGACTTCTGGAGCTTTTCGAAGGCCCGCACTTCGATCTGCCGCACGCGTTCGCGGGAGATGTTGTATTGCTGGGAAAGCTCCTCCAGCGTGGTCGGGTTGTCCTTCAGGCGCCGCTCGATCAGGATATGGCGCTCGCGGTCGTTGAGTGAGGTCAGGGCACCGCCGAGCAGCGCTTTGCGGCCGGAAAGCTCCTCACGCTCGGCGAGTTCGCTCTCCTGGCTCTCGCCCTCGTCCACCAGCCAATCCTGCCACTCGCCTTCGCTATCCGCGCGGACCGGCGCGTTCAGGCTATGGTCGGGCGCGGCCAGGCGGCGATTCATGCTCACCACATCCTGCTCCGGCACACCCAGCGTGGTTGCAATCTTGGCCACATGCTCGGGGCGCAGGTCGCCGTCCTCGATGGCCTGCATCTGGCCCTTCAGCCGGCGCAGGTTGAAGAACAGCTTCTTCTGGGCGGCCGTGGTGCCCATTTTCACCAGCGACCAGCTGTGCAGGATGTATTCCTGGATTGCCGCGCGGATCCACCACATGGCGTAGGTCGCCAGCCGGAAGCCGCGATCCGGATCGAAGCGCTTCACGGCCTGCATCATGCCGACATTNNTAGCCGCGATAGCCCATGGCGATTTTGGCGACCAAACGCAGATGGGAGGTGACAAGCTTGTGCGCCGCCTCCATATCCTCATTGTCGCGCCACGCGTGGGAGAGGGACAGTTCCTCCTCCGGCGTCAGCATCGGAAACTTGCGGATCTCCTGCAGGTAGCGGGAGAGATTGCCCTCTGGGGCGATGTTGAATACGGCAGAGGCCACGAAACGGCTCCTTCTCGTCCGGCTGACTTACATCCGGTTACTGCCCATTACGGCGCAGGCGGCATGCAGTTGCGGTACTGATAGGGTGGAGCGCGGGGACGTTATCACGCCGGGCCTGGGCATCCCTGATTAGGCAATGCCAGGGGGGGCGATCATCGCCACGGCACGCCCGCCATGACGACACGATGGTAATACAGGACCAATCCGGTCCTGTCAAGGTTTGCTGGCCTTTCGAAACGTAACGCGCGGCGTTGTGATCATAAGACAGCTTATTAAAGCGCGGTTAATAAAGCCTCAAAATCCTCCGGTAACGGTGTCTCGAACCGCAGATTTTCCCCGGTGGCGGGGTGGCGGAACCCCAGCGTGGCCGCGTGCAGCGCCTGGCGCGGAAAATCCATCAACAGGCCGCGCGCCGGCTCCGGCACCGTGCGGCTGATGGCAGGTATGCGGCGCAAATATACGGGGTCGCCCACCACCGGGTGGCCGCGTGCCGAGAGATGCACGCGGATCTGGTGCGTGCGCCCCGTGGCCAGCCGGCATTCCAGCAGGCTGGCCGCCGCGTGAAACACCCGCAGCGTTCGGTATCGCGTCAGCGCCGCCTTGCCGCCGTGGGTGACCAGCGCCATGCGCTTGCGGTCGCGCGTATCGCGCCCGATGGCGCCCTCTATCTCGCCCTGCGGCGGCGCGGGGATACCCCACACCAGCGCCAGATAGGCACGCTCGATATCGCGGGCGGCAAAGGCGGCGGAAAGGGAGGCGAGCGCCGTCTCGGTTTTAGCGACCACCATCACGCCGGATGTATCGCGGTCCAGCCGGTGCACGATCCCCGGCCGCCGCTCGCCGCCGATGCCCGGCAGGCTATCGCCGCAATGGGCCAGCAGCGCGTTCACCAGCGTGCCCGCCTCATGCCCGGGCGCCGGATGCACCACCAGGCCGGCTGGCTTGTCCAGCACCAGCAAATGCCGGTCCTCGAACAGGATGGTGAACGGGATCGCTTCGGGCTGCGGCACGGCGGAGACCACAGGCGGCGGCGACACTTCATAGGCGCTGCCGGCGCGCACGGGATCGGCCGGCTGGGTGAAGGTGGCGCCGTCCCGGGTGGCATGCCCGGCCTCGATCAGGGTTTTCAGGCGAGATCGGGAGAGCGTTCCGATCGCATCGGCCAGAAAACGGTCCGCCCGCAGGCCGGCGGCTTCGGGCGGGGCGATTATTTTGTGCGGTTCGGGCATGATGGATGGGTGTTTAGGGGGTTTATGCGGGAAATGCGCGTTTTGATGGGTCTGGTGGTCGGGATGGGCGTGCTGATCGTGGTTGGCGTGGCCATCGTGGCCGTGACGATCGTACACCGCATGGGCGGCCCCGGGCATGGGGCGCTGGCGGGCAGCGTGCTGGATGAACCCGCCGGCACGCATATCGCAGCCGTATCCGCGTTCGGGGACCGCTTGGCCGTGGTGCTGCAAGGCGGCGGGCCGGACCGGGTGGTTGTGGTTGACCCCACGACAGGGCACAGCATGGGGGTGATCAGGCTGGCGCGCTAAGCGCTCTGGTCGGAGCGGCGGGATTCGAACCCACGACCCCCAGTCCCCCAGACTGNNCCACAAAAACGTCAACTCATGCTTGTTATGAAACAGGTGCACCAGCCGCCCCCCCGGGATCGCGGCAAAAGCCTCGGCCGCCTCGTGATCCGTCGCGCCCTGAAACTTCAGCGTGCACATAATCCGCCCCGCCCTCCCCGCCTCAATCCAGGCGCGCACCAGGGTCAGCAGGCGAGAAGGATAGGCGATCACATCGGAAAACAGCCAATCCACCGGCGCCTCGCTGGCGGGATCAAGCGCGAAGGCGCTTTCAAGCCGCATCGAAACGCCGGGTAGACGCGCCACCCCCGGGGCCAGGGGGGCCTTGTCCACGGCCGCAACCTGCGCACCCAACTGGGCGATCGCCCAGGTCCAGCCGCCGGGGGCCGCGCCCAGATCCAGGCATGTCTCGCCGGGTTTCGGCCAGACGCGCCACAGGGTGCACGCCTCCCAGAGCTTGAGATACGCGCGGCTGGGCGGGCCCACGCGATCCTCCACGAAGGCAACCTCGCCGCTGATGAAGGGGCTGGTCTGGGTGGGGCTTGCGAGCAGCCGGTCAGGCGCCAGCAGAGTCCAGGCGCCGAGATGGCTGGTGGGCGCAGCGCAGGGGAATCGCAAGGGTTTGGGTGCCAGATGCGGCAGGCGCGCGGTAATAAGAGCAGCGCGGCTGTTATGGTCGAACGGCAGATAGCCCCAGTTGCGCTGGATAGCCCGCAGCGCGTCCGCCGCGGCGCCGATGGAAGCAACGGGGATCTCCCGCGGGGCTGTCCAGCTATTCAGCGCCCAGGCGGCCGGCACCGGCGGATCGGGAGAGAGCGCAAGCAGCCCATGCCAGGCGGAAACCGCCACGCCACGGCGGACCAGTTCCTCGGCCAGAACATCGGCGAAACCGTCGGCAGCCTGGTAGGCGCTGCGGATCGGCCCAAATTGCCCGCTCAGGGTGCACCCGCGACAAACGCGGAACCCGCGAGCACCAGCCAGGCGAGCATCAGCAGCACGCCGCCGAACGGCGCCGCAGGCCCGGAGGCGATGCCGCCGAGATGATGGCCATAGATGGCGCCGCAGAACAGCAGCATGCCCAGCGTAAACCCACCGCCGGCGATGTTGCCCAGAATCTGGGCCAGCTTCCCGGCCCGCATCACCCACAGCCCGGTGCAAACCAGGGCCAAGGCATGCCAACCCTGCATCTGAACCGCGCTCTGCACCGCGGCGAGCGATTTCGCATCCAGCCGCGCCGGCAGCGCGTGCGCGGCGGCGGCGGCCATCGCCACCGCCCCCGCCCCGGCCAGCGCGCCGATAATCATCCAGATGCGGCCCATGTATAACTCCGGTTGCCGGCGTGCAGCGGTTGCGCAACCAAAAAGCGGGATTCCGGCCGGTTCTGCACACGGCAGTGCTTCATTTCGCTCGCTTTAGGCGATAAACTCCTACAATGCCACGCGGCGACCTGTTCCCTGAAATCGGGCCTTTCGAAACCGGCTACCTGCCGCTGACGGACGGCCATGTCATGTACTGGGAGCAGGTTGGCAATCCCCGCGGCCGCCCGGTGCTGTTCCTGCATGGCGGCCCCGGCGCGGGTGCCGGTGCGGTGCATCGCCGCTTCTTCGACCCCAGCCACTGGCGGATCGTGATTTTCGATCAGCGTGGCGCTGGCCGGTCGCGCCCGTTGGGCAGCCTGGAAAACAACACCACGCCGCGCCTGGTAGCCGATATCGAGCGGCTGCGCCTGTATCTGGGGATCGAGCGCTGGCTGTTGTTCGGCGGCTCCTGGGGATCCACGCTGGCGCTGGCCTATGCACAGGCCTGGCCGGCCCATGTGGTGGGGCTGGTGCTGCGCGGCGTGTTCCTCGGCCGCCGGCAGGAGGTGGATTGGTTCCTCCATGGACTGCAGCAGATATTCCCAGATGCGCACGCGGCCTTCGCCAGCTTTCTGCCGCCGGGCGAGCGCGACGATCTGCTGGGCAATTACCTGCGCCGGCTGACCGACCCCGATCCGGTGGTGCATATGGCGGCGGCACGCGCGTGGTCGATCTATGAGGGATCATGCAGCACGCTGCTGCCCAGCCCCGATACGGTGAATTCGTTCGCGGGGGATCGCACCGCGCTGGGGCTCGCGCGGATCGAGGCGCATTATTT
>PKZM01000096.1 GCA_003133065.1 Acetobacteraceae bacterium
CACCCCGCCGGAGGCCATGATCTTGATCAGGTCCACGCCGTATTTGGCGTTCTCCCGCACCTTCGCGCGCGCCGCCCATGGCCCGTCGGCGATGCCCTGAGCGGTGACGTGATATTCCCAGGGCAGCAGATTATCGTCCGCATGGCCGCCGGTGATGCCCAGCGGCGGCCCGCTCACCTGCATGCGCGGGCCGTCGATATCGCCGGCGTTGATGCCGTCCCTCAGCGCGACATCGGTGAACCCGGAGGCGCCGACATTGCGCACGGTGGTGAACCCGGCCTGTAACGTGATGCGCGCGTTTTTGACCCCCGTGACCGTGGATCGCGGCGTGGAGATGGCCAGCCCGCTATAGCCGGCATGGCTGGGATCGGAGGTGAGGTGCACGTGCACATCGATCAGGCCTGGCAGGCAGGTCAGGCCGGGCAGCTCCAGGGGCACCACGCCAGGCGGGGCCTGGATCCGGCCCACTTGCGTCACCCGGCCGTCCTCGAACAGGATGGTCTGGTCCGTCAGGATGCGGCCGGACTTCACATCCAGCAGCTTGCCGCAATGCACCGCCCCGCTGGGTGCGGCGTGCGCTGCCGCGGCCAGACACCCCAACGCCGCCACCAGAACAGACCTCACACCGCGGCTCCCACCCAAACCGCCGCCACTCCACCAACCAAGCTGCCCGGTGTCAAACCCGCCAAGAAATAAAAGTCTTTTGCTTCTTTTCTTCAGAAAAGAAGAATCTTTCTTCCTTTTTTGAAAAAAGAAGCAAAAACTTTAGCCTACCGAGCGCTCGCGATGCGGCCGTCGGCAGGCTCCTGCAGGCTGTTCGACACCCATTCCTTCAGCTGGCTCTTGGGCGCGGCACCCACCTTCGTCGCATGGGGCTTGCCGTTCTTGAACAGGATCAGCGTGGGGATACCGCGCACGCCGTAATTGTTCGGCGTCTCGGGGTTCTCGTCGATATTCACCTTGGCCACCGTCACGCGGCCGGCGTATTCGGCGCCGATCTCCTCAAGTGCCGGGGCGATCATCTTGCACGGGCCGCACCACTCCGCCCAGAAATCCACCAGAACCGGCCCATCCGCCTTCAGCACATCGGCCTCGAAGGTCTGGTCGGTCACGGCCACGGTATTCGCACCCATCGTCACTTCTCCTGCATATGTTCATAGTGTGGTCATCGCCGGCCGGGGATCAAGTTTCGCCACCCCGGGCGCATGGGCGTCCAGCACCGCCTGAGGCAGCACCATGATGCGCGGCCCCTCGGTCCAGATCAGCACGCAGACCACCGGGCGATCCGGATACAGCATCGCCAGCACCGCCCGGTAGGCGGCCATCTGCCGCAGATACAGCAACGGCACATCTTCCACGCGCGCGGGGGCACCGCGGTTGGTTTTGTAGTCGGCGATCAGCACGCGATCGGCCATCACCGACAGCCGGTCGACCACGCCGGAGACCACCAGATCGGCCACCACGCCGGACACCGGCTGCTCCGCCCGGCTGCCGGCGCCGAACAGCCCGGTCAGCTCCGGCATGTCGATCACCGCCAGCGCCTCTGCCGCCAGCGACTGCGCATCCCCGACGCCGGACTGCAGCCGCGCATAGCCGAGCGCGGCCGCCCACCGCTGGGCCACCGGCATGTCCGGCAGATGCTGCAGCAGCGCGTGCATCGCCAGCCCGCGCCCGAATCGGGCGGCATCCCCGGCCGCCAGCGGCGAGCGCGCGGCCGGTACCGGGCCCAGTTCCACCCCATCGGGCCGGCTCGGCGCCAACGGCCGCGGCAGCTTCGGCTCCGGCGGCAAAGGCGCCGGGCGCCAGTGCGGCGCATGGCCCGCCCAGTCCGGCAAGGCCACTGGTGCGGCCGGCAGGGCCGGACTCTGCGGCACGGAGCCGGCGCTCTGCATCACCAGCGCGGCGCCGGGCCAGGCTGAAAACGGTTGGGACTGGGCCCCGAGCGCTGCCATGCCGCGGGCCACCTTGTCGTACCAGCATCCCTCCTGCGGGGTTTTCAGCGCCCAGCCGCATACGAGCAGCCTGTCCCGCGCCCGCGTCAGCGCGACATAGAGCAGCCGGTTATGCTCGCGCGCCGTCTGCGCCGCCCGCGCTTGCCGCAGCGCCTCCACCGCTTCACACCGAAAATCCTTGTGCGGCTGCCANNTTGCTGCCATGCACGGTCATGATGCGCACGCTGTCGCCGGCCGCCTCCGCCTCCCGCTTCACCTCCGCCGCGGCCAGCCTGATCCAGTGCAGAAACCCTTGCAGCGAGGCGGGGTGCGCGGAGGCATAGAGCAGGGAAGCGGCGAGGAATTCATCCACCGGCTCGGCGGCCTCCGCGCCCAGCCGGGCGAACAGCCGCGCCCGCCCGCCCAGCGCGCCCAGCGCCTCCGACAGCAGCGCATAGGGCGCGGCGTAGTCTACCCGCCCGAGCAGCGCGCTGAAAAAGCCCCAGGCTTGCGCCCAGTCCGCCCGCTCCGCGGCGCGGGCGCGCAGCACCTCCCACAACGGCGCCTGCCGCAGCACCGCCAGATCCATCAGGCTTTCATCGGTGAGGCCCCCGAGCGGACTCACCAGGAACTCGGCAAAACTCAAATCGTCGCCGGGCAGCAGCAGCGAATCGCACAGCGCCATCAGATCCTGGACCGCCGGCTGCTCGGTCAGCACCATGCGGTCCAGCCCGGCTACCGGCACGCCCACGGCCTTGATGGCCCGCACCAGCGCGCGGTCGAAATCGCCGCGGCGGCGCACCAGCACCAGCACCTCGCCGGGGCGCACAGCCCCGCGCGCCACCTCGCCGGCAATCCAGGCGGAGAGGTGGTTGACCAGCGTTTGCGGCGCCGATACCTGGCCCTGGTTGCAATCGGGGATCGCCCAGGGTGTGTGCTCCGGCGCTTCCGGCCGCGGCGCCAGCGGCCATAGCTCCACCCGGCCGGCATGCCCCACCCGGTTCACCACGTGGCGCAGCGCCACCCCGTCGGTGACGCCCGCCGCCGCATCGGGAAGCGCGAACACCGCATCCACCAGCGCCAGCACCGGGCCGGTGGAGCGGAAGGACACATCGAGCGTCGTCTCCCGCCAGGCCAGGCCCGCCTGCCGCACCCTTTTCGCGTAGATCCCGCGCCAGCGATCGAACTCCTCCGGATCGGCGCCCTGGAAGGAATAGATGGACTGCTTGCGATCGCCCACCGCGAACACCGTGCGGGCGAGGCCTTCCGCCCGGGCGCCCTCGCCCACGAAAAAATCACCCGTCAGACGGTCGGCGATCTCCCATTGCTCCGGGGCGGTATCCTGCACCTCGTCCAGCAGCAGATGGTCCAGCCCGCCATCCAGCTTGAACAGCACCCAGGCGCTTCCGATCTCGGGGTTGCCCAGCAGCGCGCGGGTGCGGCCGATCAGATCGTGGTAATCCAGCAGGCCGCGCCTTCCCTTGGCGGCGGCGTAGCCCGCCAGCACAGGGGCGGCCAGCCGCACCAGCCCATCGGAGGCCGCCGCCAGCTTGATCGCCCGGCATTGATCCTGAACCTGGCCGATCCGCGCCTGCTCGGCCGCGAAGGCCGGCACCACATTGTGGTATTGATCGGCCAGCTTTTTGTTGGCCAGTGCCCCCATGCCGCGCGGGTTGCCATCCGCGGTGCAGAACTCCTCCATCCAGCTCGCCCAGTGTTCGGCGCGCAGCGACGCGGGCAGGCCAAGCCAATCCAGCATGCGCTCCGCCCGCGCGCGTATCGTGTCGCTGCCATGGCGCGCCGCGAGCGCCGCCGCCGCGCGCAGCACGCCCTCATCGGCCCAGGTGACACCACGCGCCCGCGCCGCGGCTTCATCGCCCGCACCGGCCCCGGCCGCCCGCCGGAAGGCGGCCGCCCGCGCCCCATCATCCAGCGCCAGCGCCGGTGCCAGCGCGTCCCGCTTCTGCTCCAGCGCGCTCACCAGACCGGCAAACCCGTCCGCACTCACCAGCCCGGCGAGCGCCGCGATCGCGGCGGGGTCCGCACGCGGCAGTGCAAACTCCCGCGCCTGTTCCAGCGTGGCCCGCGCATCCGGCGGTTCCACCAGCCGGAAATGCGGCGAGATGGCCGCCTCCAGCGGGAACCGCTTCAGCAGCGACTGGCAGAAGGCGTGGATGGTGGAAATGCGCATCCCGCCCGGCAGGTCCAGCACGCGGGCGAACAATTCGCGCGCCCGCTGCCGGTTTTCCGCCGTGGGCGCTACGGGTAGCCCGGCGAGTTGCGCGTCCAGCGCGGCATCATCAAGCGTCACCCAGCCGCCCAGCCGCGACTGCAGGCGGATCGCCATCTCCGCCGCCGCCGCCTTGGTATAGGTGAGGCACAGGATGCGCGCCGGATCGGCCCCGGCCAGCATCAGCCGCGCCAGCCGATCCACCAGCAGCTTGGTCTTCCCCGTGCCCGCATGCGCCGACACGAACGCCGAGACACGCGGATCCGACGCCTCCTGCTGCGCGACGCTCACGAGCCGACACTGACACCGTAGGATGGGGTGCTCCGCAGCCCATCACGCCCCTCCGGCCCCGGCCACAAACTCCACCAGACCCCCACTGTCAGCACCACCGCGCACCCATTCCACAGCAGGGACTGCCCATTGAGCCACCCCTCCTGCACCGCACTCGCCACTGCCCCGCCCACCAGAACCAAACCCAGCACCAGCTCCTCCCGCCCCCCCGTGCCGCGCCGGAAATCCCCGGCGAACGCCCGCGCGAGGGTGACCACCAGCGGCACCGCGAAACTGGCCACGGGAAACTCCCGGTAGCGCGGATCGAACACCAGCAGCACTTGCTGCACCGACGCCGTCCATACGAACAGCAGGGCCACATCCTCGAACAATCCCGCCCAGCACACGCGCTTCAAACGCAGCGCGTTCAGCACCCGCCGCGTCGCGTTGGCCGCGTTACGCTGCGGCGCCGGCTGCACGGCGCCGGCGAGACGCGACATGAACAAGCCGGCGAGCAAGGCCTGGCCGCCGAGGTTGACCACCGCGGCGAGGCGTACGTGCATGTCGTATAGGACGGGGGCGGTGGAGGCTTGGGCGAGGCCCAGAGCGCCCCCTAATATGAAAGCAAGAAAGAATGTTCTTTTTTGAAAAAAAGAACCAAAAAACTTTTGCCACTTCAGGTACGGGCTGAGGCGGCGGTTACGGATTGCCGGGGAGGGGGAAGGAACAAAAGTCTTTTGGTTCTTTTCTTCAGAAAAGAACGCCTTCCTTCCTAGCCCCCACAACACCACCCCGCACAGCACCGAAAACCCCGCATGCCACGCCCACGCGGGATCTTCCCGCAGCGCCCCCTGCGGCGGAATCTTCACCTGCCGGTCCGCGGTGAAGATCCCCCAATTCGCGCCGACGATCCCTTCGTTCTCATATTTCCAGTCCTGATCGAAGGCTTCTATAAAATTGTAATCGAAATGTTTTGCCGCGGCCAGTGCCATGAAGCCGCGCAGGAAACGCGCCTGGTTCACCAGCCCCGGCACCGCATCCCGCCGCTGCCGGCCGCGGCTGGGCCAACCTGTCTCGCCGATAGCGATCTGCTTGCCGGGAAACAGCTTTTCGAAATGGGCGTAGGTTTGCCCGACCACGTCCACCGCCCGCCCGATCCCGGTGGGCACATCCTCCCAGTAGGGCAGCAGATGGATCAGCACCACATCCACATGCGGCGCGATTTGCGGGAACTGATCCCAGAAATCGGATACGTCGGCGTAGGCGACGGGCTGCTTCACCGAGGCGCGCACATGGTCGATATCCGCGATCAGTTCGGCCACCGGCAGATCCCGCCGCAGCAGCACCTCATTGCCGACGATCACGCGCTCGATCGTTGCGGGATAGCGATGCGCCATGTCGATGGCGCGGGCCATCTCCACCGCGTTCTTCGCCCGGTCGCCGCCCAGCCAGATCCCTTGCCAGACTTTCAGGCCATGTTTTTGGGCCAAGGCCGGCACCTCGAACGGCCCTTCCACCGCGGCGTAGGTGCGTATGGCCCGCGTGATGGGCGCGAGCCGAGCAAAATCCGCATCCACCTCGGCCGCGGTGGGGAAGGTGTCGGTGAGCGGCGACTCGCCATCCCGGTAGCCGGTGTAGGAGAGGCTGTTGAATTTGCCGCTTTCCCCACCTTGGCCCGGGTTCACCAGCCGGTTCGGCCACCACCAGGCCGCCACCACCAGGCCGGCCAGCGCCACGCCCCAGCCCAGCACCTTCATCCGCGCGAAGAATTCCTGCATCCCTCCCGCCTACCCCAACGCCGCCCCGACCGGAAGCGCATGCGTGGCGCGCGCTGCCGGCGACCCCGACAGCCCGACAAGAGTTCCTTGCTTCTCTTTTTCAAAAAAGAAGACCTTCCTTCCCCCGCTTGAACCCGCCTGCCATCACTGCCACGTCTGAGATCTCAACCGGCCAGAAGGCTTGAACCCCATGACACCCGAAGAACGCGACATTATCGGCCGCTTCATCGCGCGCGTCGGCGGCGCCCAGCAGAGCGGTTTTTCCGGCAGCGTGCCGGCGACGCAGACGGCGCTGCCGCCGATCGACCCGGAGGCTGACCGCTTCATTGCCGACCAGTTCGCCGCCAATACGCAGGCGCGCTATCGCATCACCCAGATGGCCTTCGTGCAGGAAGCGGCCCTGGCAGAGGCGCAGAACCGTATCAAGCGCCTGGAATACGATCTGCAGCAGGCGCAACAGCAGGCCCAGCAGCAGCAGGCCCAGGGCGGCCAGCGCGCCGGCGGCCTGTTTGGCGGCCTGTTCGGCGGCGGTCAGAGCCGGCCGCAGCCGCAGCCGCAATATGCCCCGCCGCCGCCGCAAGCGAACTACCCGCCCGGCTACCAGCCCGGCATGTTCAGCGGCGGCGGTTCCGGCTTTCTGGGCTCCGCGCTGACCACCGCGGCCGGCGTGGCCGGCGGCGTTTTGGCGGCTGACGCCATCACCAGCATGTTCAGCGGCGGCCACGGCTATGGTGGCGGCGGCTGGGGTGGCGGTGGGTTTGGCGGCGGCGGCTGGGGCGGCGGCGAGGTGGTGAACGAAACCGTGGTGAACAACTATGGCCCGCAGGATGGCGGTGCCACGGCCGACCCCTGGGCGGGGGCGGGCGCCGATGCCGCACCTGCCGCGGATGCGTGGTCCGGCAGCGGCGGTGATGCGGGCGGTACTGACGCGTGGTCCGGCGGTGGCGATGCCGGCGGCGGCGGCGATGCGTGGTCCGGCGGCGGCGACAGCGGCGGCTGGGACGACAATTCCGGCGGCGGTGGCGACGGCGGCTTCTGATCCGCTTGGGTGGGGTGCTACAGGCTCTATGAAGGGGGGGGACCCCAACCCCCCGACATTGCCGGACCACGCCGATCCATGCCTCTACAGACGACCTCGCCGGCCCTCATTCTGGCCAGCGCATCATCCGCCCGCCGCTTGCTGCTCGAAGCGACCGGGCTGCGGTTCGAAACCATCCCCGCCTCTGTAGACGAGACCTCCGTCAAGGCTGGCGCCCGTGTGCTGGAGGCCAGCGCCGAGGCCACGGCCCTGCGCCTGGCCCGCATGAAGGCGCAAGCCATCAACCGGCCCAACGCGATCGTTATTGGTGCGGACCAGATCCTGGTGTGTGACAACATTTGGTTCGACAAGCCGCCGACGCTGGAGGCCGCGGCACATCACCTGCGCACCCTGCGCGGGCGCACCCACCGGCTGGCGACGGCCACCGTGGCCTACCGTGGCGGGGTGGAAGTGTGGAAGCATGTGACGAGCCCGCGCCTGACCATGCGCCGCTTCACTGACGGCTTTCTGGCCCTGTATCTCGCCGCGGAGGGCAGCCGGATCCTCTCCTCCGTTGGGGCCTACCGGCTGGAAGGCCTCGGGCCGCATCTGTTCGAAGCCATCGATGGCGATCACAGCGCCATCCTGGGCCTTCCCATCATCCCGCTTCTGGGCTTTCTACGCAGCTGCGATATCATCGCTGCCTGACCCCCCTGCCGCACCCGGACGACGCACCAAGATGGCCACCAGCAAGGTTTACGACACCGCCGACGCCGCCCTCGCGGGCCTGCTGCGCGACGGCATGATGATCATGTCCGGCGGGTTCGGCCTGTGCGGCGTGCCCAACACGCTGATCAGCGCCATCCACCTGAGCGGCGTGCGCAACCTGACCGTGGTTTCCAACAATGCGGGCACCGACGGCCAGGGCCTGGGCCTGCTGCTGGATAGCCGCCAGATCCGCAAAATGGTCAGTTCCTACGTGGGCGAGAACAAGACGTTCATGAACCAATACCTGGCCGGCGAGCTGGAGGTGGAGTTCAACCCGCAAGGCACGCTGGCCGAACGCATCCGCGCCGGCGGGGCGGGCATCCCCGCCTTCTTCACCCGCACCGGCGCCGGCACTCTGATCGCCGAGGGCAAGGAAGAACGCAGCTTTGATGGCGGCCGCTACATCATGGAAACCGGGCTGGTGGCGGATCTGGCCATCGTGCACGCCTGGCGCGGCGATCACGAAGGCAACCTTATTTACCGGATGACGGCGCGCAATTTTAACCCGGTGATGGCGACCGCCGCCCATGTGACGGTGGCCGAGGTGGAGGAGCTGGTCGAGCCGGGCACGCTGGACGCGGACCACATCATCACGCCCGGGATTTTCGTGAAAAGGCTGATCAAGCTCGATCCGTACACGAAGGGTATTGAACAGCGGACGACACGCAAGAAAGTCGCGGCGTAAA
>PKZM01000105.1 GCA_003133065.1 Acetobacteraceae bacterium
GCGTTCGCCCTCGCGCGGTATCTCCGCCGTCAGCCCGGCGGAGGGCGTCTAGCCAAGCACCTTCCGGTTTGCCCCGCTGATTATACAGGGCGGTCAGCGTGCGTGCGCGTAGCGTCATGGCTGCAGCATTGCAATGGGATAATCCAGGTCAAGGTAATCGCACGCCCCCTTGAGATGTTCGGCATTATGCGCCCCTGCAAGCGGTGCGGTTATGGGCTGAAGCCCATCTATGGGATATTGCCGCACTATGGCGATCGCCAGGCCCGATCGGGAGGCCTGCCGCGTTGGTATCAGTTGGAAAACCAGGGCATGGCATACCAGGGGCGATCGGCGGGGTGGGACCGGACGGGCGTATCCTCGAGCTGGGGCGGGTGGTCCGGCAGATCGGCGGGGTTGGCGAAGCACTCGGCAACCCCCAAGGTGCGCACGCAGTAGGGCTGCGCATAGGCGGGGCGCGAGACCACCATCGCGCGCGGCTTCTGCGTGCATCCCCCCACCGCCAGCCCAACCACCAGAACCCACCGCATGCGCCATCCTGCCCCCACAGCATGAACCAAACCTTGCCACGGCTCTTTTCTGACAACTGACCCCTGATGGCTGACAACCGGACCAGGGGTTTCGCCCCAGGGCGCGCGCGGCTATGGTCCGGCCCGCCGGCCAGTGGCACAGCTTGAGGACCAGATCGCGTTGCCTGACATCTTTGACGAAGTGGAGGAGGACCTCCGCGCCGAGCGGGCGAAAAGCCTCGGACGGCGCTATGCCGGGGCAGCCATCGCCGCCGTGGTGCTGATCCTGGGCGCCACGTTCGGCTATGTGATCTGGCAGCAACGCAGCACGGACACGCAGAATGCGGCTGCTTCCCGGTTTCTGGATGCCGCCAAACTCGCCGACCATGCGGCCACCCCATCCGGGGCCGCGGACGGCCCGGCGGCCGAGGCGAGCCTTGCGAAACTGGCCGCCGACGCCCCCGCCGGCTACCAGGTGCTGGCCCGGCTGCGTCTGGCGGCGCTGCAATGGCAGTTGGGCCAGACCAAATTGGCCCTCGCCACCTGGCAATCCGTGACCGACGATACCGCCGCGCCACAAATGCTGCGCGATCTGGCCACCCTGACCAGCGCCCAGCGGCAGGTGGATACCGGCAACCCCAACCTGGTGCGCCAGCAACTGGAATCGCTCACCGGCCCGGACAATCCCTGGCGGTCCATGGCCGAGCAGGTGATCGCGCTGCTGGACCTGCGCACCGGCGACACGCATGACGCCGCCATCATCATGCGCCGGCTCAGCCTGGAGCCGGGCGTGCCCCAGGGCATCCGCACCATGGCCGCCGACCTGCTGACCACCCTGCCGCCGGACGCCACCAAGCCGACGCCGGCGACACCCGCAAAGACCGCTCCCTCTCATGGATGACCGACGCTTGACCTTGCCCCACCCCCCAGCCGCGTCCGCCACCACCACCCGCCCCGACCCCCAACAGCAGACGCACGGCATGAGCCGCCGCGCGGCGCTGATGCTGCCTCTGCTTGCCCCGGCACTGGCCGGCTGCAGCTGGTTCGATTGGCTGACCGACGAAGCCAAGAAGCCGATCCCCGGCAAGCGCGAGCCCGTGCTGGCCGCGGTGCGCGGGTTGAAAGTGGATTCGCTCGATCCCGTTACCCTGCCGCCGATCATGCATAACGCGGATTGGCTGCAATATTATCGCACCCCCACCCATGTGGGCGGCAACCTCGCAGCCGGCCTGACCAAGGCCTGGACCACCGGCATCGGGGAGGGCGGCGACTATCGCGCCCGCCTGACCGGCCAACCATTGGTGAGTGGATCCCAGGTGATCGTGATGGACACGGATGCCGCCATCGGCGCCTACGACATCGCGACCGGCGCCAAGATATGGCGCACCGAGACCCGGCCGAAAAAGGCCAAGAGCGGCAATGTGGGCGGCGGCATAGCCATCTATAATGGTGTTCTCTATGCGGTGACCGGCCGCGCGCAGGCCTTTGCCATCAGCCTGGATGGCGGGCACGTGATCTGGCACGCCAATCTGCAATCGCCCTCGCGCAGCGCCCCCACCGTGACGGAAGAGGGCATATTCTTCACCACGATCAACGAGGAACTACAGGGCCTGGCGCTGAAAGACGGCCACTTCATGTGGTCCTACCAGGCGACCGAGACCAATACCGGCACCATCGGCCAGGCCGGCCCCGCCTATGCGGACGGCGTTCTGGTGAGTGGCTTCGAATCCGGGGATCTGGCGGCCGTGCGCGCCGATAGCGGCACACTGATCTGGACGGATAATCTGGGCGGCGTGAAAGGCAGCACATCGCTCTCCGATTTCGCCTCCGTGCGCGGCGCACCAGTGATCAGCGATGGGCTGGTGGTCGCGATCGGCCTGGGCGGCCTGCTGGCCGCGCTGGACATACGGTCTGGCCGCCGGGTGTGGCAGCGCGATGTGGCCGGCGCCAACACCCCGTGGGTGGCTGGCGATTTCGCCTATCTGGTGAGCTCCGAGCAGAAAGTGGCCGCCATATCGAAGGACGATGGCACGGTGCATTGGGTGGAGGATCTGCCCCGGTTCAAGAACGTGAAGCGATCCAAGGGCCTGATCAACTGGACCGGGCCGGTGATGGCCGGCGGCAAGCTTGTTCTGGTGAGCGACCATGCCAAGATGGCGGTTCTGGACCCGATCAGCGGCGCGCTGGTGACCACCACCGACATCGAGGACGAATCCTCGATGCCGCCGACCATCGCCCAAGGCTACGCCCTTGTCCTGACGGATGATGGGAAGCTAACAGCCTACAGGTAAAAGTTTTTTGCTTCTTTTTTTCAAAAAAGAAGAGGCTTTCTTTTTTCCGCTCCGCGCCGGGCTGTTCCGCTGCGCGGGGCCTTCTTTCTTGAAAGAAAGAAGCAAAGAACTTTTGCCTATTGGTGCCGCGTTAACTGGGCCGAGGCGCGGCCCGTGTCAGGAATGCCATGTTGCCCGTGGTTGTTATTGCTGGGCGGCCCAATGTGGGTAAGAGCACCCTGTTCAACAGGTTGGCGGGGCGACGCTCGGCCATCGTTTCCGATACGCCGGGGGTGACGCGGGACCGCAAGGATGCCGAAGCCATGCTGCGCGGCCGCCAGGTGCGCCTGGTGGATACGGCCGGGCTGGAGGAGAGCGATCCGGAAGCCATCTATGGTCGCATGCGCGCCTCCAGCGAGGCGGCCGTCGGCCAGGCCGATCTGATCGTGTTCGTGATCGATGCACGCATTGGGATTACCCCCGCGGACGAGCATTTCGCGAACTGGCTGCGCCGGCAGAACCGGCGCGTGCTGCTGGTGGCCAACAAAGCGGAAGGCCGCCAGGGAACGACGAACGCGCTGGAGGCCTATAGCCTGGGGTTGGGCGACCCGCTGGCCATTTCCGCCGAGCACAACGAGGGTATTGCCGATCTGATGCGGGAAATCGCCGAGGCGCTGCCGCCGGAGGGCGAGGACGCGGCGCCGGAGGGGACGCGGCCGCTGAAATTGGCCATCGTCGGCCGGCCGAATGCGGGCAAATCCACACTGCTGAACCGGCTGGTGGGCGAGGACCGGATGATCACCGGGCCGGAGCCGGGGCTGACGCGGGACGCGGTGAGCGTGATCCTGCGCCATGAGGATGGCGATATCGAGCTGGTGGATACGGCGGGGCTGCGCCGGCGCGCGCGGATCGAGGAGGCGCTGGAGAAAATGTCCGTCTCCGCCAGTATCGAGGCCTTGAAGATGGCCGAAGTGGTGGCGCTGACGGTGGATGCGTCGTTGGGGCTGCATGAGCAGGATTTGCAGATTGCCCGGCTGATCGAGCGCGAGGGGCGCGCGTGCATCCTGGTGCTGAACAAGTGGGATGCGGTGGAGGATCGCAACAAGACGCGCAAGGCGATCAGCGACCGGCTTGAGACGTCGATGACGCAGATGCGGGGGATCCCGGTGGTGACGCTTTCGGCCGCCACGGGCGCGGGGGTGGAGAAGTTTCTGCCGGCCGTTCGTGCTGCCTCGGCCGTGTGGAACACGCGCGTGGCGACAGGGGCGCTGAACCGGTGGTTTGAGACGGCGCTGGAGCGGCATCCGCCGCCGCTGGTGGAGGGGCGGCGGTTGAAGCTGCGGTATATTACGCAGGCGAAGGCGCGGCCGCCGACGTTTTTGGTGTTCGGCACGCGGGCGGAGCTGATGCCGGAGGATTATCATCGGTATTTAGTGAATGGTTTGCGGGAGAGTTTTGATCTGCCGGGGACGCCGATCAGGATTTATGGGCGGGGGACGACGAACCCGTATGCTGAGGAGGGGTAAGGAAGGCCTTCTTTTTTGAAAAAAAGAAGCAAAAAACTTTTGCCTTTTGGCGTGCGCTGCCGGCGCGGCGCGTACCAAGTGATAAAAGTCTTTTGCTTCTTTTCTTCAGAAAAGAAGACCTTTCTTAAAACCCAAACCGTGCGCCTGCCAAGAAAGACGCTCCAGGCATCTGATACCCATTCACAGGCTCAAAGCGCGAGCCATTGAGGTTTTTCCCCCACGCAAAAAGCTGCACGGCGTGCGTCAGTTGATAGGTGGCGTTGAGGTTGAAGATGAGGCCGCTGGGGGAGAGGCCGGTGGTGGCGCCGGGGATGCCGTCATCGGGGGTGAGGTAATCCTGGAAACTGCCGATGTAGAGGAGCTCCGGGGCGACCACGAGGCGCGGCAAGGGCGTGATGCGGAGATCGGCGGAGCCCTGGTTGGTGGGGCGGCGCAGGAGGAGATCGCCGGTGCCGAGGTTGCGGGCATCGGTGTAGGTGTAGGCGATGTCGGCTTGCAGCCAGGCGGCGGGTTTGAGGGTGAGCGTGATTTCGATGCCGTCCGTGCGGGCGCGATCGATATTGACGGGCGTGCTGGAGAGGTAGTTGGCGGCGTAGACGATTTCGATCAGATCGTGGATGCGGTTGTTGAAATAGGTGATCCCGACGCTTGCGGCATCCGCGCGGGCGAAGGCGGGGATAGTGGTGGTGATGCCGAATTCGTAACCGGTGCCGTATTCCGGGCGCAGATTGGGATTGCCGACATAGCCGTAGCTGTCGATGCCGTAACGGTCGTAGAGCGAGGGCGCGTTGAAGCTGGTGCCGTAAGAGGCTTTGATGTGGGAGAGGATTTCGGGCACATCGAGCACGCCGCCCAGGCGCCAGGTGAAGGCGTCGCCGCCCACCGTGGTCGCGTCCTGCCGAACTTGGCCGGTCAGGGCGAGCCTTTTCAGCAATGTCGATTGCAGGCCGAGATAGCCTGACTCCGTATCGTCGTGCGCGCGGACAAAACTTTGGTAGGGGTAGCCGTCGGAGCTGGTGTTGATTTTGGTATCGGCCTGATCGGCGATGATTTCGGTGCCGAAGGTNNGCATCGGTGCGGCGGCTGTGATAGCGGCTGTCGCCGGTGGCCTGGTTGGGGTCGGCAGGGTCCAGCGTGATGGTGTATTCGCGGTCGTTTTGCAGGCGGGTAAGGGTGGCGTTGGTGGTCCAGATGCCATCGAACAGCGAGCTGGTCAGGCCGAGGCGGCCGAACAGCGAGGCATCGTAGCCGGTGGCGTTACCGCCATCGAAGGCGACGCCGCCCACTTCGTCGTAGCCGTATTTGGCATCGCGTGCGTGCAGCAGCAGGGATATGCGCGTGTCGGTCCAGGGCGTGACGCCGATTTGCATCTGCGCCTGTTTTTCGCGGTCGCCATCCGCTTCGCCGGTGTACACGGCGGTTTCGCGCTGGGGCGTCTGGTCGAAGCCGCGCGTCGAAAAACCTTCCAGGCTGCCGGAATAATCCCAGATGCCGAGGCCGCCGGAGATATCGGCCTGGGCGAGGCCTTGGGTGGGCGCGCCGCCGGCGAGCACGATGTGGCCGGTGGGGGCGCCGTGGCCTTTTTTGGTGATCAGGTTGATCACGCCGCCGATCGCGGCCGAGCCGTAGGTGGCGGACATGGGGCCGCGGATGATTTCGATTCGCTCCACATCTTCCAGCGTATCGATGCCGAAGTTGAAGGCGCCGCCGGGGTCGGCCGGATCGTTGATCGGCACGCCATCGCGCAGCACCAGCACGTGGTTGGAATTGGTGCCGCGGATGAACACGCTGGTTTGGGAGCCTGGGCCGCCGGATTGGACCACGCGCAGGCCGGGCACGGCGGAGAGCGCGTCCACCAGGGTGGTGTAGCCCCGTTCCTCGATGGTTTTGCGATCGATGATGGTGACGCCGGCGGGCAGGTTGACGGAGGGGGTGGGCACGCGGGTGGCGGTGACGGTGAGGTTTTCCCCCGAATCGGGGATGGCTTGGGCGAGCGCCGCGCCCGGCAGGGCGGCGGCGAGGGCGGCGGTGAGAAGGCGGCGCATGGGCAAGGGTCTCCGGCAGCCGCACCACGTGGTGATGCGGCGGGTTCAAACGGCGATTGCCGCATGCGGGAAAACCCACTGCCTCGGTGCACCCCGCCCGACGCGCGCGAACACTCTCGACCCAGGCCGGTCTCCTGGCTGGCGGCCTGGCTTCCCGGTGGGGGGAGCCCCCTGCCCCGCCTTCTCGCCGCGCGGGTGTGCGGCAATGGCATGTGGGGCAGGTGTAGCCGCTTACAGTTGCGGGGGCAGCCGCGGCATCGCACCGCGTTCCCGAACACCTGGGTCTGGGTGGGGTGTTAAGGCAGATGCTGGGGGATGGGAAGCTGGGGGGATGACGGGCGCGACGCCGTGCCGGGGATTCGACACGCCGGCCGCCGCTCGTACCTCAACAAACAAAAGTTTTTTGGTTCTTTTTTTCAAAAAAGAACCTCTTCCT
>PKZM01000085.1:0-2876 GCA_003133065.1 Acetobacteraceae bacterium
AAAGAAGCAAAAGACTTTTGGCGGGCTGTCGCGGACTCCCCGGCAGCGTACGCCCAGGGATCTGGCCTGCGGCGGCGGTCATTGACCCGGCCACTTGGATCACCCAAACACCCGCCCTTCCTGACATCGGGATCTTCTGAACCATGCGCCGCAAACGCGGCCGCCCGCTGGATGGGTGGCTGATCATCGATAAGCCACCGAAGATGACGAGCACCGATGTGGTAAACCGCGTGCGGCGCGGGTTTGACGCGCAGAAGGCCGGGCATGGCGGCACGCTGGACCCGCTGGCGACCGGGGTGCTGCCGATCGCGTTCGGGGCGGCGACGAAAACCGTGCCTTATATCATGGACGGCACCAAGCTCTACCGGTTCAGCCTGCGGCTGGGCGAGGCGCGGGATACGGACGATGCGGATGGCGCGGTGGTGGCCACCAGCGAGGCGCGGCCCACGGATGCGGCGCTGCGGGCGGCGCTGCCGGGCTTCATCGGCGACATCATGCAAATCCCGCCCGCCTATTCGGCGATCAAGGTGGCCGGCGAGCGCGCCTACGACATGGCGCGCGAGGGCCGGGCGCCGGTGCTGGAGGCGCGGCCGGCGCGGGTGGATCGGTTTGAGCTGGTGGAGCGGGTGGACGCGGATACGGCTGTATTCGAGGTGCAGAGTGGCAAGGGCGTTTACATGCGCAGCCTGGCCCGGGATCTGGCGGCCGCGTGCGGCGCCATGGGGCATGTCGCCGCCTTGCGCCGGTTGCGGGTAGGACCGTTTTTCGAGGCGGACGCAATTTCACTGGACAAAGCGCTGCTGGCGGAGGATACCGCGCGATCCTCACCGGACCTCTTGCGTCCCGTCTCGACCGCGCTGGCCGACATCCCGGCACTGGCCTTGACGGATTCGGAGGTCGTGTTGCTCACCCAGGGCCAGGCACTCAGCCTGATTGCCCTGATGGGCCGTATTCCGGGCGATGCCAATCCCGCAGGCGGGTTGGTGCGCGCCATGGCGGGGGGGCGCGTGATTGGGCTTTGCCGCCTGGAAGATGGCTGGCTGCGTCCCGAGCGCATTCTGTAGACCCCTGTTTTTGGAGTATGATCGATGTCGATCACTGCGGAGCGTCGCACGGCGCTTATTGGCGAGTATCAGGCCCAGGCTGCCGACACCGGCAGCCCTGAGGTTCAAGTGGCGCTGCTGAGCGAGCGCATTTCCAATTTGACGGACCATTTGAAGACGCATGCGAAGGATTTCCATTCGCGCCGCGGCCTTCTGATGCTGGTGGGCCGCCGTCGCCGCCTGCTGGACTACCTGAAGCGGAAGGACCAGTCGCGCTACGAGCTTCTNNCAAGAAAGAAGACTCTTTCTTCTGTCTGAAGCAAAGAACTTTACTGCTTAAGGGTGGACGAGCGTTTCCGGCCACATGGATCCCGTGCGCATCCATGCAGTCCGAGACGCTTCTCGCACCCTCTTTCAACGATGGTGGAGACTGAAGATGTTCAATTATTTCCGTAAAGAGCTTGAGTGGGGCGGCCGTAAGCTGGTTTTGGAGACCGGCAAGATGGCACGCCAGGCCGATGGGTCCGTGCTGGTGAGCTATGGCGACACGATCGTGCTGTGCACGGCCGTGGGCGCCAAGAACGTGAAGCCCGGCCAGGATTTTTTCCCTCTCACGGTGAACTACCAGGAAAAGGCCTTTGCAGCCGGCAAGATCCCTGGCGGCTTCTTCAAGCGCGAGGGTCGCCCTTCCGAGAACGAGACGCTGGTGAGCCGGCTGATCGACCGGCCGCTGCGGCCGCTGTTTCCGGAAAATTTCCGTAACGAAGTCCAGGTGGTGGCAACCGTGCTGAGCCACGACATGGATAACGACCCCGATATCGTGTCGCTGATCGGTTGTTCGGCCGCGCTGACCTTGTCCGGCATCCCGTTCTTCGGGCCAGTGGGTGCGGCGCGCGTGGGCTACGAGAGGGGGGAGTATATCCTCAACCCCACCGTGGCGCAGATGGAGGGGGCTACGCTCGACCTGGTGCTCGCGGGCACCGCCGAGGGCGTTCTGATGGTGGAGAGCGAGGCAAAGGAGCTACCCGAGGACGTGATGCTCGGCGCGGTGACGTTCGGCCACGCGGCCTTCCAGCCGGTGATCCAGGCGATCATCGAGCTGGCGGAACATGCGGCGAAGGACCCCTGGGCGCTGCCGGAGCCCAGCGAAGCCGAGATCGCGCTGAAGGCGCGGATCGGCGAGCTTGGGCGCGAGAGCATCGCCGCGGCGTATCAGGAGCGCGTGAAGCAGGCGCGCTACGAAAAAGTGGGCGCGGCCAAGAAGGCCATCATCGCCAAGCTGGCCGAGGAAGGCCTGAACGCGGATGCCGCCAAGCCCATGCTGAAGGATCTGGAGGCGGATGTTGTTCGCAACGCCATCCTCGACACCGGCCTGCGTATCGATGGCCGCGACACCAAGACGGTGCGGCAGATCGTGGCCGAAGTGGGCGTTCTGCCCCGCGCCCACGGCAGCGCGCTGTTTACCCGCGGCGAGACGCAGGCGCTGTGCGTGGTCACGCTCGGCACCGGGCAGGATGAGCAGATCATCGACTGCCTGGAAGGCGAATACCGCGAAAACTTCATGCTGCACTACAACTTCCCCCCCTATTCGGTGGGCGAAGCCGGCCGCATGGGCAGCCCCGGCCGGCGCGAAATCGGCCACGGCAAGCTGGCCTGGCGCGCGGTGCATCCGCTGCTGCCGGCGAAGGATGATTTTCCGTATACCGTGCGGATCGTGTCGGAGATCCTGGAAAGCAACGGCAGCTCCTCCATGGCGACCGTATGCGGGTCCTCGCTGGCGCTGATGGATGGCGGCGTGCCGCTGAAGCGGCCCGTGGCCGGCATCGCCATGGG
>PKZM01000085.1:2945-3122 GCA_003133065.1 Acetobacteraceae bacterium
CGTGCCGAAGGAGAAAATTCGCGAGGTGATCGGGACGGGCGGCAAGGTTATCCGCGAGATCGTTGAAAATACCGGGGCGAAGATCGATATCGAGGACGATGGTACGATTAAGATCGCCGCGACCACCGAGGAAGCGAGCCAGAAGGCCATCGATTGGATCCGCGGCATCGTGGCGGA
>PKZM01000065.1 GCA_003133065.1 Acetobacteraceae bacterium
CGCGGGCTTGAGGAGGCGCTGGCCTATGCGGTGGGAACGGCGGACGCGAGCCGCTATGGCGTGCATATCCCCCCGGACATCGACAAACAGCACCCCCGTTGCGCGCCGGTCGGCACCATGACGGCAATCTGCCGGCCTCAAGCGATTGGACAAATGCTTAAACCGTCCAACAGCCGGGCCGCGCTGCTGATCGTGGCGGCGGCCCTCGTGGGCGGGCTGNNACGATCACCCTGACCGGCCATGACCTGACGATTGAAGAATTGGTGGATATTGCCAGGCATGGCGCGAAAGTGGCCACCAGCGCTGGCTTGCGGGAAGGTGCGGCCGCCTCTTTCGGCCTGATCCTGGAAGCGCAGGCGGAGGGAGTGCCGGTGTATCTGTTCAACCGCAATCCCGGCTCGGGCCGCGAGATTGTTTCGCTCAAGGGCGATCCGGACTCGCCAGAGTTCAAGGCCGAAATGGAGCGCCGCTACGGCAGCGCCGCGCCCACCCATGGCGAAAACCTGGGTTTTGGTGATGACATCGCGAGCGAGGATGTTGGCCGCGCGATGCTGGCGGTGGATTTGAACAATATGCGGTATCTGGCCGCCAGCCCCGGCTTCGTGCAGGGCATTGCCGACCTGCTGAACCACGGCGTGACGCCGGCGGTGCGGTGGCGCGGCGCGCTGGGCGAATCGGATTTCGTGCCGACCGGGGCGGTGCTGCGGGGCCACGGGTTTGCCTATTACCAAGGGGTGCGCATGAAGGCGGCCGAGGCGCTGGCCAGGGCTGGGCTGAAACCCATCACATTCCAGGTTGCGGACGGCAATCTGGTGACGACCAGCGCGCTGACGACCGGGTTCGCCGCGTTGCTGGTTTATGATTTGCGGAACCTGATCGAATGGCATGACCTGATTTGGGCGATGGATCTGAACGCCATGAACAGCAGCATCGCACCGCTGGCGATGCCGGTACAGGCGACCCGCCCCTTCGCCTGGGCGAATTTCGCGGCCGCCCGTGAGCTGGATATCCTCAAAGGCAGCTACCTGTTTGATGGCGAATACCGGGTGATCCAGGACCCCGAGAGCCTGCGTGCCACGGTGTGGCGTGATGGCGGTGTTTGGCAGGCCTGGGCCAGGCTGCGCGACAGCACGCTGATCCAGATGAACTCGACCGACCATAACCCGACAGTGCGGCCGGACGTGGCGCCCGGCGATTCCTGGGAACTGGCGACCCCGCAATTGCTGAAATATTATGTGAAAGGCGGCAAGTTTTCGAACGGCCGGCACGGCTTCATCTTCTCCAATGCCGATTGGGATCCGTATCCGCTGGCCGATGATGTGGAGGCGTTTCCGATCGCGTTGAATAATCTGATGGTTGCGGTGGTGCAGCGCATGCATCGGTTTGAAGATACTTTCTTCACGGTAACGGACGCGCAGAAGGTGCTGGCGGCGCATGGTGGTGCGGGTGCCACAAGCGGGGTTGGCACCAATGGCGGCGGCGGCGCGCTTGCTGATGCGCTGTGGCAAGAATTGAAGCCACTGGCCAACCCGATCCCGCCGGACGGTGTGGCCGCGGACCGCGGCACCGACGATCTGGACGCGGTACCCATGCTGAAATTGATGCGGCTGCGCCAGGCGATGGACATCTCCATGGACATACTGGGCCAGGATCTGCTGAACGCGGCGTTCTGGATGGACATTCGCACACTGGAAAAGCCGGACCGCAGTTTCGGCGACGCACCGACGGCGGTGCTGCGGGGCCTACGCCAGCTCGTGCCTTTCCACCGCGACCCGGGCGCGCCGATCCCCGACGTGACACCGGACGAAAGCGTTGGGCGGTTCATGCGGGGGCACCCGGCGGCGCGTTTTTATGCGGGCGCTGTTGGCCAGCCGCCGGCGCCCGACCCGGCCATACCCATCGCGGAGCCATTGAGGCGGCCGCCCGGGGGCGGCGCGGGCGCGCACTGATCCGCGGGATGGCGGGCCGCGCACGGCGATGATGAGCACCATGCGCACGCCATAGCCCTATGACTGGGCACGCGTTGCTTCAGCCATGCTCCGCACGCGTCATCGCGGGTCAAAATCCGCGCGGAGGCGATCGATCTGGTGCATTCGCTCGTGCAGGATCGTGACGATACCGATGTCGCCGTTCGACAAATTTCGCCAATAAATGAAGTGCTGTTGGTAACGGAAGAAATACCCCTCAACGCCGAACTCAGCCGGGATGGGTCTCGATGTCACGCCGCGGGGTTCAATCTTGTCGAGAGCCTCGAACAAGCCGCTGATGTAACGGTCGGCCTGCTCGGTGCCCCAGCGGTCCCGCGTGTAGCGGTATATGTCATCGACACGGTGTGACGCCGCTTCCTGGATACGGATAGCGGCCATTTGGTCAGGCCTGGTTCCGTGCGATCACCTCGGCAGCGGTCAATACTTTGTAGGAAGACTCGGGTGCTGCGAAGGCGTGGGCGAGTTCGGCCTTTAGCCGCTCGAGCGCTTGTTCCTCCAATCGCTCCTTATCGCGCCGAATCAGATCTCGGATGTATTCACTGACGTTTTCGTAGAGTCCATTCTCTCCGACGTTCATTGCCACGAAGTCGCTGAGACCTCCGTGGAGGCGGACCGTCATCGTCGTGGTTCGCGACAAGCTGCGCTCCCTTCACATCGCTTGTCTTCACTATACTCAAAAATGAAGACAGGACAAGCTCCGCCATAGGAGCCTCATGCCCCCGGGGTGTGGCGGGGCTGCGGCGAGGCAGCGAAAATTGCATTGAAGCCTTCGGGTGACATCATATATGCTGTCACCGTGGTCGTTGTGGTTATCGATACCAACGTGTTCGTAGCCGCCCTGCGCTCCGGCGGTGGTCCGTCAAGAGAGGTTATCCGGCGGGCGTTGCAGGGACAGTATCAGCCGATTTTCTCGAATGCCCTGTGGCTGGAATATGAGGATTTGTTGGGTCGAGATGTTTGGACCCAGGAAACCACCGATGGTGACCGCCGGCAGGTTCTTGCCGCTTTGGCGGCCGCCAGCCGGTGGGTCAAGATTTTCTATGGATGGCGACCCAATCTTCATGATGAAGGCGATAATCGTCTTGTGGAGTTGGCGATTGCCGAGGGCGCCGAGGCGATCGTGACCTACAATATTCGAGATTTTGGGTTGGCGGACCTGCGTTGGCCTGGCCTCGACATACTGACACCGCCGGAATGCCTGGAGAAGCTGAAATGACAACTCTGACAATCCGCTTGCCCGAGGACACGACATTCCGCTTGAAGCAACTCGCGGCGTCGCGCGGGATCAGCCTGAACAAGCTGATGGAGGAATTGGGCACGGCAGCGCTGGCGGTTCATGATACCGAGACACGCTTCCGGTTGATGGCGAATGCCGGTGACCGAAAAGCCGCTTTGGATATTTTGGCACGGCTGGACGAACGCGACCGTCAGATGACGCCATCGTAGGACAGGCGGTTGCGGAGGGGCGTGGAGTAGGTTGGCGGGCCACGCCGGATAGCGATGATCACTACGTTTTCGCTATAGTGCTCTGACAGTTCCAAGGGGTTGGCGGCCCAATGAATGGGATCATAGAGACGGTTACCTTGTGGCGCCCTGTTGGGCCTCAAGAGCTTGAACTGATCGAGAAGGCTGCGATGCGTGCCTTCCCCCCGCGCCTGCCCGAGCAACCGATCTTTTATCCCGTTCTTTCTGAGGACTACGCGGTCAAGATCGCTCGCGATTGGAATGTTCCAGCCAGCGGGGCGGGTTTTGTAACTCGTTTCGATGTAAGAAAGGATTTTCTTGCGCGGTATGATGTGCATGAAGCTGGCGGTCGAGCCCACCTCGAGTATTGGATACCGGCTGAAGACCTAACCGCCTTCAATGAGGCCATCGTGGGGCAGATCGAAGTCATTCTGGAATTTCGTTAAGCTGAGAAAGGTCGCCCTCGGAGCCGACACTCCGGCGTCTGATTGGTGGTTGCAGGCAGGCGCGCAGGCGGTAATTCTGTAGCCATGAAATTTGATGAGCTTAGGTCAATCGGCCACAATATCGCGGACTCGCTTGCCAGCGGGATCGGCTTACTCATCGGCGTGTATGAAATGGACATTTTTGGCGAAGCCGA
Source organism: Acetobacteraceae bacterium (assembly GCA_003133065.1). Classification (GTDB taxonomy): domain Bacteria; phylum Pseudomonadota; class Alphaproteobacteria; order Acetobacterales; family Acetobacteraceae; genus BOG-908. The sequence goes on from PKZM01000065.1 coordinate 4,093, forward strand.
ACGAAGTCCCGAAGGCTTTATCACCGTGGATTTTCTAGCCGGGACGTCAGAGGGCGGCACGCCGTCGCCCTCTCTAGCCCGCGCTATCTCGCTATACCGAGGAGCGTTTACCGACTTATGCGGAAAGCATGGAACCTCTCCCTCTGCATTCCAAAAATTGACCGCGCGCTATTCTGTGAATTCGCATGGCGGTCGCTTTCTTGTCACGGTCGAAAATTGTGCCGGACGACGGATGGTCGACGAATACACCTGGATATCCGGACGGCGCGTTCGAGTACTTGATCCGCTTGGGCGGATCCGGCCCAAGTAGAGCTAATGAGGAACCCGATCCCGACCCCGCTTGGCACGGCGGCGAGGCTCGTTTGAGCTCACTGGCCAATGGCGCGAATACATCCGGAGATTGCCCGAAACGGGCGTGGGCTACATCGTCGTGGGTGTGACTCTTCGGGACGGGCGTACGTACGACCAGGTTCTCATCAGCGATACGGGCTATGTTGATCGCGTACGCGGATTGCCGGACATCCCCTTCACCGAAGCAGACATCATCAAGATCATCGCTACTCACCGAAAGTGGAATTGGAAAGAAACGCCGTGACCATCTGCACGAGATGTGGCGCACCCGGACGGCCCTTTTGGCCGCCTTCGACGACGCAGCCAGCGTTTGAAAGGCGAGAGGCCCGGAATTGGCTTACGCTTTCCAAGTGCGCTGCGTGCAGCCAGCTATGGGTTGGAGTTCCGTATGAACCCTATGCCTCGTTCCTCTACCAAGTCCCTTGGGATGGCTCAGAGACCGACTGGTCGAGACAGGTTGAACAAGGCGATGGCAGGGGAGTTATCGAGTGGGCCGAGGGGCATATCAAAGCGACCTGGCAGCAACTCGGCCCGGAGGATCAAGCTGCAATTGAGCGCCACCGATTACGGAGCTATGGGCGCAATCCGATCGATTCTTAGGAAGGCCAGATAAAAGGCCGCACATTGCGGCTTGGTCGGTCGGTTGTTTTAGCTCGGTTTTTTTACCGATCCGGCAATGTGTGGCCTTGGAGCGCAATGTGCCTCATGCCGTCAACCTATTGCCGAATAATCACTTTTTACACATTTCCCAGTCGGCGATTACCGACGTGCCGCATCGAATCCGCTTTCCATGCCAACTGCCGCGTGATAGGTTACATGTAACTTATTGAAGGTCTGTGTCGTGGCATCGGCGAGAGGCGTCAAGCCCACCAAGGTGAAGGTTCAGGAGCACCGCGACCGGCTACGCGCCCAGGGCCTGCGGCCGATCCAGATTTGGGTGCCGGATATGCGCGCGTCGTCCTTCCGATCTGAGGCGCACCGGCAATCGCTGGCCGTGGCGGCAAGTGCCCATGCGGCCGAGGATCAGGCGTTCATCGACGCGGTTTCCGACCGGGACGATGAATGAGACGGGGCGACATCTGGACCGTCTCCGGCGGGAAGGATTATGCGGGCAAGCCTCGCCCCGTCGTCATCGTGCAAGACGACAGCTTCGACGCGACGGACTCNNAACCAGGCCGTGATGGTGTTCCTGGGCTTGGCCGTGTCGCCGCGAACGGGCCGGAAAAGGGAATGATGAGAAACGCCGCGACCGAGGTGTATCCGAGCGTATCGTGGCGCAATCATAGGCCATTCTGCTTGACCGCGACCATCTGCGCGCGTTCGCTCAGCGCGTCGAGGTCGCGGAAGGTGAGGTTCGGATCATGGGATCGAAGTCCTGGCTGCTCCAGACGCTCATAGCGAACGCGGCGCAAACGCAGCGCCCACTCAGGGACTGAAGTGGCGGAGGGGATGAGATTCGAACTCACGGTACACCTTTACAGTGTACAACGGTTTAGCAAACCGCCGCCTTCAGCCACTCGGCCACCCCTCCGCCGGGATGCAACACGACGTTTGCCCGGGTGTTCTAGGGCCTGGCACGGGGGCGGTCAATGAAGCCCACCCAGCCCGCGGCGATCAAACGGGCGGCTGAACTGGCCCCGGGCGCATGGCATCGGCCTGAAGCAGCGGCCTGATCACAAAAATAGCGGTCAGCACGGGAATGAGAGCCGGAACAATGCTCACCCACGGGAATGGATGGGTCAGGAAAATCGGCACCATCGCATCGGCGAAACAGACAACGACCAGAATCGCGGCCATCCTGAGCACCAAGTTGAGGGGAAGACACGTGGTCATGCGGGCCTCCTCGGTGGAAAGGTGACGAGAAAGAAAGTATGTTCTTTTTTGAAAAAAAGAACCAAAAAACTTTTGTTCGTTCAGGTACGCGTGGAGCCTACCGTGTCGGGTCGTGGGGACGGCGAACAGGCAAAAGTTTTTTGCTTCTTTTTTTCAAAAAAGAAGACCTTTCTTACCCTAACCTTGCCTTCAACGCCGCATTCACCAACGCCGGATTCCCCTTCCCCCCCATCGCCTTCATCACCTGCCCCACAAAGAAGCCAAACAGCTTTTCCTTCCCGCCGCGGAATTCCGCCAGCTTGTCCGGATTGGCGGCCAGAACGGCCTCCACCGCGGCGTCGATGGCGCCGGTGTCGGTCACCTGGCGCAGCCCCCGCTGCTCCACGATCTCGCCCGGGGCGGCGCCGGTTTC
>PKZM01000151.1 GCA_003133065.1 Acetobacteraceae bacterium
AGGCCGCGGGGGCCCAGAATTTTGCCCAGCCGGCCGACCAGGCCCATCATATCCGGCGTGGCGATGCAGCGATCGAAGGCGATGTCGCCGGCCTGCACCTTTTCGGCCAGGTCGTCGGCGCCCACCACGTCCGCGCCGGCGGCGAGCGCTTCCTCGGCCTTGGCGCCGCGGGCGAACACGCCGATCCGCACGGTTTTGCCGGTGCCGTTCGGCAGGCTGATCAGGCCGCGCACCATCTGGTCCGCATGGCGGGGATCGATGCCGAGTCGCATGGAGATTTCCACCGTCTCGTCGAACTTCGCCTTCGCGTTGGTTTTCACCAGGCTCAGGGCATCGGCGAGCGGGTAGTTCTTGGTGGTATCCACGGCCTTGTAGGCGGTGGCGAGGCGCTTGTTATGTGCCATGATCGTTAGCCTTCCACCACAGCCAGGCCCATGGATCGGGCGGAGCCTGCCAGCATTTTCACCGCCGCTTCCACGCTGGCGGCGTTCATGTCCACCATCTTTATCGCCGCGATCTCGCGCAGTTGGCTCATGGTGATGCGGCCGACTGTGGCGCCCTTGCCCGGCGTGGTGCTGCCGGCGGTAATGCCGGCGGCCTTCTTGATGAAGTAGGTGTTTGGNNGGTTCCATGGATTGCGTGCGGGCGTTGAATTCCTTGCAGAATGCCATGATGTTCAGCCCGCGCTGGCCCAGGGCCGGGCCTACCGGCGGCGATGGGTTTGCCTTGCCTGCCGGGATTTGCAGCTTGACGTAGCCGACGATCTTCTTTGCCATATATCCTGGCTCCTTGTGCCCAGGACCGCGGTACGAACGACAAGTGGCCCGATGGCTTTCGCCAATCAGCGCCCTTCATCTCCCGCGTTCCAAATGAGGCGCAGTGCCTAGCCGCTCCCTGGGATGGTTGTCAATGGAAGTTCCCAAGAAAGTTTCGTTGTTATGGTTTATGTCGGGTGGCCGCCCCGGTGTGCGCCTCAAAAGGCAAAAGTTTTTTGGTTCTTTTTTTCAAAAAAGAACTGCTTTCTTTCTTATCTTTGTGTGGTCGCCCGCTTTTGCCGCGCCATTGTGGCAAACACTCCCTCCCACCCCTGCGCCTGTTCCTGGCGAGGTCTCCGGCTATGCCGCGGTGGACGGCATACGTTTGTATTACGCCACCATCGGGCATGGGCCGCCGGTGGTTTTGTTGCATGGCGGGCTGGCGAATTCGGACTACTGGGGCAACCAGGTTAGGGCGCTGATGCCGCACCATTTTGTAATCTTGGTGGATAGCCGGGGGCATGGGCGCAGCGGGCGGGATGCGCAGCCGTTCGGCTATGATCTGATGGCAGATGATGTGGTGGCATTGCTGGATCGCCTGCATATCCCGAAGGCTGACATTGTGGGGTGGAGCGACGGGGCGATCATTGGCCTGGATTTAGCGATCCGGCATCCGGAGCGGGTGCGGCGGGTGTTTTCGTTCGCCGCGAACACGGTAACGGCGGGGGTGACGCCCGACGTTGAGCACAACCCTACGTTCGCCGCGTTCATCCGGCGGGCGGGTGGGGAGTATCGGGCGCTTTCGCAGACGCCGGCGGATTATGCCGGGTTTGTGGCGCAGATTGGCCATATGTGGGCGAGCCAGCCGAATTGGAGCGATGCGCAGGTGCGGGGTATTCGGGTGCCGGTGCTGGTGGCGGATGGGGATCATGACGAGGCAATTTTGCGTCCGCACACGGAGTATATTGCGGCCACGATTCCTGGCGCTGGGTTGTTGATTTTGCCGAACACGAGTCATTTTGCGTTTTTGCAGGACCCCGGGCTGTTTAATGCGGCGATGTTGCAGTTTATCGACGCACCGCGTTTGTAACGCAGCGGCGGGGTAGCCTTAACTTGCAGTAGGACACACGCGATGCCCCCGATACGCTCTGCAATCTGTGCTGTTTGCCTGTCGATTTTGACGACCGCCGCCTATGCCGCCCCGCTCAAGCCAGCGCTTGCCGGTCTTAATTTCTTGGTCGGCACGTGGACGAGCGGAGAAGGGAAAGTAGCGGAAACAGGCGGATCGTCGAAGGGGTTCTCGCGCATGACTGCTGAAGCCGGGGGCGCGGTTCTGTTGCGACGCGACCACGTTGCTCTATTCGATAAGGCGGGAAAGCCTGCCGGAACCTTCGAGATTTTGATGACAATCTACGCCGACGCTGGAGCAGTTCGCGCCGATTACTTCGACGGCGACCATATTATCAACTACACGTCGGCTGCCATCGTGCCGGGTAAGTCGGTCACTTTCACAACCGGCGCCGCGCCAGGGGCGCCAACGTTCCGACTGATCTACACGAAAGTAGGACAGGATTTGGTGATCTCGTTCGCAATGGCCCCTCCCGGTCAAGCGTCCTTCCATCCGATCGCAGACGGAACACTTCATCGCGGAGGCTGACTTTCCTCATTCCGATCCCGTGGAAAAGCGCCTGAGGGCGTTGGCCAACAAACTCGACTAAAATGGTTGAGTGCTTGTGGTGCATAATCCTTGCAGACCGTGTGGACACTGACCGCGGCCATCAGATCGGCAAATGCCACGGTGCTGAGCGCCCTTCGAAGATTATAGCTGCCCCGGTAAGCCAACCTTTGACGCATCTGTGCAACGCCAGCCTGGCAGCAACCGTAGCCTGGGCGAAGCCCGGGTTTCACCCAGGGCTACCGTCGCTGCGGTTTTTGGATGCGCAGGCACGGTGATAACCGGTCCAGCGCGGGGCACCGAATTTTAGGACAAAGTGCGTGTGTCAATGATCAGAGCCTATGGTGCCGCGGGTCAGCGCCCGGTCAGCCATCTCCAGGTCCAAATGGCCACCTCTGGCGATTTCGTCGTGTTCGAGCACAAATCGGTTGAGCCGATGGCCGTTCAGCCTGACGCCGACGACGTAGATGTTGCGCGGCGAGGCAGCAGGCGCTGCGATCGTGAAAGTATGACCGCCCTCAAGATGGAGCGTTGATTTGGTAAAAAGCGGCGACCCTATATAGTAACGAGTGCTTCCAGCCACCGGGTAAAGGCCGATGCTGCTCCACACATACCACGACGATAGGGCGCCGGCATCGTCGTTTCCAGGCAAGCCATTGCGGGAAAAATGGTATGATTTTTCAAGGATTGCGCGGACTCGCTCAGCGGTGCGATCCGGGCGCCCGGCCTCGATATAGAGGTAGGGAGCCATGATATCCGGTTCGTTGCCCTGCTCGTATGCGCCGGTATCGAACAGCACATCGAGCCAGCGAACAAATTCGGCTCGCCCACCCAGTTTGGCGATCAAGCCTTGCGGGTCCTGCGGCACGAATGTTGAGTATTGGCGGCTGCTGCCTTCATAGAACGGCGCTGCCCACCAGGGCATCGAGCGGTCGGGATACAGATAGCTGCACGTAAAATTTTCCAGCCAGTGCCCATCCGCGTAACGCGGCCGGATGCAACCGAGCCTGCTGTCCCAGAGCTTTTTCCAGTTGGCGGCGCGTGCATGGTATCGCTTGGCATCGGCCTGCTTGCCGAGCCTGTCGGCTGCAAGCGCGATCGCATCATCGTCGAAGGCATATTCCAGCGTGCGCGAGGCGGACCGCGGTTGGCTCAGCGACACATAGCCAAGCTTGAGATAATCGGCCAGCACGCGGCCCTGCTGCAGGGGCTTATCGGAATCGGTCTCGGCGTCTTTAACCAGCGCCTGCCAGGCAAGCCCGGTATCAAAGCCGCCGAGCCCATTGATGATCGCGTCAGCGACCACAACGTCGGCATTGGAACCGCCCTGAGTCAGTCCGTTTGTACCGGCGATGCGCCCATCGGGAAGCCATCCGGTTGCCTTGTAGGTGTCGAGCAGTGAGCGCACGATGTCGCGCTCGCGCTGCGGCTCGATCAGTGTCAGCAGCGGATTCAATGTCCGGAATGTGTCCCAAACCGTATAGAAATCCTCGTAATGTGNNTCAATCCGCCCGAGTACATCCGCCCATTGTGCGCGGGCGGTGTTATGGACCGCATCAAAATCCCAGCCCGGCATTTCACGATCGAGATTTGCCCCGGCCTCTGCCATGCTGACAAAGGAAACGCCGAGCTTGACCAGCACCTGCCGGTTGCGCGTGAGATCAAACCGCGCCCAACTGCCGGAACGCCGCGCGAAATCCCGTCCGGTGTCGTATTCGGCCATCAGGCTGGTCCGGGNNAAATAGAGTTTGTACGGGCCGGGGTTCCACCCCCCTTCAAAACTTGCCCACCCCTGAACCGATTGCGCGTCCAAAGGATCGACATGCACGGCCGTCACGTGTTGGCCGTCACCGCGGAGCGGGATCACCGAACTGGCGTCAAGCACCAGATTGCCCGGCGCCTCGCCTTGCGGAAAGTCAATCCGCATCATCCCGGCCAGCCGCGTCGCAGTCAATTCCACCTCGATCCGCGCCTCGGCCGAATTGCCGATTGAAACCCGATAATAGCCAGGTGACGCGGCTTCGTCGGCGCGGTCGAACACCAGGTTGTTGACAGCGACATCGCCGAGCGTCGGCGTGATCCTGAAATTGCCGTATTTGCTGCGCCCCCCGGTTCCGCTGACGTGGGTAAAGCTGAAACCCATGATCGGGCTGTCGGAGTCAAATCCGCTGGTCTGCCCCATGGCAGTGTCCGGGCTGAGCGAAACGAACCCAAACGGCACGCCGGCTCCAGGCACAGTGTTGCCTTCGCCATCTACCCCAACGAACGGGTCTGCGAGAGCGACCGGGTCGTGGGCGGCCCCTTGCTGCTCCGGCGCGGCGAAAGAGGATGTCGGCAGAGCCAACAAGGCACACCACGCAACCGTCGCAGCCGCACCCCGCAGCATCGGTCTCGATTTCCGTCTCGCAAACATATTTCGCTCTTTCGTTCCCAGCCGCCGGCCGGACCTGACACGGCGCGGCGCAAGCCCGTAGAAACGGGGCATGAGCAATTTTTGGCTCGGTGCACATGGCAGCACAAAGTAACGGCATTCGTTGAAAAACGCCCTTTCTTCTGCGGCAGACACTACCTGGCAGTCACCGCCTGCGGAAAACCATCATGCGTATTCAGCCAAATCCCGTGCGGCGAGCGCCCTACCGGAATGCGCTCCACCGAACCAGTCACCGGATCCAGAATCCCTACCGACTGCGCAAATCTTAACGCCGCCCAAATCTTCCCATCCGGTGCGAAATCCAAATCATCCGGCCCACCCGGCAACCGCAACGTCCGAATCACCGACAGACTCACCGGATCAATCACCGAAAGCGTGCCATCCACCCGGTTCGTCGCATAAATCAACTTGCCATCATGGGTCAGAAACATCGTGTGCGCGCCACGCCCCGTGGGGATCATCCGCTCCACATGCCCATCCACGGGATCAACCACCGCGAAATGCGCCTCCCCCATCAACCCCACCAGCAAATGGCCACGATTCCACAACACACCCGCCGGCGTGCGACCCACGCGACTGTTCCATAAAACACGGCCGCTGCCCGTCTCAATCGCGATCAGCCGATCCGTACCTTGCAAACTGACAAAAACTACACTGGAATCAGGCGCATAATTCATATGGCTCGGCATGCTGCGCGCCGCTATCCGATGCAGCAGGGCAAAAGTAACGGCATCATAAATATCGATCTGGTTGCGCGCCAAACCCGCCACGGTAAAATACCGCCCGTTCGGGCTGAACTGGATCTGATAGGGATCGCTGATCGTCAGTTGCCGCTGCACCGCACCCGTGCGCGGATCAAGAAAGAAAATCGCGTTCCCCGCCGTATCCCCAATCACCATGGACCGATGATCAGGCGTCAACGCCATGTGATGCGGCTCCCGCAACAGGGGGATGCGCTTGATCTCCTGATGCGTGCCAACGTCGATCAGGCTGACACTCGCATCATTGGAATTGATCACGAACGCCAAGTCAGCCGCCGCCGCACCCCACCCGCACAACACAGCCCCCGCGAACGCGGCAAAAAAAACAACTCTGCGAATCACCATCGGCGCGGCCCATCCCAATGCCGCCCCTGCCTAGCGCAATTCGAAAGCATGAGGCCAGCTTAAGCCATGAGGATGGCAAAAGAAGGAAGAAAGCAGTTCTTTTTTGAAAAAAAGAACCAAAAAACTTTTACCTGTTCAGGGGGAGAGCGCGAACAGGTGTCGACAAAAAGTCACGCAGCCTCCGGTGGAGCGAACCGCCGCCGCAGCTTTCCCAGGCGCGCGACACCGGCAAGCCTGCGATCCAGGAACGCCAGCGTCGCCTCCATGTCACTGGCCTCGTTCAGCCAGAACAACAGCGTGCTGGAGTAAACACCCGCCAAAATCGCCCGCTTCGTATACCAGCTGAAATCGGCCGAGCTATCCCCGGCCCCACGCCAGATCGCATCCACCGTGCGCGCCGTGCACCGCGCGGCCAACCCCGCCCGCCCGCCCGCGGCCATCACAGCCACCGCCCGGCGCACCGCCATCTTGTAAGGCGCGGCCAACTCCAGCCGGGTAGCAATCAACGTCCGCACCCGCTGCGACAATTTCTGCCCCACCAACAGCGGCGCAGCTGAACGCTCCATCTCCCGGTCACACAGATCAATATAAGCCTCAACCAGCTCGGGCGACCCACCGGGAAACAACAAATCCGCATCCGGCCCCGCCGCCAGGCGAAGCGCATGCAGCGTCCAGCCATGCTCGGCCACCAAGGGCAATAGCGCGTTGATGGCAGAATCCCGGGCCTGCCGGCGAACCGCATCCGCGCTCATCCCGCCGCCTCCACCGGCTGCGGCGGAAATTTTGCAAGCTCCTCATTGAAGCCAAACAGCCGGAAATCGGTCACGCGCATGGGATACAAGATGCCGTCCAGATGGTCATATTCATGCTGTACCACATTGGCATGCAGCCCGTCCGCCTCCACACTCACGGGCGCGCCATCACAATCCACGCCTGTATAGCGCACCCGCACCATGCGCGGCACCGCGGCACGCAGGCCGGGAATGGAAAGGCAGCCCTCCCACCGCAGCACCTGCTCGTCGTCGATTTTCTCGATCACCGGGTTGATCACCACCCGCGGCGTCAATGCGCCCCCGCCCCGCTCCTCAGGGATATGGAACACGAACAGCCGCAGCGGCACATGCACTTGCGGCGCGGCCAACCCGATTCCCGGCGCATCCAGCATCGTCTCGATCATGTCATCCACCAGGCGCCGAATCTCGGGCAACCCCGGATCCGGCACCTCAAGAGCGCGCTGCACCAGCACAGGATGCCCCATACGGGCGATTTTCAGCAGCGCCATCAGCGGACCTCGATCAGGATGTCAGCCCCACCATGTGACGCACGGCCGGGCGGAGGGGCAAGGCCAGTACGCCGCACCCGCCCCCAAGGAATATTAATCAGGGCTTGGGGGTCAGCGAACACCTATGATATAGGCACCGCCTCCGGTTGCGAAACACCGGGCCATGAATCATGTGTGCGCTCCGGGCTGTCCGGACCGTCCCAGGCAAAAGGAGTAGGCGACCAAGTGCAGGTTCTCGTTCGTGACAACAATGTCGACCAGGCGCTGAAAGCGCTCAAGAAAAAGATGCAGCGCGAGGGCATTTTCCGCGAAATGAAGCTGCGCCGCCACTTTGAAAAGCCATCGGAGCGCCGCGCCCGCGAAGCTGCCGAAGCGGTACGCCGCGCCCGCAAGCTGGAGCGCAAGCGCCTGGAACGCGAAGGCTTCTAAGAAGTCTGGACCTGCCGGGACCTCACAAACCTGAAATCCCGAACCACACCCGAGATAATAAGGCACGAAACCGACTGCACCGAGATAAGTTATCGGTATGCGTCTGTCGGTTATCTGCTCTGATAAAATGACCTCCGGCAAGACGACCGCCGGCCCGGCTGTTCAGGCGGGCACGCGGCTACGCCTGCTATTTGCCGGAGACGATATATGCGCATTGCCCAGATTGCCCCGCTCCATGAGGCCGTTCCGCCCAAACTCTATGGCGGCACCGAACGGGTGGTCTCATTCCTGACAGAAGAGCTGGTAACTGAAGGGCATGATGTCACGCTGTTCGCCAGCGGCGACTCCGTCACCTCGGCACGCCTGCACGCCGTATGGCCCCGCGCCCTCCGCCTGGATCCCTCGATTCGCGACCCTATCGCGCCCCACATGCTGCTGATGGAGGAGGTCTATCGGCGCGCGCAGGATTTCGACGTGCTGCACTTCCATATGGACTACTGGCCGTTCAGCCTGTTCCAGCGCCAGCGCGTGCCCTTCGTCACTACGCTGCACGGCCGGCTGGACCTGCCGGAATTGCAGCCGGTGTTCAACACCTTCCCCAGCCTGCCCGTTGTGTCGATCTCCAATTCCCAGCGCCGTCCGCTGGCCCAGGCGAACTTCGTGGCAACCGTGCTGCATGGCTTGCCCGAAACACTACTTGTGCCGCAGCAGGCCACGCCGAGCTACCTCGCGTTCCTGGGTCGAATTGCACCGGAGAAACGCCCAGACCGCGCCATCAGGATCGCCCGGGCGGCCGGCATCCCGCTCAAGATCGCGGCCAAGGTAGATCGCGCCGACCAGGACTATTTCGATACGCAGATCAAGCCAATGCTGAGCCAAGGCGGTGTGGAAATGATCGGCGAAATTGGGGATGCGGACAAATCCTCGTTCCTCTCTGGCGCCATTGGCCTGCTAATGCCGATCGACTGGCCCGAACCATTTGGCCTGGTTATGATCGAGGCGATGGCGTGCGG
>PKZM01000103.1 GCA_003133065.1 Acetobacteraceae bacterium
CGGAAGCGCCCGCAATAGGTAAAAGTTTTTTGGGTCTTTTTTTCAAAAAAGAACACTTCCTGTCTCTACCTGCACAACGTCAACGGCCAGATATCCAGCGCCAGCCACCTGATATGGCTCTCCGCCTCCAGCCTGTCGCCATGGAACAGCAGCATCATCGCCAAAACGATCGCCGGCAGAAGTGGCGAGGCCACGCGACGCGGCCGTTGCCCGGCCAGTTTTCGCATCGCAATAGTGCCCGCCACGCCCACCGCGGCACCCACCGTCACATCGGCCACCGTGTGAACCTGTAGCGCCAGGCGGGTGAGGCCAAACAGCAGGGCCACCGCGCCGCCTGCGATCGCCGCCAGTCCCGTCCCGGCGATCGATTGTGGTGCCAGCAGCGCCAGAAGCCCGCCATACACCACCGATGATGCCGCCGTATGGCCGCTGGGGCTGACCAGGTCGGTCCAGCCGACAACGCGCCAGCCGCAGGCCAAGGTGATCACCTTCAACACCAGCATGACCCCGAGCACGCCGGTGACGGAAACCGCCCAGGCCAGCGCGCCGCGCCGCCAGCCCAGCGCCAGCAGCGCCAGCAGCACGGCGGCCGCCACGGGCAGCACCACCGCCTGGTCGCCGAAATCGGTCAGGTATTTCATCGGCGCGGCCTCACCCGCGCGCCGGCCGGTTGTGGGGCGTGCCGCAATCGCCCAGCATGCGGCAAACCTAAAAAACCAGCCGGCGGAGACCTGTCTTGAGCGCCTATGACTATCCCCTGATCATCAAGCAGCTTCTGATTACCCCGCTGCGCCAGTATCCCAACCAGGAAATCGTCTACCGCGACCGTACGCGGCTCACCTATCGCGATTTTGGGGAACGCGTGCACCGGCTCGGCAGCGCGCTCGGCCAGCTTGGGGTGCGGCACGGGCAAACCGTGGCGGTGATGGATTGGGATAGCCATCGCTACCTGGAATGTTTCTTCGCCGTGCCGATGGCGGGTGCCGTGCTGATGACGGTAAATGTAAGGCTCTCCATCGAGCAGATCCTCTACACGCTGAACCATGCGCGGGCGGATGTGATCCTGTGCAATACGGATTTTCTGCCGCTGCTGCGGGCGCTGCGGCCGCTGCTGGCCACCGCGCGGCACTTCATCTGTCTGAGCGATGACGGCCGGATGCAGGCCGATGGCGCCGAGGATTTCGCCTGGGACGGCGAATACGAGGCGCTGCTGGCGCAGGGCGATCCCGCCCACGTGTTCGCCGATTTCGACGAGCACACGCGTGCGACGACCTTTTATACGACGGGAACGACGGGGGCGCCAAAGGGCGTGTTCTATTCGCACCGCCAGATCGTTTTGCAAACGCTGGTGGGTATGGGCATGCTGCCGCTTGCCGCACGCGACGTGTACATGCCGATCACCCCGATGTTTCATGTGCATGCCTGGGGCATTCCCTACATGGCCACGCTGCTGGGCCTGAAGCAGGTGTATCCCGGCCGCTACCAGCCGGAGCTTCTGGCGCGAATGTTCGTGCGGGAGGGCGTGACTTTCTCCCATTGCGTGCCGACGGTTCTGCGGATGTTTCTGGACGCGGCCAAGGATGTGGATCTGCGGGGATGGCGGCTGATCATCGGCGGTTCCGCGCTGCCGCGGGCCCTGGCGCAGGCAGCCATGGATCGCGGGGTGGATGTGTTCGCCGGCTATGGCATGTCGGAGACGGGGCCGCTGGCGACTCTGGCGCTGCTGCCGGACGATCTGCGTGATGGCGGCGAGACGGAAATTGCCTATCGCTGCCGAGCCGGCCGCCCGCTGGCGCTGTGCGATGTCCGGATCGTGGATGCCGGGATGCAGGAGATGCCGCATGATGGCGTCTCGACCGGCGAGGTGGTGATGCGCTCACCCTGGTTGACGCAGGGCTATCTGCATGACGCGGCGGCGGGCGAAGCGCTGTGGGCGGGCGGGTGGCTGCATACCGGCGATATCGGCGCGATCGACGAACACGGGTTTCTGATGATTACCGACCGGATCAAGGATGTGGTGAAAACCGGCGGCGAGTGGGTCTCCAGCCTGGCGCTGGAGGATATCCTGGCGGAGCATCCCTGCGTGGGCGAAGTCGCGGTGATCGGCATCAAGGATGCGCGCTGGGGGGAGCGGCCGATGGCGATCGTGGTGCCGCGCGCCGGCGCCGCCGCGGACGCGGCCTCGTTGCGCGCGCATGTGATGGCGCGGGTGGAGCAGGGGGTTATTTCGAAATTCGCCGTGCCGGATCAGGTGGTGTTCGTGGAGACGATCGCGCGGACGAGCGTGGGGAAGCTGGATAAGAAGGTTCTGAGGGCGAGGTTTAACCAGTAAGGAAGAGTGTTCTTTTTTGAAAAAAAGAACCAAAAAACTTTTGTCCGTTCAGGTGCGTGTGGTGGCCGGCGTGTCGGATCGCGGGGAAGGCATACAGGTAAAAGTTTTTTGGTTCTTTTTTTCAAAAAAGAACATTCTTCCTTCCTCGGAGGTTCCCCATGTCCGTGGCTAGGATGGTGGCCGGGCGCCGCGCTCCATATCCGCGATGATGGCGGCGGCGGCTTCCCGCCGGTTGGGCGCGTGCAGGATGGGGCGGCCGATCACCAGGTAGTCCGCGCCTTTGGCAATGGCGGTGGCCGGATCGGCCACGCGCCGGTGGTCGTGCGTGGTGCCATCGGGCAGGCGCACGCCGGGGGTGGCCACCAGCAGGCTCGGCGCGCCGGCGTGGCGGCGGATGCTTTCAGGATCATCGTGCGCGGAGGCGATGATGCCGTCCAGGCCGCAGTCCACGGCCTGGCGCACGCGCAGCGCGATCAGATCATCCACACCGAGCCGGTAGCCCATGGCGTGAAGGGCGGCATCGTCCAGGCTGGTGAGCACGGTGATCGCCAGCAGCTTCAGGGGGGATTCTCCCCGGCCTTGCACGGCCGCCTGCATGATTTCGGTATCGCCGTGGACAGTGACGAAGGTGATCCCCCGCCCTGCGGCGGATTGCACGCCGCGCCGCACGGTCTCGCCGATGTCGTACATCTTGTAGTCGAGGAACACCCGGTTGCCGGCAGCGATCAGGTCGTCGATGAGCGCGTTGGTTTCCGTCTGGAAGAGCAGCCACATGCCGATCTTGAAGAAGGAGACGAGTCCGTTCAGTTCGGCCACGATGGCGCGGGCTTCCGCAACCGTTGGAACGTCCAACGCGAGGATGAGGCGGTCGCGCATCTGGGGCGGGCGTGGGCGGGGCGGGGGAGCGTCCATGGGGGGCCTTGGTGGATGCCGCGCGCTGTGTGTGGCAGCGGAGTGTGCTTAGGCGAGACGGCATGCGTGATCAATGTGAACGCAAGCTGTAGGCGGTGCGTTGGTGATCCCGGCGCGGCATTTGCCCAGTATTTGATATGGAAACAGAGATCACATGAAGCCCATTTCGACAGCTTGCCTGGTACTCGCGACGGCGCTGTTTGGTGCGCCGGCGCTGGCGCAGACATCCACGGTGAACCAGGACCCGGCCACGTCGGTGGCCCGTCCGCCCAAGCACCCCGGGCACGTCGCCCCTGCCACGAATGGGTTCAAGGACAAGACGTTGCCTGATTCGAAGCAGGAAACGCCGACCTCATCGAAGCCGAAATAGCCTGTTTCGCCTGGCCCCGGCCCGTGTGGGCTGGGGGGTATGCCCGCCACCGGACTTGAACCGGTATGACCGAAGTCTGCGGATTTTAAGTCCGCTGCGTCTACCATTTCGCCAGGCGGGCCGTACGCCTCATTGCCAAGGGTGCTCCCCCCCTGTCCAGCCCCTGACATGTTTGATGTGAGCCGACATCCAAAAGTCAAAAGTTTTTTGGTTCTTTTTTTTCAAAAAAGAACCGCTTTCTTTTGTCTTTCGTCTCAACGCTCCCGTTTGCCGCCTTGGCTCCAGGCCTTGTAGTTTCCAGGCCAATGTTTCGTGCTCCTGCCGCCGAGTCGCTTGATCGCCGCCTGTCGCGGCCGGCGAAGCTGTCGGCCCCGAAGCGGCGACGAGGTGTGTGGCGCCTGGTGCGGCTGGCGATCATTCTGGGGGTTTGGGGCTGCGTTGCCGCCGGCGTGGTGGTACTGTGGTTCGCGAGCGATTTGCCGCGGCCGGAGGATGCGCTGGGTGCCATGCGGCGGCCGAGCCTGGTGTTGCAGGACAGCGCTGGCGGGACGGTTGCCACCTATGGCGATGTGGTGGGCGAAGCGCTACGCCTGCCGCAGATGCCGAAATACCTGGCCGATGCGGCCGTCTCGGTGGAAGACCGGCGATTCTGGGCGCATGGCGGGCTCGATCCCTGGGGCATGTTGCGCGCCCTGGCCGTGAACATCCTGGCACGGCGGGTGGTGCAGGGCGGATCGACGATCACGCAGCAAGTGGCGAAAACGCTGTTCCTGAGCAATGCGCGGACGTTGCGGCGGAAAATCCAGGAAGTGGTACTCACGCTGTGGCTGGAGCGGCATTT
>PKZM01000026.1 GCA_003133065.1 Acetobacteraceae bacterium
GCGGAGATGATCGGTCCGCCAGATCTGTGTGGCCGCTGGTTTTTTGGTCAAGTTCGAGCCCCGTTTTAGATCGGCGCGCCCAGAGTCACACGGCCGCCCGGGATCGCGGGATCAGTAGTGCGGATTTGGCACCTTGACCAGTTCCCCGGTGGAGGCTCTGGCCCCTGCAACCATTGCCAGACCAAGCTTGGGGCACCATCGACGGCCTCGACCTGGGGGATGGTGGTTTGCCGGGAGTGGACGCCGATCTGGCCGCCAGCGGAAGCCTCCAACTGCCGATTGCCAGCGTCATTTTCCTGGCCTTGGCGATCCCGGCGATCATCAAGCTGCAGACGAGCGGTCACCCGAAAGGACAGCGCATCATGGTGCCGGGCTGATCCTGTCTTGATCCGACGCGGGTCAGGCGCGCTGCCTTGGTTCGCTTCGTTTAAGCGGCCCGTCGGAAATAGCGGTCCGCGCCTGCGCAAACCGCCTGTGTCACTCAAGAGTTCACCGCCAAGAGTGCCGGCTCATACCACCGCAGTCGTGGCTGACCTTCGCATCCTCGGTTATTGCGGGTCGGGCCGAAGCAATCCACACATGGATTGCTTCGGCCAAGCGGCCGAGCAAAGACAGATCTGTTGAAGGTCAATCTCTACGGCGGCTGATATGATTCCTAAGCCTGGCCGCCCATGACGAAGGCGTTCAGTTTGTTGCCGTCCAGATCGCGGAAATAGGCGGCGTAGAACCCGCCGCCGCGATCGCCTGGCGCGCCTTCGTCGGTGCCGCCGAGGCTCAAGGCAAGCGCGTGGATGCGATCGACCTGGGCGCGATCGCGGGCTTGCAGTGCGACCATCACGCCATTGCCCACGGTCGCGGGTTCGCCGTTGAAGGGTTTGGTCAGGCCCAGGCCGGCCGCACCGTCCGGTGTCCCCCAGGCAATGAAATTTGCGTTTTCCATCATGCGGCCGATGCCGAGCTCCGCCGCAATCGCGTCGTAGAAGCCGGCGCCTTTTGCAAGGTGGTTCGTGCCGATCGTGACGTATCCGATCATTGTATTTTCCTCCCTGGTGAATCAGCGCACCGTAGCGGAGGGCCAGGAACACATCAAGAACGAAATCACCGGCAAACGCTACGTCTTTGCCCGCGGATGATTATGGCATCAGGCGGCGCAGCCCGTTTATTTTGGAGGCGAAGCGGGCGTCGCCGACGAGGTTGGTCCATTCGTGGGGATCGAGGCGGTGGTTGTAGGCTTCCTCGCCGCCGGCCTTGTAGCGGGTATAGCGCCAGTCGCCCAGGCGCAGAGAGTGGTTGCCGCGGCCCCAGGTGGTGATCACCGGGCGGCCGGGCGTGTTTTCCTCGGTCATCGCCGGCACAAGGCTTTCGCCGTCCGGGGAATCGGGGCCGTCGATGCCGCAGAGATCGGCCAGGGTGGGGCCGAGATCGATCAGGCTGACAGGATCGGTATAGCACGGCAGCCGGGGCATGCGCCGCGGAGGTACGATAATGAGGGGAACGCGGGTTGCTTCCTCCCAAAGCACGAATTTCCGCCAATGCAGTTTTTCACCCAAGTGGAATCCATTGTCGCTCCAGAACGCGATGATGGTGTTGTCCGCGGCCTTTGACTTATCCAGGGCCGCGACGATGCGGCCCAGAATCCAGTCGCAGTACGATACGGCCGCAAGGTAGCCGTGGATGGCGTGCCGCCAGAGGCCGTGATTGACAATGAGCGCGTGATCGGGGGGATTGAGTGCCCATTTCTGGGCAATCGCCGGCACGTCCTCAAGGTCGTCCTTGCGGACGAGCGGCAGGGTGAGTTCGTCGGTCTGGTAGAGGTCAAAAAACCGCTGCGGGACGTGCCAGGGCAGATGCGGCTTGTATATGCCGGCAGCGCAGAAAAACGGCCCCGCGCCGGGGTCGGCGAGAAAACGTTCGATGGACTGGCACATCAGCTCATCGGGCGTGGACGGGTCGGCCGAGGCGGGCAGCGGGCCCCAATCGAAAAGATGGTAGGGGGCGGGAACGGCGTCGAAATGACTGAAGTCGAACATGCCGTTCATCGGGCGGTTGGCGGGCAATGGTTCGGGGCCGTTGGTTTCGAATCTATCCCATAGATACGGGCGATTTGCGATGTCTATCCACTTCGCCGCGCTTTGGCCTGTGCGCCCGGCGGTGGCGTAATCGTAGCTGCCATGGAACACCTTGCCGGCGCCGAAAGTGGTGTAACCGGCCGCCTTGAAGGCCTCCACATAGGTTTGGCGGCGCGGCTCCCCCCAAAAATCCTCGTTGTGATAAAGCCCGGTGGTGGCCGGCAGGCAACCGGTGAACACACCCATGCGGCTGGCGTTGCAGTAGGGCGCGGAGCAATAGGCATGGCTGAACAACGTGCCGCGGCGCGCCAGCGCATCGATGGCGGGGGTTCGCACATCGGGCTGGCGGCCGAGTGCCCCGATCCAACTGTTCAGATCGTCGGCCACAATGAACACAACGTTGGGCTTGCTGGAGGACAGCGCAATGCGCGACCTTGCGGCATCCGCACGCCGGCGCGGGACCGAGGCGGGCGGCGCTTGCATCACGGGCCAATCGGATATGTCGATGCCGGTCAGACCCGCGAAGGTCTGGGTATCCTTGGCGACCAGATCGGCAATATAGGCGCGATCCTCTTCGCGGCGGGCGGACGGCAGATCGTCGATCTTGGACTCGTGCTCGTGCTTGGCACCGGTTTGCGGAAACGGATCGATGCCGAGAAACGCGGCAATACTGGCAAGGGTGGTGACATGGTCACGCCACAGGTCGGTGGAGTTGAGGAAAAGCACCTGGCCTTTTGGAAAAAAGCTCATGGCCCGTCTCACCTGAACGGAATACATGCCACGTTCGATGTAACTGTAGATGCGGCGCTTCACCGCGAGCGGCGGCAAATTCGCCATGCGGTCACGACCCTGGCGGATGGCGTCGGCAAAGGGCAAGGTTTCCGTGCCGCGGCCATATTCCATGCGCCAATGCGACCAGGCGCGATCGAACGGATCACGAAACAGGAAGATGATCTTGGCATCGGGGTTGTATGCCTGGATGCGCTGGAGCGAGGGCGGCCAGAACCCGTAGATGGGGGTGATGTCGTAGCGCAGGGATCGCGGGCCGAATTGCTCATATTGGCGGTCGAGCTTGGTGTAGTCCGGGTTGGACCAGTCGATCGATTCGTCGTCGAAAAAATGGACCTCCTTGGCCGGGGCGCACAGAGCGGGATGTTCCGTGAAATGCGCATACAGGCTGGATGTGCCGGCCTTTTGTGCGCCCACGACAAAGACGGAAACACGCGTGTTCATCAGACCGTTCCCAGGGCTCGGCTAGAGCATTTTCCGATCGTTTTGACTGAGGTGAGCCGGTCGGAAAATGCTCTAGCTATTTGTTTTGACGAGCATCTTTATCCGACAGGTGACCCCATGTGGTCGGATGATGCTCTAGGCGCGGTGGCCTTTGGCGGAAGGCTTCGGTTGGGTTGCAAGCAGGCCAAGCTACGTCCCAGGTTGGGGGTGGGTCGCTTTCCAGTCCATGGCTTTGCGCACGCGATGGTCCACGCTGGGGTGGTCGTAGAAGAGGAATTCCTCCAGCGCGGAGGGGGAACTGGCGCGGTACTGGATGGTCTTGACCAGGGTTTTGGAGAGCCCGTCGGGCTCGTTCGCGGTGCGCAGGCTGAAACTGTCGGCCTGGGATTCCTGGGTGCGGATCAGGGTGTTCAGGATCGGTGTTGCCAGCAGAACGAATGTGATGACGATCGCCATGAGCACCGGCAGCCCGGCGGGGTCGGCGATGCGTCGCAGAGCGGTGAGCGCACCTGCCCACAGGATCAGCCAGTAGACAAGCACGCCGACCAGCCAGCCCCAGAGCAGAAGCCATTCGCTGCCATGGGTGTAGGCGGAGGCAAGCGCGTGCTCGGCCGGTGTGAGCGTGGCCATGTAGGCGGCGGCGGTGGCGGCGGGGTCGAAAGGGGGCATGGGTTAGCCGAAAACAGAGGACGAAGAGTGTTCTTTTTTGCAAAAAAGAACCAAAAAACATGTGTTCCTGTGCGCGCGCTGCCGGGGAGTCGTTCCGCAACAGTCAAAAGTCTTTTCAGTCTTTTCTTCAGAAAAGAAGACCTTCCTTCTCATGAGTCAAAGTCCCCCGCGCTGTTATGAGAGTGCACATGGGCCGTGATCGCGTGCAAGCCGGCGGCGAGAGGAGGATAGGGTGATGGTGGTGACGGGGCGGGCGCTGCATGCGCCGGTGCGCGGGGTGCTGGAGATGTTCGATGCGGCCTTCGTGGTGGATGAGGGCGGGACGATCGTGGAGATCGGGCGGGCGGAGGCGGCGGCGGGGCAGGTGCTGATGCCGGGGATGGTGGATTTGCACGTGCATGCGCCGCAGTTTCCGCAGATGGGCCAGGCGCTGGATGTGCCGCTTTGGCAATGGCTGCAGGAGAAGACGTTTCCGCTGGAGGCGCGGTATGCGGATCCTGCGTTTGCCGCGGAGGTTTACGCGCGTCTGGTGGATTGCCTGTTGGATAATGGCACGACGACGGCGGTGTATTTCGCAACGATCCATTTGGCGGCGACGCAGGCTCTGGCAGAAATTTGTCTGAAGGCGGGCCAGCGGGCGCTGGTCGGGCGGGTGGCGCAGGATGATGCCGGGCAGTGCCCGGATTGGTACCGTGATGCCTCGGCCGAGGTGGCGGAGGCGGAGACACGGGCGCTGATCGCGCATGTGCGGGGGATGGCGGGCAATGAGGCCGGTTTGGTGCGGCCGGTGATTACGCCGCGGTTCATTCCGGCATGCACCGACGATCTGCTGGCGCGGCTGGGGCGGCTGGCGCTGGAGAGTGGGTGCCATGTGCAGACGCATTGTTCCGAGAGCGATTGGGAACATGGGTATGTGCGCGACCGGTGCGCGATGAGCGATACGGCGGCGCTGGCGGGGTTTGGCTTGCTGGGGCGGCATACGGTGCTGGCGCACGGGGTGTTTGTGAGCGAGGCGGATGCGGGGGTTATCCGGGCGGCGGGCAGCGGGATCGCGCATTGTCCCTTGTCCAACGCGTATTTTGCCGATGCGGTGTTTCCGCTGCGGCGGATGCTGGATGCGGGTGTGAATGTGGGGCTGGGCACGGATGTCGCGGGTGGGGCGAGCCCTTCGGTGCTGGAGTCGGCGCGGCATGCGGTGACCGCGTCGCGGCAGTTGGAGAGTGGGGTGGATGCGCGTGTGGAAGCGGGCGCGCGGGGATGTGCGGGCGCGCGGGTGAGTGCCGCGGAGGCGTTCTGGCTGGCGACGGCGGGCGGTGGGGAGGTTCTGGATCTGCCGGTAGGGGTTTTCCGGGTTGGGTATCAGTTCGATGCCATCAGGGTGGCGGGCGGGGGTGCTGCGAGCAATCTGCGGCTGGAGGCAGAGGATGGCGCGCAGGATGTGTTGCAGAAGGTGATCTACACCGCGGGGCGGCAGGATATTTGCGATGTATGGGTCGCCGGCCGTCGGGTAGGTGGGACGGGATCGTAACGAATAAAAGTCTTCAGCTTCTTTTCTTCAGAAAAGAAGGCCTTTCTTCCTGCGGCGCCCGCCTCGCGTTTCTCCCGCATCGCCGAACAGCGATGCGGGTTATCGTGACGGGCCGATCAGTCGTCGGCGCAGGCGGTCACGCCGTCCTGGGGGCCGATGGCGGTCTGGGCGGCGGGGCTGAGAGGCCCGCCAGGGCCTGTGATGCTGATGCTGACGGGTACTTCATCGACGCAGCCGGGACAGCCGCCCTGCACCGGGTTCGTGGCGATGGTGAAGTGATAATCCCCCTTCTTGGTGTTCTCGTGCACCGTTACGGTCAGCACCGTTGTCATTGTGTATACCACACCGTTCTTGCATCCCGTGTTCATCGCGATCGTCCTTGTTTCAAAAACCGTGGCAGTTAGCCGATCGTGCTGGCGAATACAAGGTCGTGTCGATGACGAGCCGTTGGCCATCCGGCGAACTGCCGCGATCACCACGCGCGCCGCACATCCTCATGCGCGTGGCCCGAGCGTGACCAGCCTTCCTCGCCGTCGCGGTACCAGGCGATGCCGGCATGGCCTTGGGCGATCAGATCCATGGCGGCGGTGAAGGGGTCGCACCCGAAAGGGCCATCACCCATGATGACGATCGCGGGCGAGCCTGCATGGGCCTGACCGGAAGATGCCACCCCGGCGATAAAGGCCCGCATGGACATGGTGGCGGCGGTTTCGGGAGAAAACCAGTGCCCGCCGGGCACGGCGGCGCTGCCCCGGCCAAGGTCGACAACCAAGGGTGGCGCGTTTGAGGCGAGGGCGGCGGCCAAGGCCTGGGTGCCGATCACGGTGCCCCCTGGAAGCGAGGTTGGCGTGACCCCCCACTCGCCGTCGGTGCAGGTGGTATCGCCGGCGGGCAGTGCGGCCGTGGCATCGCCGTATTCCGGCATTCCGGCATCGCGCAGGGCGGCGAGCACACGTGCCGCGCCGGGCAGGGCGGCAACGTCTCGCGGATAATAATTGGCGAAGCGCCATACGGAGCGGTTGGGCCAGATTTTCGCGTAGGCGGCCAGCTCGGCCATGGCCTGCTTCCGGTTGCCCTGCATGTCGGCCGCGGCGATCAGCAGGATGCGGGCGTATTCGGCACGGCCCATGGAGGGGGCGCCCGGCTGTGGATCGGGATCGCCGGCAATGGCGCGGTTGATCAGCTCGGCGGCCTCCGCCGCGCGGCCCTGCAGCAGGCGGATGCTGCCGCGCATCAAGGTGAGATGGGCGCTGTCGCGGCCATCGGGATTGATGCGCAGGATCTCCTCCAGTTGCGTATCCTCCTCGTCCAACTGCGCGCGCAGCCAGGCGCAGTCGGCCAGTACAAGCCGCGGCTCTACGCTGCTGGGGGCGATGGAGAGGGCGTCGAGCGCGGCGAATTGTGCGGCCTGGCAATCGCCGCCGAGCAGGAATTCATGCGCGCGTGCGGCACGTGCGGTGGCGTTGCGCGGCGCCAGGTTCAAGGCGCGGGAAATCGCCTCGTGCGCTTGCTGCCGGTCCGTGGCAGGGGCGGCATCGCCCACTTCCATCACGCGGCGCAGCCGCGCCCAGCCGAGCTCGGCCAGGGCATCGGCAAAATCCGGCGCCTCGGCCACCGATTTCTCCAGCAGGGCGGCGGCCTCGGTCAGGCCGGGCAGCGTGTCGTCGGTATCCAGAATGGCCCGGGCGCGGAAGAACAGGTCCATCGCATCGGGGTTGCCCGGCCGGTCCTTCTGCGAGCGCGCGCTCTCCACCCGGTCCCATTGCAGATCCAGGGCGCTGGCAATTCGCCGTACGATCGCATCGCGCGCGGAGCCCAGATGATCCCATCCTGTATCGAACCGTTCGGCCCAGAGTTGGGCACCGGTGGTTGCGTCGATCAGTTGGGCGTTGATGTGGTAGCTTTGGCCCTCCGCCCGCAGGCTGCCTTCCAGCAGGTATCGCACGTGAAGGGCGCTGCCGATCTGCTGCACCGGCAGCGTACGGGCGCGGAACTGGTCGGCGCTTTCGCGCGCGATCACGGTGCTGGCGGGCAGATGGGCGAGATCGGTGGTCAGGTCGTCGGTGATGGCGTCTGCCAGGTAATCCTGGCTGCGGTCGACGCTGAGATTGCGGAATGGCAGCACGGCGATGGAAAACCGCGGCGCCCCACCGATCGTATTGACTGGGCGGATGGCCTCCCAGGCGAGACCGGCCGAGACGAGAATCAGCGCAGCGGCGGCTGCGGCCCAAGCGAGGCGCCGCGGCGCGGGGGCGGACTTTGGTGCCGGTGCGGGGGGGAGTGGGGCGGCCTCGCTGGGCACTGGGTCGCGCGCGGCCGGGGATTCGACCGGGCCGACAAAGCGGTAGCGGGGGCCGGGCAGGGTGACGATCATCTCGGCGGTGCTGCCGGCCTTCTTCAGCGCCGCCCGCAGCGCCGAGAGCTGCACCGAGAGGTTACTGTCCGCGACGGTCTTGCCTTCCCAGACATGCGCGAGGATGGCCTCGCGGCTGAGGGCCTCGCCGCGCCGCGAGACCAGGAACTCCAGCAGGTCGAAGGCCTTGGCATGCAGTTGTACAGCAACGCCGTCGGCCAGCAGAAGCCGGCGGCGCGCATCGAGGGTGAAACGGCCGAACTGTGCTGTTTCCAATGCCTCCCGCACTTCCGCCATCCGACGCCGCCGCAGTCTGTTACGCCGCATCATAGCGACAGCCTCCGGCCTGGGCCAAGGCGCCGGCCCGACGCGGGCGGGCCGGGAGTGATAAATTGTCCGCTGGAGCAGACGTAAGCATTTGAACAGGCTCATTAATCCTGTTTAGCGCGAATTCGCTGGGATTAACTTCCTCTGCGGTCGTGGGGCCGTCACTGCTGGGTTGTCGCCCGGACACAAGCCGAGGCGGCGATGACAGAAACCAGATCAGAGGAGATTTTATCATGACCAAACCGCAGACTGCCCGCCGCTTCTCCGGCGCCATCCTTGCCCTTACGATGATGACCGCGCTGCCCGTGATGGCCGCCCATGCGGCCGGCCCGGAGCCGGATTCCACCTATGAGAGCCGGCGGGTGAGCCTTGCCGGGTTGGACCTGACCACGCAGGCAGGCCAGGCGGAGCTGCGGAGCCGTGTTGTGGCGGCGGCCGTGCATGTGTGCGAGGACACCGCGTTCTCCATTTCGGTCAATGCGAGCACGTTTCTGGAGTGCTTCCGCAAGGTTCGTGCGGATGCGATGAAGGCTGCCGACTCTCGGATAGCCGCTGCCAAAGCGCCGGCGACGTTCGCCGGGGGCAGATTTTGAGATTGACGCGGTGGCGCGGGTGTATGCCCGCGCCGGGCGCGCTCAGGAGACGGTGACGCCCTTCCAGAAGGCGACGCGGCCGCGGATTTCGGCGGCGGCTTGTTTGGGGTCGGGGTAGAACCAGGCGGCGTCCTTGTTGTCGCGGCCGTCGACGGAGAGGGTGTAGTAGCTGGCCTGGCCCTTCCAGGGGCAGAAGCTGTGGGTGGAGCTTTCACGCAGGAACTCGGGTCGGACGGAGTCGAGGGGGAAGTAGGCGTTGCCTTCGACGGTGACGATGTCGTCGGATTCGGCGATCACTTGGGCGTTCCAGGTGGCTTTCATGGGTTTCTCCAAAAAACAAGGGGGGCGCTGCCCCCCTTGACCCCCCGCTGGGGACTCGTCCCCNNGCCCCCTGGCCTTTTTCTTACTCTACGGTCTCCGGCTCACGCTCGGCATTGCCCTCGCCATCATCCGGCCCGCTGATCGCGGTTGGCGGCGCCTCGGTGAACTCGAAATCCAGCTTGCCGTCCTTCATCGCCACCTTCACCGCGCCACCACGCACCAGGCGCCCGAACAGCAGCTCCTCGGCGAG
>PKZM01000201.1 GCA_003133065.1 Acetobacteraceae bacterium
CCTATGGCGGCCAGATCCTGCATATGACGGTCTCGCAAACCACCCAGCTTACCGCTGCATTGGCGGTGGGCGGCATGACCGGCCTGGCTTTCGCGGGCCGGCGCCTGGTACGCCGGGCCGACCCCTACCGTGTCGCCGCCACCGGCCTGCTCACCGGGCTGATGGCCTTCGCTGCCGTGATCTTCTCGGCCGCGCTGGCCTGGCCGCCGATGTTCGTCTTCGGTGTGTTCCTGATCGGTCTGTCGAGCGGCCTGTTCCTGGTCGGCACCCTCTCGGACGCCATGGGCCGGGCGGTGAACGGCATGAGCGGCCTGGCGCTGGGCACCTGGGGCTCCGTGCAGGCGGTCGCCGCCGGCACCGCGATTGCCATCGGCGGCATCCTTCGCGACAGCGTCGGCCATATCAGCGGCAGCCCGGTCAGCGGCTACAATGCGGTGTACATGCTGGAGATCATCCTCCTGTTCGTCACCCTCATCGCACTCGGCCCGCTGGTCCGTGCCAACGGCAAATCCAGTTTCTCCCTCAGCCCAATCAAAGTCTGAATAGAGGCGCAACATGCATACCGGAGCCATTACCCCTTATATCGACGTCGCCCAGCTCACGCTTTACGCGTTCTGGATATTCTTCGCCCTCCTGGTGGTCTACCTCATCCTGGAGAGCAAACGGGAAGGCTTCCCGTTGATCACCAGCCGCGCCGGCGAACGCCTGACCGGCATTCTGCCGATGCCCGGCCCCAAAACATTTTTACTCCGCAACGGCCAGACCCGGACCGTCCCGTCGCTCGAACCGGACGAAATCGTCAACGCCGTGCAGGAGCAAAACTTCGAAGGCGCGCCCTGGGTGCCGCTTGGCAATCCGATGCAGGACGGGGTCGGCCCCGCCGGCTACGCTTTGCGCTCGACCGAGCCTGAGCTGACCTATGACGGCGAGCATCGCACGGTGCCGATGCGGGTGGCCGACGACCATTGGGTGGCGGAGGAAGATCCCGATCCACGCGGNNTGCCCGACCCGCTGGCGCGCCACGTCATCGTGCCGGTCGAGCTGACCCAGGTAAAAACGAACGCCCGCGGCGGCTTCATCAAAGTGGTTTCGGTCACGGCACCGCTGCTGGCCGCAGCCCCGGTTCCTGAAAGCCCGGATTTTCTCTCGGCGCGCGAAGAAGACCGCATCCAGGCCTATTTCGCCGCCGGGCATCTTTACGCTTTGCCTTCCCGCATGGGGCCACTGATATGAGCCGCTTTAAAGGCCGCCCGATGGATGGCCTCCCCGGCCGTCTGCCCGCCGGAGAAAAGGTGCTCTGGCAATCGGTCCCAAGCTGGCGCGCCCTGGCGCGGCACGCCTTCCGCATCCGGCTGGTGAGCGTGTATTTCTCGCTCCTCGTCATTTGGCGGATCGCGGGTTCTATGATGTCCGGGCATGACCTGCGCTATGCCGTGGTCTCGGCAGCCTCTTGCGTCATCCTGGGTGCTTCGGGTGTGGTGCTGTTCTGCTTCTTCGCCTGGCTGATCGCCCGAACCACGACCTACACGATCACCCAGAAGCGCGTCGTGCTGACCTACGGTATGGCGCTGCCGAAATCGCTGAACCTGCCGTTCAGCCAGTTGGAGGCGGCGGATATGTGCGTGCATGGCGACGGCACGGGCGACGTCGCGCTGCGCATCCCCGCCGGCAAGCGGCTCTCTTACCTGCTGCTTTGGCCGCATGTGCGGGCCGGCGCGGCGGGGCGGGCGCAGCCGGTGCTGCGCTGCATTCCCGACCCGGAGAAGGCCGCCAATGTGCTGGCCCGCGCGATTGGGATGACGGCTATGCCGGCCGCTGCGGTGCAGGTTCAGGGCGACATGGTGCGGGCGGCATGAGCGCGCTCGCGGTCCAGCATCCGCGGCTGATCCCGAGCGTCGCGGTGGTGATGCTCGGCGGCGCCCTGCTGGCGGCGACGGTGGCGCGGCTGACCGGCTATGCCGCGCAGGGCACGCCGCCGGAGCTGGCGCAACTGCCTCTGAATTTTGCCGATCTCGCGGATGGCGGTGTCGCCGTGCGCAATGCCACAACTGGCGCGCTGCTGGAGACGATTCCGGCGCGCGACGATGGGTTTTTGCGCATGACGATGCGCCTGCTGGCCGGCGCCCGGGCGCGGGAAAATATCACCGCGCCGGCGCCGTTCGTGCTAACGGAGTTTCTCGGTGGACGCATGCAGCTCGCCGATCCGCAGACCGGTTTGAAGATCGAACTGGAGGCTTTCGGCCCGAGCAATATCGCTGAATATGCCGGCCTTTTCGCAAAGGGGACGCAGCCATGAGCCGGACGGTTGAGCTGACCTGCGACATCGATATCGAGCAGAGCTTTGATAGCCTGCACGCGCATGCCATCCCGCACGGCGTGGAGATCGGGCCGGGTGATGTCATCATTGTGCATGGCGTGCCGACCGATATTGGGGTTGGCGGAAGCTATACCGGGCAGTGCCGCGCCACACTGATCCGCGCCGGATTTCTGCGCCGCGTCTGGACGCAATTCTCCGCGATTTTTGAACTCACCGAACTCTTTGAAGTTGGCTTTCAGCCGATCGACCAGAAAGGTTAATGCGATGGAACAAGTTGTCGCCCCCAACGAGCAGACCAGGTCGGCGCAGGCGAGCACCATGCTCAGCCCGAATTTTTACACCACCGATTTTGACGCTCTGGAGAGGATGGACGTCTCCCTCGTGCGCGAGAAATGGGACGCGTTGATGGCCGAGTTCGCCGCCGACCCCAACAAGGGGCATTTTGTGAGAACGCCGGAATTCGATGTCGATCTCTCTGGCATGGCACCTGAACTGTACCGGGAATTCATGGACTTCCTGGTGTCCTCGGTGACCGCGGAATTTTCCGGTTGCGTGCTCTATGCCGAGATCAAGAAGCGCATCA
>PKZM01000178.1 GCA_003133065.1 Acetobacteraceae bacterium
CCATCGCCCGCGTCTGGATCAAGGCCGGCCGCGGCGAGATCGTGGTCAACGGCAAGCGCGTCGGCCAGTATTTCGCCCGCCCCGTGCTGCGCATGCTGATCACCCAGCCCTTCCTGGTCAGCGACCGCTACAACCAGTTCGACGTGTTCTGCACCGTGAACGGCGGCGGCCTCTCCGGCCAGGCCGGCGCGGTGCGCCACGGCATCAGCCGCGCGCTGACGTATTTCGAGCCCGATCTGCGCCCGATCCTGAAGACCGCCGGCTTCCTCACCCGCGATAGCCGCGTGGTCGAGCGGAAGAAGTATGGCAAGGCGAAGGCGCGGCGGAGCTTCCAGTTCAGTAAGCGGTAAAGAAAAAAAGGTCTTCTTTTTTGAAAAAAAGAAGCAAAAA
The DNA here is from genome assembly GCA_003133065.1 of Acetobacteraceae bacterium. Taxonomy (GTDB): domain Bacteria; phylum Pseudomonadota; class Alphaproteobacteria; order Acetobacterales; family Acetobacteraceae; genus BOG-908. The sequence continues at coordinate 391 of PKZM01000178.1, forward strand.
ACTTTTACCACTTGGTGCGCGCCTCCCCGGCAGCGCGCGCAGAAAGGCAAAAGTTTTTTGGTTCTTTTTTTCAAAAAAGAACATTCTTTCTTAAAATGCCCACAGTCTTCATCGACGGCGAAGCAGGCACCACCGGCCTCGGCATCCGCGAGCGCCTCAGCCACCTGCCGGTCACCGTGCGCAGCATCGATCCCGCCTACCGAAAGGATGTCACCGCCCGCCAGGCCCTCATGGCCGAGGTGGACGTCGTCATCCTCTGCCTGCCAGACGATGCGGCACGCGAGGCGGTCGCCCTGGCCGATGCATTGGGCGAAAAAGCCCCGCGCATCCTCGATGCCAGTTCCGCCCATCGCTCGTCCGAGGGCTGGACCTACGGATTTGCCGAACTGACCGCTGGCCAGCCCCACCGCATCGCCGCCGCCCGCCGCGTCAGCAATCCNNATCACCATCAACGCCGTCAGCGGCTATTCCGGCGGCGGCCGGCAAATGATCGAGGCGCACGAGGCTAGCGGCGGCCCGGCATTCGAACTCTACGCCATGGGCCTGGACCACAAGCACGTGCCCGAAATCACCCTGCATGGCGGCCTCACGCGGCGGCCGATTTTCGTGCCATCCGCCGGTCATTTCGCCCAGGGCATGCTGGTCTGTATCCCCCTGCATCTGGATGCCCTGCCATGCCGCCCCTCGGCCGGCGATCTGCGCGCCGCCCTGGCCCGCCATTATGCGGGATCCGACACCGTCAGGGTCAGCGACAACGCCCCTCCCCGGCCGGGGCCGGACGCCCTGAACGGAACCGACATCCTGGAACTCTTCGTCTATCCCTCCTGCACACATCCCCAGGCCGTGCTCGTCGCCAGACTGGACAATCTCGGCAAGGGCGCCTCCGGTGCCGCGGTGCAGAACCTGCGTCTGATGCTTGGCCTGCCTGAAGCGCCAGCACATGCCTGATCATCCGGTACAAATCCCTGGCGGTCCTCTCTGGTCCCTCGATGGTGTGGCACCCGTGGTCGCGCCCGATGCCTGGATTGCGCCCAACGCCACCGTGATCGGCCGGGTGGAAATCGGCAGCGCCTCCAGCGTCTGGTTCAACTGCGTGCTGCGCGGCGACACCAACATCATCCGCATCGGCGCCCGCACCAACATCCAGGATGGCTCGATCCTGCACGTGAACGCCGGCGACGGAATGGAGTGCCTGATCGGTGACGACGTCACGATCGGTCACATGGCCATCATTCACGCGGCCCGCCTGCATGATCGCGCCTTCGTCGGCATGGCCGCCGTGGTGCTGGACCAGGCCGTGATCGAATCCGGGGGCGTTCTCGCCGCCGGCGCCGTGCTCACGCCCGGCAAGCGCATCGGCGCCGGCGAACTCTGGGCCGGCACCCCCGCCAAACTGCTGCGCGTGCTATCGGAAGCCGACCGCCAGAATTTCTCCCTCAACGCCCCTGCCTACGTGCAAAACGCCATCCGCTTCAGGCGCGGGCTTGCCGGCGTAACCGCGCCGCACGATCACGCCCCCTGACCTGGCTGGGATTTGAGCACCCGCACGGCATCGTTCTCCTGCGCGACCAGCCGCTTCAATCCGCTATCGCAACTCTCGCGTCGCAGCACATCGGCCAGGCTCCATGCTGTCAATCTCCTTACGAGACCGATGTCGGCGGCCAGCCGGGCCTGCCATGACACCACCATCGTCACGCATCAGCCCTGCCACGCAGTACCTTGGCGAAATTCAACCAAAAGACTAAGCCCCAGCTCTATGTATGCCATCGAAGTCGAATCGCTCACGAAACGCTACCGCGCGGCACTGGCGGTGGATGCCATCAGCTTCACCGTATCGTATGGCGAGACAATCGGGCTTCTCGGCGGCAACGGCGCCGGCAAGACCACCACCATCGCCATGCTGCTCGGCCTGCTTGTCCCGACAAGCGGAAAGATCAAGGTGCTTGGTTTCGACATGCGCAAGGATCGCTTTTCCGCGCTCGCCCGGCTGAATTTCTCCTCGCCCTACGTGGCGCTGCCGCACCGGCTGACGGTGGCGGAAAACCTGCGCGTCTACGCCAATCTCTACAACGTCAGGCATGTCGAGAAACGCATCGCCGAGCTCGCCGAGGAGCTGGAAATCGGCAACCTGCTCAGCCGCCCGGCGGGCCAGTTATCCGCCGGCCAGAAAACGCGAGTGGCACTCGCCAAGTCGCTCATCAATCGCCCTGAATTGCTGCTGCTGGACGAACCCACTGCCAGCCTTGACCCCGACACCGGCGACCTGGTGCGCAGCTGGCTGGAGCGTTACCGGGCATCCAGCGGCTGCACCATCCTGCTCGCCTCGCACAACATGGATGAAGTGGCGCGGCTCTGCGGCCCGGTGCTGATGATGAAGCAGGGCCGCATCGTCGATCGGGGCACCACCGCCGAACTGCTCACCCGCTACAACCGGGCGCATCTGGAAGATGTCTTTCTCGATATCGCCCGATCGCGCTCCAATACCGAAAGCCCGGTGACGGCATGATGATATCCCTCCGCCGCATCTGGGGCCTGGTCTACCGGCACCTCACGCTGTTCCGCCGCTCTTGGCCCCGCCTGCTCGATCTCGCCTACTGGCCAGTGCTTCAGATGACGATCTGGGGTTTTACCAGCCAGTTCTTCGCCGCACGCCTGGGCAACCATGGCGCCGTCACCGTCGGCATGATGCTCGGCGGCGTGCTGCTTTGGGAGATGGCCCTGCGCAGCCATCTCGGCTTCGCCATCACGTTCATGGAGGAGATTTGGTCGCGCAACCTCGGCCATATCTTCGTCAGCCCCCTGCGCCCGTGGGAACTGGTGGCCGCCCTGCTCAGCATGTCGATGATCCGCATGAGCCTGGGCGTGGTGCCGGCCGCGCTGGTGGCGGGCCTTCTCTACCATTT
>PKZM01000228.1 GCA_003133065.1 Acetobacteraceae bacterium
GCCCGTCCCTACCCAGACCCGCCCGTCCGACTACCCCTCCTGCATCTCCGATCTGGATCGCATCTCGCTCACCTTCCCCACCCCGTTCGACACCTCCGCCCTCGCCCGCCTCACCACCATCGAGATCCGCCCCCAGCCCGGCATCACCGCCGACACCACCACCACCCTCACCGCGCAGGACTTTGACATCCGCGCCGTGGAGCGCGCCCGCCGCGCCGATCCGCAAACCTACATGGTGGTGCTGCACCGCCCGATCCCGGACGGCCAGGTCGCCATCCTCCGCCTTCGCCTCTCGGACGTCCCCGGCCTCGATGCCCCCATCTTTGAAACCCGCCTCACCACCGCCGTCCCCTTCGCCTTCACCGACATGGAATGTGCAACCGGCTTCGGCATCACCACCGCCACCGGCGGCCTGCACACCTGCACGGCGCAGCCCTGGGCCGCCGATTCGCAGCCCCGCGGCCTGGACCTTAGCTTCACCGCCCCGCCGCAAGCCCTGGATGCGGTGCGTGTCCGCGACGCGCTGCGCATCACCCCGCATGTTGACGGCCTGCAAGCCATCGCCGACGGCACCGCCCTGCACGTTACCGGCGCCTTCCAGTCCGCCACCGTCTACACACTCACCATCACGCCCGCCGCGCTGCAGGATACGCGCGGCCGCCACGTCGCCCCCGCCTCGCCGCAAAATTTCGCCTTCGCCGCCCCCGCGCCCCAGCTCCGCTGGGATGCCTCCCAGGGCATCGTGGAGCGTCTCGGCCCACAAATGCTCCCCCTGCGCGGCCAGGGCTACACAAAGGCCGATCTCCGCATCCACCCGATCGACCCCACCGCCCGCGATTTCTGGCCCTTCCCCCCGGCCGGCCTGATCACGCGTGACGACGCCCCACCCCCGCTCCCCGGCAACGAACCCACCCAATGGGCCGAGCCCGATCCCATCACCGCCGCGGACATGACGGCGCGCATCGCCGCCCTCGGCTCGCCCTCCATCTCCACCCTGGTCGATCTGCCGCTCACCCAAGGCGGCCTGGCCCAGAATTTCGGCCTGGATGTCGCCCCGCTGCTCTCCCGGATCGCCGGGGCCGGCCAGGCCGGCACCTACCTTGTCGGCCTGCGCCCGGTGGATGCGGCCACGCGCCACTGGCTGCGCGTGCAGGTAACGGATCTCACCCTCACCTCGGTGGAGGAAACCGGCGCCGTCCGTTTCTTCGCAACCTCGCTCGCCACGGCCAAACCCGTGCCCGGCGCCACGATCGATATCCAGCAGGTCGCCGAGGATACCACCGGCTTCGTCCCCGGCTTCACCCTCGCCCGGCCCCGCCAGCGCCTGCAAACAGTCACCCACGGCGTCACCGCCGCCGATGGCAGCTTCATCTGGACCGTGCCCAACCTCGCCCATCCCCATCGCGCGCCCGCACTCGCCCGCATCGTCGTCACCAAAGGCACCGACACGCTGGTGATCGATCCCCTCCGCCCACCCCCCGAATACACGGTGAATGGCTGGAGAAGCGGTGACGGCACCTGGCTCGGCTGGGCCGCCACCGGCGCGGTGGCGCAGCGGCGCGAACAGCCGCGCCTGCTTTGCCACGTGTTCACCGAACGCCCGATCTACCGCCCGGAGGAAAAGGTGATGATCGGCGGCATGGCGCGCACCTACCTGGCCGGCGCGCTGGAATTCGCCCACGGCGCCGGCGGCATCGTCATCGTCACCGGCCCGGACGACCAGCAATGGAAGCTCCCTGCCCCACTGGACGATGTTGGCGGCTTCCACCTCACCTTCGATGCCGCCACCACCGCCACCGGCGACTACACGCTTGCCTTCCAGCCGGCCGACACCACCGCCAGCCCCTGCAGCACCACCTTCAAGAAGGAGGCCTACCGCCTCCCCAGCTTCGAGGTTCTCCTCACCGGCGCGCAGACAGTTCCGCTCGACCGGCCCTTCACCGTGGACCTCCTGGCCCGCTGGTTCGCCGGGGGCCTGGTTGGCGACCGCCCGGTGGACTGGCGCGTCACCCAGTTCCCCTATGTCTGGTCACCCCCCGGCCGCGAGGGCTTCGCCTTCTCGTCCGACAGTCGCTTTTCCGGCGATGTCGGCTTCCGCTCCACACCTGTGCTGAACCGCACGGTGAAAACCGATGCCGGCGGCAGCGCGCAACTGGTGCTGGACCCCACGATCGAGCCCACCGCCCAGCCACGCGAATACGTGGTGGAGGCCACCGTCACCGGCGATGACGACATGCAGGTGCGCAGCACCCAGCATGTGATCGCCCTGCCGCCCTTCGTGCTCGGCATCAAACTGCCGCGCTACATCCCCCATCCCGGCGCCATCGACGCCCAGATCCTGGCGCTGGACGGCCAAGGCCACGCCCTGCCCGGCCTGAAAATCGCCGCCAAACTCATCCGCCGGAACTGGAACGCCGTGCTGCAAGCCAGCGATTTCGCCGCCGGCGCCGCCAAATACCAAACCCAGGTGATCGACGAGACCATCGCCGACCGCAGCCTCACCAGCGCCGCCGACGCACTCCCGCTGCATTTCGACGTGCACGATTCCGGCGTCTACATCGTGGAACTCACCGCCGCCGATCAGGCCGGCCGCACCCAGACCGTCCGCGTCGACAGTTTTATGGCCGGCGACACGCCCGTCACCTGGTCGCAACCGCCCAGCCAAAGCGTGACGCTCACGCCGGACAAATCCGCCTACGTCCCTGGCGACACCGCCACACTGCTGATCCAAAGCCCTTTCCAAACCGCCCGCGCGCTTGCGGTGATCGAGGAGCCGGAAGGCCCGTTCCGCTATCAATGGGTCGATATCGCCCATGGCTTCGGCCGGCTGCCCATCCCGATCCGCAAGCCGCAAATGCCCAAGCTCTGCGTCCACGTGCTGCTGATGCGCGGCCGCCTCCCCGGCCCGCCGCCCACGGGCGCTGCGCCCTTCGATCTCGGCAAGCCCACCACGCTCGCCGCCACCGCCTGGCTCAGCGTCACCCCCGTGGAAAACCAGGTGCTGGTGCATTTCGATGCCCCGGCCAGCGCCCGCCCCGCGCAGGAGGTCGATCTCGTCCTGCATCTCAGCGACGCCGCGGGCCACCCTTTGGCCGGCGAGGCCACCGTCTGGATGGTCGATCAGGCCGTGCTCTCGCTCGCCCGCGAGCAGCCGCTCGACCCGCTGCCGCATTTCATCGTCGAGCGCCCCAGCCGCATGGTCGCCCGCGACACGCGCAACCTCGCCTTCGGCATCATCCCCCTCAGCGAGGCCCCGGGCGGTGGTGCGGGCGGCGACCAGGGCGTGGAGAACATCTCCGTCCGCCGCAATTTCACCCCGGTGCCGCTCTATGTGCCGCGCGTGAAAGTGGGGCCGGACGGCACCGCCCACATCCACGTCAAGCTGCCTGACACCCTCACCGTCTATATGCTGCGCGCCAAAGCCATCAGCGGGCCGGACCGGTTCGGCTTCGGCACGGGCTCCATGCGCATCCGCCTGCCTTTGGTGGCCCAACCCGTACTGCCCCGCTTCGTGCGCCCCGGCGACACATTCGAGGCCGCCGCGCTCGGCCGCGTGGTGGAAGGTGCGGGCGGCCCCGGCACCGCCACCGCATCCGTGCAGGGCCTCACCATCACCGGCGATCATGCCCAGAATTTCACCTGGGAAGCCGGCCACCCCGCCCGCGTCAGTTTTCCGCTCTCCGTGCCCCAAAGCGCCTCGGGCAACGTGCGCGTGCTGATCACCCTCAAACGCAACGCCGATGGCGCCGGCGACGCCGAGGAGCTCGATCTCCCGGTCCGTCCCGACCGGCCCATCATCCACCTGCGCAGCGCGGACAGCCTGCCCGCCCAGGGCAGCCAGACCATCGCCCCCCTGCCGGAACCCGCCCGCCCCGGCACCTATTCCCGCCGCGTCATCGTCGCCGCCGACCCGCTTCTGGTGCGCATCGTCGGCGGCCTTCAATACCTGATCGAATACCCGTTCGGCTGCACCGAGCAGCGTCTCTCGCTCGCCAGCGCCGAACTCGCCCTCAAACCCTTCGCCCCCATGCTGCAAGCCGCCGGCGTTGCCGATCACATCACCCAGGACGTCGCCTCAACGCTCGCCGAAATCGCCGCCAACACCGATGCGGACGGTCTGGTTGGCTACTGGCCGCACACCACCGGCTCGGTTTTACTCACCGCCTGGTCGTTCGATTTCGCGGTCCAGGCCGAGCGCGCCGGCCTGGACGTGGACCACGCCCTGCGCACCCGCCTGCAAAAAGTGCTGCAACAGGCCCTGCGCACCGACTACCCGCATTTCCTCGATGGCGAGGCCGCGCTGGAACGCGCCACCGCCCTGTGGGCGCTCGCCGATGGCGGCGATCTGCAACCCGACTACGCCGCCGAACTCGCCCGCCGCGCTGTGGAACTCACCACCGGCGGCCTGGCCGAAATCACCAGGGCCATCGCGCTGCTGCCTACCAACGCCGCGTTGCTGCCGGCCCTGGAGGATGAACTCTGGGCCCGCGTGCAAACCCGGCTGAGCCAAGGCGAGACGGTCTATGCCGGCCTCACCGACCACCCCGACAACCCGCTGATCCTGCCCTCCGAGGCGCGCAGCCTATCCGAGCTCACACAGGCGGTTGCCAAAGTCACCCCCCAGGAGCCACGCCTGCCGATGCTGCGGGCCGGGCTTCTCCGCATCGCCGATGGCGACGGCTGGGGCAGCACCAACGCCACCGCCGCCGCCCTGCGCGCCCTGGCCACAAGCTGGCAGCGCCCCGGCGCCGACATCCCGGTGAGCTTCACCCTCCCCAGCCGCCCGGCCGCCCAACAATCCATCACCCCCACCACGCCCCTCGTCCACGCCGAAACGCGCAACGAGGGCCCGATCGGCATCGTCACTGCCGGCCAGGGCGATCCCCTGGCTCTGCTCACCGACACCACCTATGTCCCCGCCCAGCCCGGCGCCGCCGCCCGTGCCGCCGCGCACGGCTTCGTCCTCACCCGCCAGCTTTTCCTGGTGCCGTCCTCAGGCCCGATGCAGCGCCTCGCCCCCGCCCCCGATGGCAGCCTGCACCTCGCGGTGGGCGACGTGATCGAGGAGGTGGACGATTTGGTGAACCCCGAGCCCCGCACCAACGTCGCCCTGCGCCTGCCGCTGCCCGCCGGCCTTGAGCCGCTCAACCCCAACCTCGCCACTGCGCCGGCCACCGCCGCCCCTTCCGCCGCGCCGACCCTGCCCCCCGACTACGCCGCCTACGGCGACGACCAGGTCCTCGTCGTCTACCAAACCCTCCCCTCCGGCCACTTCACCCTGCGCACCCGCATGCGCGCCACCATCCCAGGCCGCTTCACCGAGCCCCCCGCGCAGGTGGAGACGATGTATCAGGCGGGGGTCACAGGAAGCAGCGATGGGGCGCTGGTTGTCGTGAGCAACTAGACTACATCGCGGTTGGGCGATGCCGCGCCTGTGCACCTATCAGCCGAGTCCGGCCCGATAGTTTTTTCTGGTGCCGGGATCGGCGGATATGTGCAAAGGCGCGCCGCCCCTCACCCGTTACGTGAGGTTTTGATCGATCTACGCGCGGGGTGGTAGCAAATATTGCTACCAGAACGAGACCATGGCAGTCTTCTACATATGGCCCACGTGGAAAAGCTCAGCGTCGCTCTCACCCCCGACATGGCCGCCGAAATCCGCGCCGCGGTGCAGGCTGGCGATTACGGAAGCGTCAGCGAAGTGGTACGTGATGCGCTGCGCGATTGGCGCCTGCGCCGCAAGGTCGAGACGTTGGAAATCGATGAACTGCGCCGCCTTGTGCAGGAAGGCATCGAGAGCGGGCCAAGCCTGGAGGCGGATGCGGTCTTTGCCAGGCTGCGTGCCCGATTCGGCCGTCCCCCGGCTGCGTGACCGTGCCTCGCCGGCTTCTCCTCTCCCCGCGCGCCGCGGCGGACCTGGAGGACATCGCCGACTATATCGCTCGTGATAATATGGAACGGGCCGCCACCTTCGTCGCGGAATTGGACGCGAAATGCCGCACAGTCGCAGCAACTCCCGACATCTACCCGCCGCGCCCGGACCTCGCCCCTGGGCTGCGGATGGCGGTGCATGGCCGCTATCTCGTGCTGTTCCGCGAGTTACCGGGCGAGAACGCAGTACGCGTTGAGCGCGTTTTGCACGGCGCCCGCAACCTCCCGCGCCTCATCTAGCCAACAGTAACTACAGTGCCGATCCCAATAACCCGACACGCCCACCCCAGCCTAGGCCTAAACTCCCAAAAGTTTTTTGGTTCTTTTTTTCAAAAAAGAACATTCTTCCTTCTCTTCTTCCTTCTTTCCCTTGTTTTCTTTTCTGAAGTCGCCTCTCGCGCCCACCTCTCCGCGCCCCCGCCCACCCCTTTCCTCACCGACCGCCATGGCCAGTTCCTCGCCCAATTCGGCGACGTTCAGGATGGCCGCACCGAGTATGGCTACTGGATGCTCCGCACCGTGCCGGACCGCATCGCCCGCGCCACCGTCGCGCTGGAGGACCGCCGCTTCGCCCTGCATCCCGGTGTGGACCCTTACGCCATTGCCCGCGCCGTTTGGCAGCACCTCACCGGCGGCCGCTCGGGGGCCTCCACCATCGCCATGCAGGTGGCGCGGATGCAGCATCCGGAGGCGCGCAATCCGGCCTCCAAGATCATGGAGGCGGCCACCGCCATCTTGATGACGGCGCGTTATGGGCGGGCGGGCGTGCTGGAGCAGTATTTGCGGCTCGCACCTTTCGGGCAGGACAGTCATGGCATCGCCTATGCGGCGCGCTGGTATTTCGACCGGCCGGTGAGCGATTTGAGCTGGGCGCAGATTGCGCTGCTGGCGGCCATTCCGCAGTCGCCCGGCGTGTATAATCTGGACTATCCACAAGGCCTGAAGCGGGCGAAGGCGCGCGCCGTGCTGGCGCTCGGGCGGTTATATGGTCAGCGTGTGATGGACAGGCCAGACTACCAGGAGGCGCTCGCGGATCTGGCGGCATTAAAGCCCCGTACCTATCCGGCCCGCCAGCCGGATGCCCTGCATGCGATCCTCGCCATTCAGGCGCTCAACGCCAACGCCCCGGTGGAGCTGGTGCACAGCACGATCGATCTGGGGCTGGAACGTGACGTGACCAAAATCGCGCGCCTGCGCCTGGCGGAGTTGAGCGGGCATGGCGCGCGGCAGGTCGCGGTGATCGTGGCGGACCGCGCCAGCATGGGCGTGCTGGCGCTGGTCGGGTCCGGCCATTATGGCGCGCGCAATGACGGCGAAATCGACTATGCGCTGCGCTGGCGCTCGCCGGGCAGCACGTTAAAGCCGTTCATCTTCGCGCAGGCGCTTGACCTGCATGTGATCTCTTCCGATTCGGTTTTGCTGGACGCGCCGGATAGCGGCACCGGCGTGGACAATGCGGACCGGCGCTATCTCGGCCCGCTGCTGGCGGCGCAGGCGCTCGGCAATTCCCGCAACGTGCCCGCGGCGTCCCTGGTGCGGCTGGACGGGCTGGATGAGAGCCAGTGGTTTCTGGCGGAATTGGGCCTGAACGACGGCCTGGCGCAGCCGGGGCGCTATGGGCTGACGCTGGCGATCGGCGG
>PKZM01000195.1 GCA_003133065.1 Acetobacteraceae bacterium
TTGATGTGCTCCTGGATCACGCGGGCCAAAGGCCGCGCACCATAGAGGCGGTCGTAGCCACGCTCCGCCAGCCACTCCTTGGCCGCGGAAGAAAGCTCGATCGTGACGTTGCGGTCCGCGAGCTGGGCTTCCAACTGCATCACGAACTTCTCGACCACACGGCCGACGATCTCCTCGGTGAGGCCGGCGAAGGTGATGGTCGCGTCCAGGCGGTTGCGGAATTCGGGGGTGAACAGGCGCTTGATCGCCTCCTCATCCTCGCCCTGCCGCACCGTGCTGCCGAAGCCGATGGCTTCCTTGGCCTGGTCGGCGGCGCCCGCGTTGGTGGTCATGATCAGGATCACGTTGCGGAAATCCACCGTCTTGCCGTTATGGTCGGTGAGCTTCCCATGGTCCATCACCTGAAGCAGGATGTTGAACAGGTCCTGGTGAGCCTTCTCGATTTCATCCAGCAGAAGAACCGCGTGCGGATGCTGGTCGATCGCGTCGGTCAGCAGGCCGCCCTGGTCGAAACCGACATAGCCTGGCGGGGCGCCGATCAGGCGGCTGACGCTGTGCCGCTCCATATATTCGGACATGTCGAACCGGATCAGCTCGATCCCGAGCGTGGANNTTGCCGATCGGCTTTTCCGCCTCGCGCAGGCCGGCGCGGCTGAGTTTTATCGCGGCTGACAAAGCCTCGATGGCGCGGTCCTGGCCGAACACCATGCTTTTGAGGTCACGCTCGAGGTTGCGCAGGGTTTCCTTGTCGTCGGCGCTGACGGATTTGGGTGGGATGCGGGCGATTTTCGCCACGATCTCCTCCACGTCCTTCAGCGTGACGGTCCGGCGGCGCTGGCTTTCGGGCAGCAGCATGCGGCTGGCGCCGACTTCGTCGATCACGTCGATCGCCTTGTCGGGCAGCTTGCGGTCGTTGATGTATTTGGCCGAGAGCTCCACGGCGGCACGGATGGCCTCGTCCGTGTAGCGCACCTTGTGGTGCTTCTCGTAGTTGGTCTTCAACCCCTTGAGGATCTTAACCGTATCTTCAATGGACGGCTCGGCCACGTCGATCTTTTGGAACCGGCGGACGAGGGCGCGGTCCTTCTCGAAGTAGTTGCGGAATTCCTTGTAGGTGGTGCTGCCGATGCAGCGCAGCGATCCGCTGGCCAAAGCCGGCTTGAGCAGATTGCTGGCATCCATCGCGCCACCGCTGGTCGCGCCCGCGCCGATCACGGTGTGGATTTCGTCGATGAACAGCACGGCGCCCGGCTGGTTCTCCAGCTCGGTCACCACCGCCTTCAGCCGCTCCTCGAAATCGCCGCGGTAGCGGGTGCCGGCGAGCAGGGCGCCCATGTCCAGCGCGAAGATGGTGCTCTTGGCCAGCACCTCCGGCACGTCGCCTTCCACGATACGCTTGGCGAGGCCCTCGGCGATGGCGGTTTTGCCGACGCCGGGGTCGCCCACGTAGAGCGGGTTGTTCTTGGTGCGGCGGCAGAGGATCTGGATCGTGCGCTCCACTTCCTGCTCGCGGCCAATCAGCGGGTCGATCTTGCCGGCCATCGCCTTCTTGTTGAGGTTCACGCAATAGGTGCTGAGCGCATCCTGGTTGCGGCCGCGAGGCTTTTCCTCCCGCTCATGCTCGGGGCTTTCCGGCGTGCCGCTGGTGGGGCCGCCGCCGGTGCTGGCGCTGGGGCGCTGGGTCGTGCGGCCCGGCGCCTTGGCGATGCCGTGGGAGATAAAATTGACCGCGTCCAGCCGAGTCATGTCCTGCATTTGCAGGAAATACACGGCGTGGCTTTCGCGCTCGCTGAACAGGGCCACCAGAACGTTGGCGCCGGAAACCTCGTCGCGGCCGGAGCTTTGCACGTGGATGGCGGCGCGCTGCACCACGCGCTGGAAGCCGGCGGTGGGTTTGGGTTCGGTGGTCCGGTCCGTGGTGAGGCCGGAGAGGTCCTTGTCGAGAAACTCGGTCAGGTCCTGCCGTAGCTTGTCGAGGTCCACGCCGCAGGCGCGCAGCACGGTGGCTGCGTCGCTGTCATCGGCCAAGCCGAGCAGGAGATGTTCGAGCGTCGCATATTCATGCCGTCGGTCGCTCGCGAAGGAGAGGGACCGGTGCAGCGTTTGTTCGAGATTGCGTGACAGCATTGGTGTTCGACGCCCCTAGGCACCCGGTTCGAAGGTGTCGCGCGACAGCCGCGAGTCCCTCTGAACCCGGAAGATGACAGGATGGCCGCATTTCGCGCCAGCCCGATAGTGAAAATATGGCCAGCCAGCTCGGCGGCCATCACATAGTTGGGGATGGTACGTCCTTTGTGCCAGCCGTCAGCCCTCAGCAGTCGCAAATCTGGAGAGCAGCGGCTGCCTTGAGGACTCATAGGTCACTGCTGACACCCGCCCTCTAGAGCATTTTCCGACCTATTCGACTTTGGGTAGGCGGCCAGAAAATGCTCTAGATCTTTGTTTTGGCGAGCATCTTTATCCGACCCGTAACCCGGCGTGGTCGGATGATGCTCTAGTCCTTCTCGATCGTGCACTGCAGCGGGTGCTGGTTTTGGCGGGCGAGGTCCATGACCTGGGTGACCTTGGTCTCGGCGACCTCGTAGGTGAACACGCCGCATACGCCAACACCGCGGCGGTGCACGTGCAGCATGATCCGGGTGGCTTCCTCGCGGGTCTTCTGGAAAAAACGCTCGAGCACATGCACCACGAATTCCATGGGCGTGTAATCGTCGTTCAGCATCAACACCTTATACATGGCGGGCTTGCGCGTTTTCGGCCGCGCCTTGACCACCACGCCGGTATTCGGTCCGTCACCGCCACGCTTGTCGTTGTCACTCATCCTCGGACCATCCTGATGCCGCGTCCCGGGGGAGGACGGCACCCCTGCGGAGATCACAGCGGCCAACGGGCCGCCAGTGCCTTCGGTTTGAAATACGGCGCATGATATCGGAAGCCGGCGACGGTGGAAAAGCCCGTCTTGCCCGGCGAGCGCGATGCATGCCACGCGGCATCTTGGGCGTGGATGATAAACAAAAAAAGCCCGGGGCGAACCCCGGGCCTCCGATTCTTGCCAAACCTTGGCAGTGGCTGCCCCGGCGGCCGGGTGACGAGCCTTAGGAGAACGTCTCGACCGCCGCGTTGACCCGGGCGGAGATCGGGGCGAAAGCCTGCTCGGCGAGCTTCAGAGAGTGCTCCGTCAGCTTGCCGCTCTCGGTCATGGCCTTCTCCACCGAGGTGCGGGCGAACGAGGTCTGCAGATCGATGGCTTCCTTGAAGGACTTCACCGAGGTAAGAGCCTTGAACGTGGCCATCGACTCTTCCATCGAAGCCTTGGCGGTGGCGGCCATCAGCTTGGAGATGTCGGTCAGGCCGGTCGCCAGGATCTGGCTGGACTTCATCATTGCTTCAACATTGCCCTGACTGAACTGGGCCATCTGCTCGGCTGTTTTCATGGCGCGCTGTACTCCTTCCTTGACGTTGACCTGGGCGTGCTCGAACGTGGCGGTTGCCGTCTCGGTGCCCTGTTTGGCGGCTTCGATCGTGTCGGCTTTGAGTGATTCGGCCTTGGCCGAGGCGGCCTCGAGGGCCTTCGTCTTGCTAATCATGGTTCTGCTCCGGTTCATGGACGATTCCAAAGAGCGGCGAACCGTCGCAAGGGATATTTCGTTCCGCGACCGCATTGTGCAGTGCAGCAGCAGCTTATTAAGAGGGAGCTTCTCACCGGTCAAGATTATTGTGCGGTGCACAATCCGGATCGGAGCGGTCTGGTTTCGGTGCGTGGCGTGCCGGGTGCTGCCAGATGGGCGTCGCGGGGCATCGTATGGGACGGCATTTTAGCGCGCGACGTTACTGTCACTTAACGCAAACGTCTTCTAGTGCACTGGACAGACGCGGAATCCCGCCGCTACATTGTTCGTGAAACGCTCGTGAGGCATGATTTGAAGATGGCGTCCGTCTTGCGCCTGCCGCCGATTCCGGGCGCCCGACGCCGTTTGATGACCTGTCTTATGGTTGGTTTTGCCCTGCTGGCACCGCTGGTGGCGCGCGCCCAGATCGGATCGGCGCGCTACAGCTCCATTGTGGTGGATAATGGTTCCGGCCGGGTGATCGAGGCGGCCAATCCGGATGGCCTGCGTTATCCGGCGAGCCTGACGAAGTTGATGACTCTCTATATGGCGTTCGAGGCACTGCGGGACCATCGCGTGGCACTTGGCCAACTCGTGCCGGTATCGGCGCGGGCGGCTTCGATGGAGCCATCCAAGCTTGGTCTGGTGCCCGGCAGCTATTTCACGGTGAATGATGCCGTGATGGCGATCGTGACCAAATCCGCCAACGATGCAGCCTGCGCCCTGGGGGAATTGATCGGCGGAGATGAGGATCGCTTCGGCCAAATGATGACCCTGCGCGCGCGCGCGCTAGGCATGACACAGACGACGTTTCGCAATGCCTCCGGGCTGCCCGATCCGCAGCAGGTCACCACGGCGCGCGACCTGGCTCTTCTGGCGCATCATCTGATCCAGGATTTTCCGGAGCAGTACCACTATTTCAGCGAGCCCATGTTCTATTTTCATGGCCGCGCGATCCCCAACCACGATCGGATGCTGCAAGCCTATCCGGGCGCGGATGGCCTCAAGACCGGCTACACGCAGGCGGCCGGCCACAACCTCGTCACCTCGGCCATGCGCGGCGATGTGCGACTGATCGGGGTGGTGATGGGCGCGGCCTCCAACCCGGAACGCGATCTGCATATGGCCACTTTGCTGGATGAGGGGTTCGAGCAAATGGGCGTGCCGGTCGTGCACCGGCCTTCGCGTTTCCGGATGCCATCGCTGATTTCCTCGGCCGAGGCTTCCACGCTGCCGGCGGCGAGCCTGCGCAGTGCTGCCTTCCATGGCCGCGGCCGGGGCCGTGCCGCGCTGCATGCCCGGCTGGTGCGGGAAGCGGCATTGCGTGAGGGCGGGCACCGCGGCGCGGCAAGCGAAATCAAGCCGACCTTGGCGCTAGCGCATGGCCGGGCCCTTGCCATGGGTCACCGGCAGGTCGCAACGCACGCATTGGCGGCCTGCACCGCGCGGCCGCACCATCACGGTTGCGGCTTCTCTGGCCGGGACAAGCGCAAGACTTGAATCTGGTGTCAGCAGTCAGCTTTCAGTCGTCAGCCGGGTCTGTCTCTTTCTGACGACTGAAAGCTTACGACTGATAACTTGCTTTGGGCTTTGGCCGGTCGCATCTTGGCTGATCAGGGGTGACACGAGGGTCGGATGGACGGCGGCAGCGAGGGACGGCGGATTATTATCCATAGCCAGGCGGATTTCGCCGGCATGCGTGCAGCGGGACGGCTTGCGGCCGAGACGCTGGACATGATCACGCCGCATGTCCGGCCGGGCGTGACGACCGGTGAGCTGGATCGGCTGTGCCATGATTTCATCATCGCGCATGGGGCGGTGCCGGCGCCTCTGAACTATCGCGGCTTCCCGAAATCGACCTGCATTTCCATCAACCATGTGGTCTGTCACGGCATCCCCGGCGAGAAGAAGATGCTGGAGGGGGACATCGCCAACATCGATGTGACAGTGATCCTGGATGGCTGGCATGGCGACACCAGCCGCATGTATGTGGCCGGGCAGCCTTCCACGCGGGCGCGGATGCTGCTGGATGTGACGTATCAGGCGCTGATGAAGGGGGTGGCGGCTGTTGTGCCGGGCGCGACGCTTGGCGATATCGGCTTCGCGATCCAGACTTATGTGGAGGCCAACCGGTTTTCCGTGGTGCGTGATTTCTGTGGCCACGGCATTGGCCGGACGTTTCACGCGGCGCCTAATGTTCTGCATTTCGGCCGCCGTGGCGATGGGCCGGAGTTGCGCCCCGGCATGTTCTTGACCATCGAGCCGATGGTGAATGCCGGCCGCCCCGAGGTGAAGGTTCTCGACGATGGTTGGACCGCGGTCACCCGTGACCGCAGCCTCTCCGCCCAGTTCGAGCACATGATCGGCGTAACCGAGGAGGGCTGCGAAGTTTTCACCATCAGCCCCGCCGCCCTGCATCATCCCCCCTACAATGTCTAAAAGTTTTTTGCTTCTTTTTTGCAAAAAAGAAAGCCTTGCTTCCTTTCCTTCTGTTTTCTCTGGCGCCGGCCTCTAAGATGCCGGACCCGTCGAGCTTCAACGAGGCGCTTGCCCAGCTTGAACTGCTCGCCGGGAAGCAGAAGGCCCCGCAGGTTGTTGCTGCACCCGCCACCAGCATGGAGCTGCACCGTTCGCGGATGCGGCAGCGGCTTCTGACGGGCGGTCCTGAATCGCTTGCCGACCATGAGTTGCTGGAGATGGCATTGTTCCTTGCCCTGCCGCGGCGGGACACCAAGCAGATTGCCTATCGGTTGCTGGCGCGGTTCGGCAGCTTTGCCGCGGCGATCGCGGCACCAGCGAGCGATATTGCCGCGGTGGAGGGCATGGGGGAGGCGAGTGCCGCCGCGCTGAAGATCGTGCAGGCGGCGGCGATGCGGCTGGCGCGCTCGGAGGTGATCGGGCGGCCGGTGCTATCGAACTGGGATGCGTTGATGGATTACCTCAACGCGGTGATGGCGCGGGAGAAGATCGAGCAGTTCCGGATTCTGTTTCTGGATAACAAGAACAGGCTTGTGGCGGATGAAGCGCAGGCGCGGGGCACGGTGAATCATACGCCTGTGTATCCGCGCGAGGTGGTGCGGCGGGCGCTGGAGTTGCAGGCGAGTGCGATCATCTTGACGCACAACCATCCGAGCGGCGATCCCACGCCCTCACGCGACGACATCGTGATGACGCAGGCGATTGTGGAGGCGGCGCGCACGCTGTCGATCACGGTGCATGACCATGTGATTGTGGGGAATGGGGTTTGGCTGAGTTTCCGCAAGGAGGGGCTGTTGTAGGGGATAAGGAAGGAACGCGTCGCGCGTTCGCTGCCGATCCCGGCCCGAAAGGAAGTCTAACCGCGAAGACACGAAGACACGAATGATGTCACGAAAAACGATAAAGACGATTATACGGTGCGGTGTCAGAGCGTATCGAGGCGGTGACGGAGACTTTCCAGCACGCCAGCCGGAATATGGCCGGATACCTCGTGCGAGCCCTGGATCACCATGGTGATCGCGACGTAGACCACGGTGGCGAGGCCCAGCCAGGCGATCCAGCGGTGCCGTTCCAGAAGGCGCGCCAGCAATTCCGCGGCGATGCCCATCAGCAGCACCGAAAGCGCCAGCCCGGCCGCCATGATCCAGAGCTGCGCGCGGGCGGCGCCGGCCACCGCGAGCACGTTGTCCAGGCTCATGGAGAGATCGGCGAGGATGATCTGGCCGACCGCGCGGGCGAGCGTCTTGTGCGGCGCCACGCGCATGCCGCCCTCATGCGCCTGCGCGCGCAATTCGCGGTACATGCGCCAGCAGACCCAGAGCAAAAGGATACCCCCCGCCAGGGTCAGCCCGATCACGGCCAGCAGGGTGATGGCGACGGCCGAGAGCGCGATCCGGATCAGCGTGGCGCCCAGGATCCCCGCGGCGATGGCCTGCCGGCGCTGGCGTGCCGGCAGGCCGGCCACGGCGAGGCCCACAACTACGGCGTTGTCGCCCGCCAAGGTCACGTCGATCAGCACGATCTGCACCAGTGCGATAAGCTCAGCCCTCATGGCGCCTCGTCAGTGTGGTGCGGCGCATCAGGACGTGTATCTCTCGGCCTTATCCTCGCGCGGCCTGACTATAAGGACACCCATGATCCCCCGCTACGCACGACCGGCCATGACAGCGATCTGGGCGCCGGAGAACCGCTACCGAATCTGGTTCCGCATCGAGAGCCTGGCGGCCGACGCCATGGCCGAGCTGGGGCAAATTCCTGCCGAGGCGGCGCGCACCATCCGCGATCGCGGCACGCCGGCGCTCGCCGCCATCGGGCCGACCGATATAGAGCGGATCGACGAGATCGAGCGCGAAACCCGCCACGACGTGATTGCCTTCCTCACCTGGCTGGCCGAGAAAATCGGGCCGGATAGCCGCTTCGTCCATCTGGGTATGACCAGTAGCGACGTACTGGATACCTGCCTGGCCCTGCAACTGACCCAGGCCGCCGACCTGTTATTGGAGGATCTTGACGGTCTGCTGGCCGCGCTCAAGCGCCGCGCCTTCGAGCATAAATACACACTCACCATCGGCCGCAGCCATGGCATCCACGCCGAACCCACCACCTTCGGCCTGAAACTCGCTGGCCATTATGCCGAATTCGCCCGCAACCGCGCCCGCCTGGTGCAGGCCCGCAGCGAGATCGCCACCTGCGCCATCAGCGGCGCCGTGGGCACCTACGCCCATGCCGATCCGCGCATCGAGGCGCATGTCGCGGTCGAGCTCGGCCTGGCCCCGGAACCCGTCTCCACCCAGATCATCCCCCGCGACCGCCATGCTGCCTTCTTCTGCACGCTGGCGGTGATCGCCAGCGGCATCGAACGCCTGGCCACCGAAATCCGCCACCTGCAACGCTCCGAAGTGCGGGAGGCGGAAGAGTTCTTCCATCCCGGCCAGAAGGGCAGCTCGGCAATGCCGCATAAGCGTAACCCGGTGCTGAGCGAAAACCTCACCGGCCTGGCGCGGATCGTGCGGGCCGCGGCGGTGCCGGCGCTGGAAAACGTGGCGCTGTGGCACGAACGCGATATCAGCCACTCCAGCGTGGAACGCGCGATCGGGCCGGATGCCACCATCACGCTGGATTTTGCCCTGGCGCGGCTCACCGGCCTGGTGGACAAGCTGCTGGTCTATCCCGATCGCATGCTGGCCAATCTGGAAGCGCTCGGCGGCGTGGTGCATAGCGGCGAAGTGCTGCTCGCCTTGGCCCGCGCCGGCATCCTGCGCGAGGACGCGTACCGGATCGTGCAGCGCAACGCCATGGCCACCTGGACCACGCTCGGCCAGCCCGGAAACCGCAGTTTTCGCGAAAATCTGGATGCCGATCCGGAGGTGGCCGGCCGCGTGGATGCGGCTTTGCTGGATGCGGCCATGGACCCGGCCATGCACCTGCGCGGGCTGGACCATATTTTTACCAATGTCTTCGGCGAGCCCGGGCCGCGTGCGTAGTTAAGGAAGAAAGCGGTTCTTTTTTGAAAAAAAGAACCAAAAAACTTTTAACCGTCGCGGAGAAGGGCGCGGGCCTTGTCGAGGTCCGCTGGGGTGTCAACACCCAGGGGGACGTCGTCCACAACGACCGCGTCGATGCGCATGCCGGCTTCCAGGGCACGCAATTGCTCCAGCCGCTCCCGCTGCTCCAGACCGGAAGGCGCCAGCGCGACAAATCGCTCCAGCGCGTCCCGCCGCCACACATACAAACCGATGTGGTGGTACAATACCCCCTCGCCCCACGGCGCGCAGGCGCGGGTGAAATAGAGCGCCCTGAAACGCCGCGGGCCCAGCGCGGAGCCAACCATCTTGACGACATGCGGGGCGCAGGCTTCAGCCGGATCGATGATCGCCGCCACCGGCGTGCCGATCGCAACATCCGGGTCGTCCAGCAGTGCCGCGGTCTGACGCACCACAGGCGCCGCGATCGTCGGCAAATCGCCCTGGAAATTCACGATCACCGCATGGCGTCGGTCGGGGTCCACCACGCCCAGCGCCTCGGCAATCCGGTCCGTGCCCGACGGGTGATCGTGCCGCGTGATGACCGCATCCCCACCCGCATCGCGCACCACCGCGGCGATCGCCGCATCGTCGGTGGCCACCACCACCGGGCCCAGATCGGCCTCCAGCGCACGGCGCCACACATGCACGATCATCGGCACGCCATGGATCAGCGCCAGCGGCTTGCCGGGCAGACGGGTGGACTCCAGCCGCGCGGGGATCACCACCAGCGTCACATCAGCCGGCCTTGGTGACGGCATCATAGGCCATCAGCCGCGCCAGCAACGGCTCGAAATCCCGCAGCGCGATCATGTTCGGCCCGTCGGAGGGCGCCCGGTCCGGGTCGGGGTGCGCCTCGATGAACAGGCCGGCCACACCCACGGCGACAGCGGCGCGGGCCAGCACGGATACGAATTCGCGCTGGCCACCACTGGACGACCCCTGGCCGCCCGGCTGCTGCACCGAATGCGTGGCATCGAAAATCACCGGCGCGCCGAACGCCGCCATGATCGGCAGTGCCCGCAAATCCGACACCAGCGTGTTATAGCCGAAGCATACCCCGCGCTCGGTTACCAGAACACGGTCATTGCCGGCGCCCGTGACCTTCTCGATCACGTTCCGCATATCCCACGGCGCGAGGAACTGCCCCTTCTTCACGTTGATGGCGCGTCCGGTCTGGGCNNGCGGCCACGATCAGATCGGTCTGGCGGCAGAGGAAGGCGGGGATCTGCAACACGTCGGTCACCTCGGCGACGGGCGCGCAATGCGCCGGTTCGTGCACATCGGTCAGCACCGGCACATCGAGTGCTGCGCGGATATCGGCGAAGATCTGCAACGCCGCCGCCATGCCCACGCCACGCGCGCCGCGGGCCGAAGTGCGGTTAGCCTTGTCGTAGCTGCTCTTGAAGACGAATCCGATGCCGAGCCGCCCCGTCATCTCCTTCAAGGCGACTGCACATTCCATGGCATGCGCCGCACTCTCGATCTGGCACGGACCCGCAATGACGCTGAACGGCCGGTCATTGGCAAAAACCGCGCGGCCGATAGTGACGGAACCACGTGGCGACAGGTTTTCCATGATGGGGTAGACCCTCGGCTTCTGGGCGTGCCGCCCGCCGGTTGATAAAAAGCACGCACGCCGCATGGCGGCCTCGCTGTGACACACTTAACACTTCTTTAGAATCATACGAGACACTGGCGGTAATATCAGATATATGGCGTATCATCGTATTATATTGCTGAAAGTTTGCACGCATAGGTGGTTTCTATTCATCTCATACGCGCGGGGCGCGAGAATCCTCGTGCCTTACGTCTACCAGATGAGGATTCCTGGCCGGAACGTCTCCGCCTTGCACAGCGCGACGGACATGGCCGCGAGACACAACGAGAGGCTGATGGCGTGCCGTAGGTTTATCTGAGTTTACACGGACCGGTAGTATTCATGCTTTCCGTTTCAATCGGGCGCGTAATCTGCTATGCGGCCGGTCATGTCTCGCGTTAGAATTGTCCACAGCACCATAGTAGAGATCCTGCTGAAATTTTAGGTCCGGAACCGGGCTACGGGAGGCACCTTCATGTCGCTTGCGTTGGCAGGCAGAACGGCGAGTGACGAGGAGTCCGCGCCCGCCTTCCTCAATCAGGGTTGCATTGATTTTCTCGCCTATTGCGGGAAGCTGGGCGGCTGGATTGCTTGCGGCTGGATTGCCATCGGCTGGCACGACAGTGATGCGCCGCTGAGCTGCACGCTCGATTTCGGTGAAACCAGCCTGAGCGCGGAGGCCGTCATGTGCTTGTTTCCGCGAGAGGACGTGCAAAGCATCGGCAGTGGTTTTGTGGTGCTGGTGCCCGGGGATGCCAGCCATGGCCGGCACGATCTGAGCGAGGTCTGGCTGCAGACGGGCATACTGAGCTTTCACCTGACACCCTCCCACCATCTCGAACGCCTAGGCGAAGCCGATGCGATGGGGCGGACGAAGAACCTGCTCGGTGGCGCGCCGCGGTCCGATCGGCGCGCGCGGCTGCTCAAGCTGCTCAGCCGCCCCGCCTATGCGGGGCAGGATACGCTGGATGCGCTGCCGCGGCCGGTGTTCATTGAAACCGACTCCGCCACGCTGTGCCCGCCATCCTCCCTGCTGATCCGGGGCTGGTTCGCCGATCCATTCCGCCAGGTGGCCGCCCTGCGGGTGCGCTGCGGGACCCGTACGGAGGAGATCGACCGGCGGCGCTGGATCGAGATCGCCAGGCCTGATGTATTCGAGAGCCTGAGCCGGGAGCATGGCAGCATTGAGCAACATTGCGGCTTCATGGCGTTTGTGCCGGATATCAGCGTGCCCGGCGAGATATGCTACTTTGAAATCGAAACGGTTACCGGCGAATTCGCCTTCAAGCGCCTGCCGCCGTTTCGCAGCCCCGGCCTTGCCGCCATCAAGGAGATGCTGAGCATTTTCGATCTGCGCTACCGGGAAATGGTGGATGCCTATGACCATGTGGTAGGCCCCGCCGTTGCGGCGATGAACCAGTTCCGGCTGGAAGACAAGCCGAACGTGCGCGAGATGGTATTCGGTGCCGGGCCGGAATATCCTGAGTGTTCCGTGATCGTACCTTTGTATGGTCGTATCGATTTCATGGAATACCAGTTGGCGTTTTTCGCCCGCACGCTGCATCCCGATCACGAGCTCATTTATGTTCTGGATGATCCAAGCTGCCTGCGTGCGACGGAGATGTTGGCAACCGCTTGCCTCGCCCGGTTCGCCCGGCCGTTCCGGCTGCTGACGCTAAGCCGCAATATGGGGTATGCGCCGGCCAACAATGTCGGCCTAGCCTACGCGCGTGCGCCCTATGTGTGCTTTTTGAACTCTGACGTCTTTCCCAAAGCTGCCTCCTGGCTCGACGACATGATCGAAACGGCCGAGAGTGATCCCGCCATCGGCATCGTTGGCGCGTTGCTGCTGTTCGAGGACGATACCGTGCAGCACCAGGGCTGTTCCTGCGAGGCGTTGCCCGAATTCGGCAACTGGCGCTTTCCTCTGCACCCGAACAAGGGGCGTGCCCCTAGCCAGGAATCGGGCGTGGATACGGTGGAGGCCGTCACCGGCGCTTGCATGCTGCTGCGTACAGAACTGGCCCGCGAGGTGGGCGGTTTTGACGAAGGCTACGTGATCGGCGACTTCGAGGACATCGATCTGTGCCGCAAGGTCGATCGGCTCGGCCTGGCCTGCGTGGTGGACCGGCGTGCCCAGCTTTACCATCTGGAGCGGCAGTCCCAGGGCACGCAGGCGATGCCGTGGCGCCTCAACCTGACGCTGTATAACGCGTGGCGCTTCCAAAACCGTTGGCACTGTATGCAGACCGGGTTGCTGGTGGCCGCATGACGCATGGCCGCCAGCCCAGAGCGAGGCCCGTGGAGCTTCGGCCGCTCTCGGTGCGCACGCCCAGCGTTCTGGTCATGACCCATTCGCATCCGCGCCTGACGCATGGCGGTGCGGAGATCTCGGCGCAGAGCCTGTTCCGCCAGATCAAGGCCAATGGCGGGCGTTCTTGGTTTTTGGGCTGCGCGCTCGCCGGCGGCGGGGCGCGGCTGGGTGCGCCGCTGACGCAGCCGTTTGGATCCGACGACTATCTGTATACGCCGGCGGTTCCGTTCGATTACTTCAAGTTCGCCAATCCGGATCCGCAGTTTCCCGCAGCACTCGCCGAACTGGTGGGGCAACTGCGACCGGACATTGTGCACGCGCATCATTACACCCATTTCGGTGTAGAGATGTTTTCGGTGATCAAGCGGGCGAGCCCTACGACCCGGGTTGTGGTGAGTCTCCATGAATATCTGGCGATCTGCCACAATCATGGGCAGATGGTGAAAACCGGCAGCCATGCCTTGTGCGAACGCGCGAGCACCGTGGGTTGTGCGGCGTGTTTTCCCCAATATTCGCCGCGCGACTTCTTTCTCCGCCAGCGATATATCCAGTCATTCTTCGAGGATGTGGATCTCTTTCTGGCGCCCAGCCGGTTCCTCGCGGATCGCTACATCGCCTGGGGTGTGCCGGCAGCCAGGATCGCGTTGCTGGAGAACATGCCGCCGGATGCCGCGGCTTCCGTGGCGGATATGGCGTTTCAGCGGGCTGCCGACCTGCAAGCCGCGCCGCCAGCGGTTGCGGCGCGGCTTTCGGCCGTGGGCATCCCCGTGTCGGCGGTCGAGCCCCGCCGGCCCGGCGGGGCGCTCGGCCGGTCTGGCAGCAAGCCGCCCACCAGCGGCGATCTGACGAACCTGCCGCGCAGCCGTGGCCTTCGGATCGGGTTCTTCGGCCAGATGTCGCCTTTGAAAGGGATCGGCGTCCTGATCGATGCGGCACGGCTTCTGGAAGAGATGAAGCTGGAAAACCTCAGCATCGACATCCATGGCGAATATCGCAACCAGCCCGAAGCGTTCCAGGCCGCCGTGCGCCAGGCGCTGGGGGAGGCCGGTGCCAACGTGGTCTATCATGGCCCCTATGAGAACACCGATGTGCAGCGGCTGATGCGGCGCATGGATGCCGTGGTGGTTCCCTCGACCTGGTGGGAAAATTCGCCGGTGGTGATTCAGGAGGCGTTTGCCTGCGGCCGGCCGGTGATCTGCTCCAATATCGGTGGCATGGCCGAGAAGGTGCGCCACGGAATCGATGGCCTGCATTTCGACGCCGGGCGAGCCGCTAGCCTGGCGCAGTTGCTGGCGGGCCTGGCCCGTAATCCTGACATCCTGACGGAGATCTCGGCAACCGTCGCGCGCCCGCTGGATCCGGCCGCCGCGCTGCAGGCGCATATGGCTGCCTATGCCCGGGTGATGGCATAACGCTCCGCCCGCCTGCCACGAAGCACAGCAGGAAGAGTCTTCTTTTCTGAAGAAAAGAAGCAAAAGACTTTTGACGTGCTGTCGCGGACCGTGCCGGCAGCGTACGCAAAGTACCAAAAGTTTTTTGGTTCTTTTTTTCAAAAAAGAACATCCTTCTCCGCCAATCGCAGCCCAGGCCACGCACCTCTGGTCTGACTATAAAAAGAGACGGCATTAGTAACAAATTTACACTAGTCTCATTGCAATAAACATGCATGATTGCGTAACCGGAGTTTTATTCCCCCTGAATGCCGGAGCGTCTGCTCACGGACCAGGCGCGCGGCTCCTGCGCGTAAACGAGTGTAATAACATGCCTTGCAACCCCTTGAGATTGTAAAATGACAGCGTCAGACACGCAGACGGCGGATGTTGCGGGGGCGGTCATGAAGGCGGCGCCGGCGCCGGACAGTGCCGCCTCGGCCCTGATCGCCTCCGCCCGGGTCGCTCCCGCGGTGTTTGAAAACCCCGCGACGGGGACCGTGCTTACCGTCGGGCAGGGGTTGGAGTTCGCAAGTCTGTCGGCGGCGCTGAATGCTGCGGTGAACGGCGATACGATCCTGGTGAAGGCCGGCACGTATGTGGATGATTTCTGCACCGTAAACACCAGCGTCACGATCCTGGCGATGGGCGGGGTGGTCAATGAGGTGGCCAATGAGCCGCCGCCAAACGATAAAGGCCTGATCACGGTCAATGCAAACCTGAAGATTCAGGGCTTCACCTTCACCGGCGGCAGCGACGGCTCGCCGGATGGCAATGTGGCGGGCATTCGCTATCAGGCCGGCAACATGCTTGTTTCCTACTGCTATTTTCACGGCATGCAGGAAGGGTTGCTGGCCACGCCAAATGTGGCCGGCACCGGCACCATCACCATCACCCATTCCGAATTTGCCGATAACGGCACCGGCGATGGGGAGACGCACGATATCTATATCGGCGCGGTTGCCGACTTCACCCTGAGCGACAGTTACGTGCACGACGCGATCGTGGGCCACGAGGTCAAGTCGCGGGCGCAAGTGACGACCATCACGGGCAACGTCATTGCCGATGGCCCGACCGGCACATCGAGTTATGAGATAGATATTCCCAATGGCGGCGTGGCCGTGATCAGCGGCAACGTCATGGAGAAGGGGCCGGATGCGTCCAATAACGCGGTGATCCATTACGGCGGCGAGACCCAATATGCGTGGGCCGCCAATTCGCTCAGTATCACCGGCAACACCATCGAGGATGATCTGCCGGGCAAGAATGCGATTGCGGTGCTCAACCAGTCGCAGGTCAATGGCCTGTCGGTATCGGCCGTCTTCACCGGTAATTCGGTGTACGGCATCGCGCATGGCAATTTGATCTCGGGCCCCGGCATCGCCAGCAAGACGCATGTTCTGAGCACTGATCCCGGCTACAGCTCGGTGAGCCCCTGGATTGATCCGCCGGCGGTGACGCTGGGGACCGGAACCGATGTTCTGCACCTGACGACGGGCAACAACAGCGTCCAGGGCGGTTCGGTGCTGTTCGAGGTGACCGACACGGCGGGGAACAACACCATTTCCGGCGGCAGCTTCGGGCTTGTGGCGACGGTAACCGGCGGGTGGGACATGCTGTCCACCGAGGCGGGAGCGGCAGACACGCTGACTCTGGGCAATCGCAATAACGTGGTCGTCAGTGCTGGCCACGACACCATCATCGATAACGGCACCTACGACGTGATCGATGCGACCGGCCCGGCCAAAATCACCGCCAACAGCTTTGCCGACTATAATTTGGCCGGCGAGGAGACAATCACCGTAAATGGCTCCGGCACACTGAATGTGCTGGACACCGGCACTGTGACCGCCATCGTCGGTGCCAGTGGGCTGTCGGGTAGCCTGGCCGAGGGCGGCGCGGTGAAGTTCGGCGCAGTGGCCAGTGGCGGGGTGAAGGACACGATCGGCGGCGCCAGCGCCGGCTTCACCGCCAGCCTGGGCGGCACGCTGACCGCTGCCTTGCAGGCCGGCAATGCGGTGGCAACCGTTGGTGGCGGAACCGCGGAGATCACCGGCGGCGCGGGCAATGACAGCTTCATGATCGACGCTGGCAATGCCGATATCGTGCTTGGCGACGGCACGGACATGTTCACGTTCGCCGGCGGCGCGGCGCGTGTATCCGGCGGGCTCGGCGCCGATACGTATGTCATCGACGCGGGCCTGGGCCGCGCGGATACGCTGACCATTACGGGCTTCAAGCTGGGCATCGATACGCTGTCGTTCAGTGGTTTTTCCGGCACCGCGGTGAAATCCGCGACCATTGCCGGCGGCAGCACCACGCTGAGCCTGACAGGGGGCGCGACCGTGGATATCGCAGGCGTGAGTCTGCCCGCCTATGCGCAGGAAGGCGGATCGCCGACGCGGTCGGGCGGCATGATTTTGACGGGTTCGGGGCAGACGATCACAGGCGGCGCCAGCCTGCTGACCGTGACGGACGGGGTTGGCGGCAACACGATCGAAGGCGGCGCGGGCGGGCTGGAGGCATGGTATGTGATAGGGGATCTGGTCAGCACCACCGCTGATGCGGGCAATAGCGTGACCCTGGCGGGCCATGACACCTTCCTCGGCGGTGGCGGTGATGCGGTGACCGTTATAAGCCCGTATAACTTGATAGAGGAGAGCGCCGCCGGCAGCATCACCCTGGATGCCTCAGGCAATCTGGTGCAGGGCAGTGGCATCGGGTTGGCCAGTGTGCTGGATACGGCCGGCGGAAACGCTATGGACGGCGGCGCCGGCGGTCTGGATCTGACGGGTGACGCCAGTTTTGATACGGTCAGTACCTTGGCCGGCGCTACCGACAGCATCATCGCGGGCGGGTATTCCACGCTGGACCTGGCAGGCAGCGACACCGTTGTGCTAAGCGGCAATTACAGCAACGTGACGGCGAACGGCACGGCGCTGATCCAGCAAGATGGCGGGTATTCCAGTTTCGCGCTGAACGGCAACGATACCGTACAGGGCACCGGGTCGGGCACGTTTACCATCGGTGGGCAGGCGGCGGCCACGCTCGACTTCACCGGAACCGGGGGCGCGGACATCGCCATGGCGGGCGGCGCCAGCCTGGCGCTGTCGCAGATGATGCAGGATGGCAGCGTGGCAGGCCTGACCATTTCCGGCGGCGCGGCCACGCTGAGCGCCAGCTTCGGTCCCTATCCGGGGCTGAATGTGACCACCGCAGGCGGGGGCGATTCCATTACGGTGGGGCAGGGGCCGGCGAGCATCAACAGCGCCGGGGCGGATACCATCTGGGCAGGTGCAGGCAGCCTATCGGTGACGGCCTCCGGCGCGCTACACCTGACCGGTGGCAGCGGAACCGCCATGATCACGGCGGGCGCCGCCGGCGTGTCCGTGCAAGGTGGCGCAGGCAATNNGCGCGTGTGCAGGCGGGCGGGGCCGATATCTTCAACGTGGTGGCCGGCAACGCGGGAAATGATACGATCAGTGGCTGGTCGGGTGGGGATCAGTTCAACTTCCAGGGCTTCTCCGGCAGCGCGATCGCGGGCCAGACCGTGATGGGCGGCAATACGACTCTCAGCTTGACCGACGGGGGCCTGATCACGTTGATGAACGTCACGCAGGGCATCTAAGGGCCGGGGGTTGCCTGCCGCACCCGCAGCGCCCGGTTCCACCCGGCCGCCAGGAGTTCAATGGAGCGTTTCCTCGGCCGCATGTTCGGCGGCAAAAAACCGGCGACGGAGGTGGCTCCGCCCGGAGAGGACGTGCCGCCACCGGACGCGGCGGAGCTGGAACGCTTGTACCAGGAGGCCTACATGCTGCGCGCGGAGGGGCGGGTGGCACAGGCCGAGGCGGTGCTGGCGCCGCGGGCCGGCGCACGGGCGCAGCATTTTCACCTCGCGCGCCTGTATGCGGAATTGGCCGAGTTGCTGGGGGCAACGGCGGAGGCCGCAGCGCGATGGGAGAGTATTTGCGCGCACAGGGCCATCCCCGACGACCAGTGGCAGCGGGAGGCGCACGCAAGGGCGATCCTGAACCGTGCCGCGTCCGGCGACCATGCGGCCGCGCAGACCCTGGCGGAGGCGGCACTGGCGCTGTTTCCGGCGGAAGCGCGAATCATGGCGTCCTGCGCGGGTGCGGCAGAGTCGCGCGGAGATAGACCGGGTGCGGCTGCGTTGTGGCAGCGCGCGGTGGATCTGGCGCCTGACGATACAGCCTATCAGGAGGGATTGCGTCGTACACGGCTCCCCGCCGAACCGTCCGCCACCCCGGTGCGCACGGCGCCTGGCGGGCCGCGCATTGTTGTGCTGGTGCTGGCGTATCTGCAAAATGCCGCGGGCATGGAGCGACTGGCGCGGTATTTTGCCACCATCGACGCCGAACTGCTGGTGCATGTGGACGCGAAAGTGGATGATTCCGCCTATCGCGATGCCGCCAAACGACATGCCAATCTGCGCCTGATGGCGGAGCGGCTGCCGATCTACTGGGGCGGCTTCAATACCGTGCGTGCCATTCTTCGCGCCGCGGAACTGGCCGTGGCGGCCGGCCCGTTCGATCGCTTGGTGCTGATCACCGAAGATACGATCCCGCTGCTGGCGCCGCAGGATGTGCGGCGGCGCCTGGCCAGCGCCGTGGAATTCATGCATCTGGTGCGCCGGCCGGGGCCGGCCGTGCAGCGCCGCTACCGCGGCTTCTACTTTTTCGACAGCCTGGCCACCAACCCGCGCCACTGCGATCCTGCCGATCGCGAACTCAACGACGACGTGATCACCAGCTTGGAGCGCCTGCGTGCCCTGCGCGCGCGGGGCAAGGCCAGCGTGGATCTGTGCCATGGATCCACCTATTGGGCGCTCTCACGCGAGGCGATCATGGCCGTTCTGGAGCGGCACGAGCGGGATGCGCATGTGCGGGAGTCGTTCGAGTTTTCCTCGATCCCGGAGGAGCAGTATTTTCACACGATCCTCGGCGGCGCGCTGCCGGGGCGGCACTTCGCGCCCTGCCTGTATGCGGATTTCAGCCGGCCGCCGCATCCCTACGTGTTCACAACGCAGGCCGATATCCTGAGCCGGCCGCAGGCGGGGGCGGAGATGTTTTTGCGCAAGACGGATATGGGGAGCGCGGAGATCGAGGGATTTGTAGAAAGCCTAAGAAAGAAAAAAGAACTTCTTTCTTGAAAGAAGAAGCAAAGAACTTTTGACGTTGCGGTCGCGGAATAGCCGGCGGCACACGCCATGTGACAAAAGTTTTTTGCTTCTTTTTTTCAAAAAAGAAGACCTTCCTTACATATCCAGCTCCAGCCCAACCGACACCGCCTGATGCGCGGGGATCTCGAACCATTCGATCGGCGACAGCCCCGTGCTGCCCAGAAACACAAACACGCGTTGCAGTGCGCTACGCCAGAAGGAGCCGTGATCGGTGGCGATGGGCTGGGGCAGCAGAAACACCACGCTCTCCCATTCGAACGGCAGAGCCTTGGGCAGAACCTCGCCGGCGCAGGGGGTTTCCATGAAGCCGAAACGGGCGATGGCGGTGAAGAGGCCGTTGCCGAGATCCTCCACCGTGACGCGGTCGCTTTCCGCCACGTACGGGGAAGGGGAGGTTTCGATCTTCAGCAGCAGAACGTTTTCGTAGCTGCAATTTTCACGTAGCCATTTATGGCGGCCCACCAGCGGCACACGATGCAGATCGGAGGTGAGAAACACCGCGGTGCCGGCGCCGCGGCTGGCCCATCCCTTCATGCCGGCGCGGAACTCGCCGATATCCATGGCCCAGCCGGCCAGCGCGCGGCGGTAGCGGGCGCGGCCGAGAGTCCATACCGCCAGCAGGGTGAAGACGAAGATGCCGATCACCAGCGGCACCCAGGCGCCTTGCAGGATCTTCACCAGGTTGGCGCCAAGGAATGTCAGATCGAAGCCGAGAAAGGCGATCATCAGCGGCACGGCAGCCCACAGGCTCCAATGCCAGACGCGGGTGGTGACGACGAAGAAGACGATGGAGGTGATCGTCATGGTGCCGATCACGGCCAGGCCGTAGGCGTTGCCGAGCGCATCGGAGGAGCGGAAGCCGAACACCACGGCGAGGCAGCCGATCATCAGGAAGACATTCACCACAGGCATGTACACTTGGCCGCTGGATTCGGCCGAGGTGTGGCGCACGGCGTAGCGCGGGGCCAGGCCCAGGTTGACGGCCTGGCGGGTGAGCGAGAAAGCGCCGGAAATCAGCGCCTGGCTGGCAATGACGGTGGCGGCGGTGGAGAGGATCACCATCGGGTAGATGCCCCAATGCGGCACCAGGCCGAAGAAAGGCTCGCCGGCTTCATGCGGATTGCGCAGCAGCAGGGCGCCCTGGCCGAGATAATTCAGCATCAATCCCGGCAGCACCAGGAAATACCAGGCCAGGATGATCGGGCGGCGGCCGAAATGACCCAGATCGGCAAACAGCGCCTCCACACCGGAGAAGGCCAGCACTACCGCACCCAGGGTGAGATAGCCGGTCCAGCCATGGGTGAGGAGAAAGTGCAGGCCGGCCAGGGGATTGAAACTTGCGAGCACGGCGGGGTGGCTGATGATGCCGAACAGGCCGGTGGCGCCGATAGCGGTGAACCAGGCGAGCATGACGGGGCCGAACAGGGTGCCCACCGCTTCCGTGCCGCGATGCTGCACCAGGAACAGGGCGAGCAGGATGATCGCGGACAGTGGCAGCACATACGGCTTGAACGCGCTGGTGGCGACATTGAGGCCTTCCACCGCAGAGAGCACGGAGATGGAGGGCGTGATCATACCGTCGCCATAGAGCAGGGCTGAGCCGAAGAGCACCAGCAGGGTCAGGGCGCCGGGGCCGGCAAAGGGCTTGGGCGGGTTGTGCTGCTGGATCAGGCCAAGCATGGCGAGCGTTCCGCCTTCGCCATCATGGTCGGCCCGCAGCACGAAGATGGTGTATTTGATGCAGACCGCGAGGATGATGGCCCACAGGATCAGCGACAGCACGCCGATGATGGCGGCGGGGTCCTGGGCGTATGCCGGCGTATCGTGGAACACCTGGCGTATGGCGTAGAGCGGCGAGGTGCCGATGTCGCCGAAGACGACGCCTAGGGCGCCGAGCATCAGCACGGGGAGGGTCTTTTCGGTCATCCGCAATGTCTCTCCGTGGGGGTGCGGGGCGGATAACGCGGAAAGGAGAAAGAAAGATGTTCTTTTTTGAAAAAAAGAACCAAAAAACTTTTGCTCGTTCAGGTATGCGCTGTGCCTGCCGTGTCGGATCGCCGTGAAGGCGACGATGTAAAATTTTTTGGTTCTTTTTTTCAAAAAAGAACATTCTTTTGTTTTTCTTTCGAGTCGTAGTGCGACTCGGTTGTTGCGTGCGAGTCTTCACGATCAGTGCGTGAATGGGCTTGGGTGGCATGATCGATCAGGACCTGGCCATTGCTGCCGCGGCCGGTGCGCTGGTGGTGTTGGTGTTGCTGCTGCTGACGCTGAGCATCGCGCTGGGCATGCCGCGGCGGCATGATATGCAGGTGCTGCGGCTGCTGGCGGAGCAGGGGGTTGCGGGCCAGCAAGGCGTCGCTGGGCGGGTGGACGCCGTGCAGTTGGCGATGGAGACGCGACTAGGGGAGATGACGACGCGGCTGGCGGCGGAGGCGGGGCAGGATCGCGCCTTGCTGGAGCGCAAGCTGGCGGAGATGGCGGCGCAGACCGTGCAGAGTCTTGCCGAGATCCAGGGCCAGGTGAATGAAAAGTTGACCCAGGCGGTGGAGCAACAGATGCAGACGAGCTTTGCCCGGGTGATCGACCAGTTTACGGCGGTGCAGAAGGCGATGGTGGATGTGCAGGCGGTAACTGCGCAGATCGGCGATCTGAAGCGGGTTTTCTCCAATGTGAAGACCCGCGGCGGTTGGGGGGAGACGCAGCTCGCCGCGTTGCTGGACGATGTGTTGCCGGAGGGTGGCTATGTGACGAATGCCAGGTTGCGGGAGGGCAGCCTGGAGGTGGTGGAGTTTGCGGTGCGGATGCCGGTGCGCGGGGATGTGCGGCCGTTGCTGGCGATAGATGCGAAATTTCCAACGAGCGATTTCGAGCGGCTGCTAGATGCGGTGGAGGCGGCGGATGGCGACGGCGAGCGGGCGGCGCGGCGGGCGCTGGAGGTGCGGTTGCGGCTGGAGGCGCGCAAGATCGCGGAGAAATACATTGTGCCGCCGGGGACGGTGGAGTTCGCGGTGATGTATTTGCCGACCGATGCGCTGTATGCGGAGGCCGCGCGGATTCCCGGGCTGATCGACGAGCTGGGCCAAAGTTTGCATGTGATGGTGATGGGGCCGAGCCTGTTGCCGGCTTTGTTGCGGACGGTTCAGTTGGGGTATGTGACGTTGGCGCTGGAGCAGAAAGCGGGGCAGATCGCGGATTTGCTGGGGGCGACGAAGCGCGAGATGCTGACGATGGATGGGGTGCTGGAACGTTTGTCGCGCACCGCGGGCACAATGACGCAGACCATTGAGGATGCGCGCCGGCGCACGCGCGCGGTGGGCCGCAAGCTGCGCGAGATGGAAACGATGCGCCCCGAGGCTGCCGATGCGATGCTGGACCTTTCATCACTGGAACAGGATGTTTATGCCAGCGAATAGGTAAAAGTCTTTTTGCTTCTTTTTCTTCAGAAAAAGAAGAATCTTCTTTCTTGAAAGAAAGAAGCAAAGAACTTTTATTCCGACGATAGGGGGGAAAGTTGCGTTTTCTGGGGCATCCCGTTGGGTTGGCGGTGTTGTTTGGCACCGAGATGTGGGAGCGGTTTTGCTATTATGGCATGAGCGCGCTGCTCACGTTTTATATGGTGGATTTCCTGTTCGCTGGGGCGGAGCCGCAATCTGTGCTGGGGTATCCGGCGGTGAAGGGGGCGTTTGAGTTCGTGTATGGTCCGTTGGGGACGCAGCCGCTGGCGGCGCTGGTGTTCGGGCTGTATGCAGCGCTGACGTATCTCACGGGCGTGGTGGGCGGCACGATCGCGGACCGGTATCTGGGGCAGCGGCGGGCGGTGATCCTGGGCGGATCGACGATGGCGCTGGGCCAGATTTTGCTTATGCAGCCGCGGCTGTTCTTTATCGGCCTGGTTGTGCTGGTGATCGGCAATGGGTTTTTTAAGCCGAATATTGCGACACAGGTGGGTGGATTATACAAGCCGGGCGATGCGCGGATCGATCGGGCGTATTCGATTTTTTATGTGGGGATCAATTTGGGGGCGTTGTTGGCGCCGCCGATTTGCGGCCGGTTGGGGCATGCGGCGCCGGGGCAGCCGCCGCATTGGCAATGGGGCTTTGCCGCAGCGGCGGTGGGGATGTGCATCGGGTTGGTGATTTTCCTTGCTGGAGCGCGGTTTTTGCCGCCGGATGTGCGGGCGCGGCGGTTGCAGGCGGAGTCTTCCACTGGTGTGGGCGCTGTCAGGCTGACGGCGATAGAGCGGCGCACGGTGTTGGCGCTGGTGATGGTGGCGTTC
Organism: Acetobacteraceae bacterium; assembly: GCA_003133065.1. Taxonomy (GTDB): domain Bacteria; phylum Pseudomonadota; class Alphaproteobacteria; order Acetobacterales; family Acetobacteraceae; genus BOG-908. The sequence goes on from PKZM01000195.1 coordinate 23,930, forward strand.
TGCAATTTGTTTTTCTGGGGCTGTTATGGGCAGCAGTACATTACGATCGCGCTGATGGCGGAGCAGAATTCCAATCTGGGCACGCCGCTTGGCGTGTTGCGGCCGGAAGATGTGCAGAGTTTCAATCCGTTCTACATTTTCCTGCTGACGCCATTCATTATTGCGTTCTGGGCGTGGCAGGCGCGGCGGCGTTTGGAGCCGGCACCGGTGACGAAGATGGCGATCGGCTGTGCGGCGACGGCTTTGTGTTTCGCTATGCTGATGGTGCCGGCGATGGCGATCGATGCGGGCCATCGGGTGCCGGTATTGTGGCTGTTTGCGGCGATTGGGGTGCTGACGCTGGGGGAGTTGTATTTGTCGCCGGTGGGGCTTTCGCTGTTCAGCCGCACAGCGCCGGCGAAGTTGGCGTCGCTGATGATGGGGGTGAATTATTTGTCGATCTTTGGGGGGAATTATCTGGCGGGGTATCTGGCGCATTTCTGGAGTGGGATGGGCAAGGCGGCGTTTTTCGGGATGATCGCGGTGATAGCGGGGCTGGCGTCGGTGGGAATGTTTGGGCTGAGCCGGGTGTTGAATCCGATGTTGAAGGAGGGGTGAGGGATATCGCGGAAAAGCGGCCGGGCGATCTGCGGTGGGAGGATAGTACAATGAAGACGCGCTACACCCACAAACGCTTAAGAGCGCCTTTCAAAACCTGCCCTGGCGGCCATCTGGCGCCCGTCTTTTGCGCTCCGGTGCTCACGGCCCCCAAACGGCCGCTCCGCNNCCGTGTCTTATGCCGCGCGCACCGTTTCCACGAAGCGGGCAACCTGCCGCGCGAGGGAGGCGGCCTGTTGGGATACGCTGGAGGCGGAGCTGAGCACCTGGCCGGAGAGCGTGCCGGTTTCGCTGGCGGCGGAACGCACGCCGCCGATGGTTTGTGTGACATGGGAAGTGGATTGGGCGGTTTGCTGGATGTTGCGGGCAATTTCGCCGGTGGCGGCGCCTTGCTGTTCCACTGCGGCGGCAATGGCGGTGGCGATCGTACTGACGTTTTCTATGGTTTGGCCGATGCCCTGGATGGCCGCCACAGCCTCGCGCGTGGAGGCCTGGATCTGCGTCACCTGCGCGGAGATCTCCTCGGTGGCGCGTGCGGTTTGGCCCGCGAGGCTTTTCACTTCGGAGGCGACAACGGCGAAGCCGCGCCCTGCTTCCCCGGCGCGGGCTGCCTCGATGGTGGCATTAAGGGCCAGAAGATTGGTCTGGCCGGCGATATTGGATATCAGCCCGACCACCTGACCGATCTTCTCCGCGCCGTCCGCCAGGGCACGTACGATATCATCGGTGCGGCGCGTATCGGCCACGGCCTGCGTCGTAATCTGGCCGGAATGGTTCACCTGCCGATTGATCTCGGTAATGGAACTCGCCAATTCCTCGGCGGCGGCAGCGACAGTCTGCACGCCCGCGGAGGCGAGATTGGCCGCCTGGCTCACGGCATCCGCCTGGGCGAACCCGCTATCCGCGGTCGCCGACATGGTTCTGGCGGCCGCCTCCATGCCCGCGGCCGCGGTGGAAATCTGGCCGACCAGGGTGCCGATCTCAGCGTCGAAACGCTGTGCCACCTGGGACAGCTCCGCCGTGCGGGCCCGTTCGGCGTCGGCTTTCTGCGTCTCGGCGGACGAGGCCAACTGGTTGCGCTGGATCACCCCGTCGCGCAGAACGTTCACCGCGCGGCCCAGGGCGCCCAATTCATCACCGCGGCCGGCACAATCCACCTGCGTGTCCAGCCGGCCACCGGCGATGTCGCCGATCTGCCGGATAAGGCGCTCCAGCGGCGACGTGATCTGGCGAGTCGCCACGAAGATCACCCCGGCCGAAACCACCAGGGCCGCCAGTGATTCGATCGCCAGGCGATGCAATATGGTATCGATCGGGGAGAGGAAACTTCCCAGCGGCATGAAGGCCGAAACCACGCCGATCAGCGTGCCCGCGCGATCCCGCACGGGCCGGTAGCTGCCGATGAACGGCGCGCCCTTCACCGTGGTGATGCCGGTTTGGGGGATGCCCTGGACGAAAACGGTGTCGTGCAAGGGCCCCGGCGCCATCTGCGTGCCCACCGCGGGCGACCCATCCGCCAGCTTCATCGTGGTGGCCACGCGCACATCGCCGCGAAACACCGTGATCCCCGTGCCCTCCAGCACATCGGACAGATGCGCGACCAACGCGTTGCTGCCGTCCATCACCGTGGAACCAAAGACCATATGCCCGTCACGCAGCGCAGGCTCGCCACGTGACAGTATGAACTCCTCCACGGCATGTGAACGCACTGTGAGAGCGTCGCGGGCGACCTGCGTCAGGTGCGATCTGAGGTCCTGGCTGATCGTGATGCCGATCACGCTCAGGCAACCGGTCAGAGCGACCATGGCGAGGAGGGTGAATTTTGTACGGAGCGAAATGTTCTGGAAGGTCATCTGGCACCCGGTGCTGATCACCGTACCATCATGAAGGCGGAGTGTTGATAAAGCTTCATCGCGACGCGGTGTGGGCGACGCTTCAGTAAGGCGTGCCGTTCTTGTGCGTGTCGCCCGTGGCTCCGCTCCAGAGCAGATCTATGTCGGGGTAGTCGCAGGCATCGCTGTGCGGGCGGCGGGAGCCGATTTCCAGGAGCACGGCGTCGGTTGACGAGCGGTTTTGCAGGTGGTGGCCGTTTGGTGTGCCGGCCTTGAACCCGGCACAGTCTCCGGCACGCAGGATCGTTTCGCCTTCGTCGGTGGCGAGCACGACCTCGCCGTGCAGGACCCAGACGAATTCGTCCTCTTCGGTATGCCAATGGCGCTGGCTGCTCCAGGCGCCTGGCGAGAGACGCTGAAGATTGACGCCGAACTGGGTCAGGCCCGCCGCATCACCGAGCGCGTGGCGGATCCGGCCGCGGCAGGGCGCATCGAACGGCGAGGGATAGGAGGAGCCTTCGGTGCGCGGCGCGGTTGCGATTTCGATCTTTGCCATGGTATTTCTGCCTTCTTTCACGCGACCGGGCGGGCCGCGATCGTCTTCAGCCACGCGGCCGCGTCGCCCACCGCCTCGCCGGTCTTGGCCATGGCGCCCCCCATGGTGAAGAAGCCATGGAACACGCCGTTATAGCGTTTCAACGTGGTCAGAACGCCCGCGTGGGCGAGGGTGTTGGCGTAGATTTCGCCCGCATCGCGGATCGGGTCGATCTCGGCGGTCAGCACGCAAGCTGGCGGAAGGCCGGTATGGTCCTCGGCCAGGGCGGGATAGGCACGCGGGTCGGCGAGTTCGGCGTCGTGGCTATGAAAATGCGCGCGGAACCACAGCATCGCCGCCAGTGTCAGCACCGGTCCTTGGGCGAATTCAATCACGGAGGGCCGCGTGAGGTCAGTCTCCGTACCCGGATAGATCAGAAGCTGGGCGGCAATGGCCGGGCCGGAGCGGGATTTGGCCAGCAGGCATGATACAGCAGCGAGTGTGCCGCCGGCGCTATCGCCGCCGACGCAGATGCGTGCCGGATCGCCCCCCAGCTCGGTGGCATGGGCGGCGATCCAGGCGACGGACGCGTAGGCATCTTCCGGGCCGGCCGGAAATTTATGTTCGGGGGCCAGCCGGTAGTCCACGCTGATCACCAGCGTTTCGGCCTGTGCGGCGAGTTCGCGGCACACCCAGTCGCCGGAGCGCAGATCGCCCAGCACCATGCCGCCGCCGTGGAACCACACCAGGGTGGGCAGGTTCGGCGCGGCCGATGGGCGATACAGGCGCGCGGGCAGATCGCCTTGGGCACCCGCCACGGTGATCTGTGTCACCTCGTGCAGATCGCGCCCGGGCATGGACGGGAAGGCCGCGTAGTAATCGCGCACCTCCTGGGGCGCCATGGTGGTAATATCCACCTGCCCCCGCAGCGCCAGCACGTGCAGCACCTTCCTGGCATCCTCATCCAAATTGGCCACGTCTCTCTCCGTTATGTCGGGTCTTAACGTTCAAAAGGTCTTTGCTTCTTTCGTTCAAGAAAGAAGATTCTTTCTTGAGTCGGTGCAAACCGCCTTACGCTTGCCATCGAGGATCACCCGATCATCCGGATGATACCGCACGACCCGCGCCAGACACGGCTTTCGGCAGCGAACCGCCGTGTCTCAACGAGCGATCGGGCCGTCGCTGTCAAGCCCGCCGCCCCCCACCAGCATACCACGTTGCGGGCGGGGAGGTTAACGTATACGTTAGCTCAAAACGGGAGGCTGCTATGGACGGTGCGGTACGCGTTGAGCATGGCGATGGGGTTATCCATATCCACATCGTCCGGCCGGCCAAGCGCAATGCGCTGACGGTTGCCATGTATGCGGCTATGGCTGAGGCCATGGCGGCGGCCGAGCGCGACGATAGCGTGCGGTCTGTGATCTTTTCGGGTGAGGGCGCCCATTTCTGCGCCGGCAACGATCTGGCGGATTTCCTCGCCAATGCGTCCAGCGATCCGGATCGCCCGGTTCTGCGGTTCATCCGCAGCCTCGCCCAGGCAACCAAAATCCTGATCGCCGCGGTTCAGGGCAAGGCGGTCGGGATCGGCACCACCATGCTGCTGCATTGCGACTTTGTTTTCGCCGACGAGACGGCCGAGCTGCGCATGCCGTTCGTGGATCTCGCTTTGGTGCCGGAGGCGGGCTCGTCTCTGCTGGTTCCGGCGCTGGTCGGCCAGCGTATAGCCGCGGAATTGCTGCTGCTGGGGGAGCCGGTGAATGCTGCCCGCGCGGTAGAGCTTGGCCTGGTCAACCGCGTGGTGGCGCCGGGCGCAGCACTGGGTGAAGCGCGCGCGGTGGCGGGGAGGCTGCGGCACAAGCCGGCGCAGGCGCTGCGCGCGACAAAGACGCTGATGAAATCACCGACGCGGGATCTCAACGCGCGGATCGATGAGGAAAACGCGGCGTTTGCGGCACAATTGCAGACGCCGGAGCTGCGCGGGAACATCGCGGCGTTTTTTCAAGCCCGGCAAAAACCTGAAGATGCACAAGGGGAAGCGGCGTGAGCCTGCCTGCGTTTCTGTCCACCAAATTGCAGCTGCCAGTGATCGCCGCGCCGCTGTTTATCATTTCGAACCCGGATCTGGTGCTGGCGCAGTGCAAGGCGGGCATCGTGGGTTCGTTTCCGGCGTTGAACGCGCGGCCGCCGGGCGTGCTGGGCGATTGGCTGCGCCGTATCACCGATGAACTCGCCGCATACGACGCGGCGCATCCCGATGCGCCGGCCGCCCCCTTCGCCGTCAACCAGATCGTGCACCGATCCAATGAGCGGCTGGAGCATGATGTGTCGCTCTGCGTGAAATACCGCGTGCCGGTCGTGATCACCTCGCTGGGCGCCCGCAGCGATGTGTTCGAGGCGATCCATTCCTATGGCGGCCTGGTGCTGCACGACGTGATCAATCCCGCCTTCGCGCGCAAGGCGATCGAGAAGGGCGCCGATGGCCTGATCGCGGTTGCGGCCGGGGCGGGCGGCCACGCGGGCACACTCTCGCCCTTCGCGCTGATCGCTGAAATCCGCAGCTGGTTTGATGGGCCCCTGGCACTGTCGGGGGCCATTGCCACCGGCGGCGGCATATTGGCGGCGCAGGCGGCCGGTGCCGATGTGGCCTATATCGGTTCGCCCTTCATCGCGACGCATGAGGCAAACGCCGCCTCCGCATACAAGCAGGCGATCGTGGACGCGACGGCGAGCGACATCGTCTACACCAATTTGTTTACCGGCGTGCATGGGAATTATCTGAAGGCGTCGATCGTGGCCGCGGGGCTGGATCCGGATGCGCTGCCGTATTCCGATCCCTCGAAGATGAATTTCGGCAGCGGCGGCGCGAAGGCCTGGCGCGATATCTGGGGCTCGGGGCAGGGCGTGGGGGCGGTGGATGCGGTGGTGCCGGCGGCGGTGCGGGTGGCGCGGTGGAAGGCGGAGTATGATGTGGCGAGGAAGAAAGTAAGTGGTCTTTTTTGAAAAAAAATGAACCAAAAAACTTTTGCCGCCTCAGGTGGGTGGTGCCCCAAGGTGTCGGATCCAAACGAGTAAAGGTTTTTTGCTTCTTTTTTTCAAAAAAGAAGACCCTACTTTTCTAGCACTTGGTGCATCAGCCCCAGATATGCCTCCCCCGCCGCGGCGCTGCTAAACGTTGCGGCACGCGCGCGCAGCATCTGCTGCGGAAACGCCGCCCGCAGATCCGTGGCCATGGCACAGGCCATCGCCGCCGGATCACCCACCGGCACCAGCACGCCATAGCGTCCGTTCTGCAGGATTTCGGCTGGGCCGTAGGGGCAATCCGTGGCGATCACCGGCAGGCCGCAGCCCAGCGCCTCCACCACAACATTGGCGAAGCCTTCGTAGCGGGAGGACAGCAGAAAGGCGCTGGCGTACCGATAGAAGGGCAGGGGGTTTGGCTGAAAACCCGGGAAGTCCACGTCATCGGCCAATCCCAGGTCGGCCGCGCGCTGCCGCGTTGCCTCCAGCATCTCGCCGCTGCCCAGGATGATCAGGCGGCCGGGCCTGGTGCGGCGATAGATCGCGAAGGCCTCCAATAATGTGGCGTGGTCCTTCTGTGCGGTCAGCCGGCCCGCGGTGATGAACAGCGCGGGGCCTGGGCTGTCGAGCCACCTGTGTGCCGCGGGGCCCGCGGCACGGGCCGCAAAGCCTGGGTCGATCACAGGGTTGTGGATCACGCTGAAACGGCCGCGCGTGATGCCGGTCAGCCGCGCCATGTCGTCGGCCACGCCTGTGGAGACCGCGACGATGGCTTGGGTGAACGGCGCCACCAGCCGATAGGCCAGCGGCAGGATCCGGTAGCGCCAGTCCGGCTGCTGCACCTCGCGTGAGAGCGCGTTGTGCTGAACCATGATCAGCCGCGTGCGCCCGCGGGCAAGGGGCACGGCCATGCCGGCCACGATGTTGTTGTGGTTCAGCCCGGCGATCAGGATGTCAGGTTGCGCGCGGCGCAGATAGCGCGCCAGCGGCAGCAGATCATGCGAGGTGTGGCGCGTGTTGAAGGCGCGCAGGTTCACATGTGCGGGCACCGATTTTAGGTTCTCACCGCGCGCCCGGTGCAGCAACAGGTCCACGCGCTGGCCATGGCGGGTGAATTCCTCCACCAGCATCAGGCTCATCCGCTCGGCCCCGCCGCCGGACATGTCGCCAAGATACAGCGCCACATGCAGCCGCCCGGTGTTGCGGGCCGCGCGCTGCTGCCCCCTCACCTCGGCGATCAGGCTGGCATAGGCGGCGCCTGCCTCCTGCGCGCCGAAGAAGCTGGCGCGGCGGTGCAGATCCTCGCGTGGCGGCGGTGCTTGGATGGCCGAAGCGATGGCATCGGCGATGGCGGCGTCATCACCCACCGGTACAAGCGCCGCCCATCGCCCATCCTCGGTCACTTCGCGCGGGCCTGTCGGCGCATCGGTGGTCACAACCGGCGTGCCGCAGGCCATCGCCTCCACCAGCACGTTGCCGAATCCCTCGAAGCGCGAGGTGACCACCACCACGGCGGCGGCGCGCATATAAGGGAAGGGGTTGCCCACGAAGCCGGGCAGATGAACATCATCGGCGATGCCCAGCGACGCCGCCAGGGCCTGCAGCGCCGCGCGTTCGGGTCCCTCACCGATGATCATCAGCCGCGCCGGCATCCGCGCGCGCAGCCGCGCGAAGGCACGCAGCAATGTGGCGAAATCCTTCTCCGCCGCCAGGCGCCCGGCGGCCAGCACCACCGGCATCTCCGCGGTGCCGCCGTTCCAAGGCCACGCCACCTGGTGCCCGGCGAGGGCCGCGATCTCGGCATGGAACACCGGGTTATAGATCCGGCGCACGCGGCGCGCTGCCGGCACCATGGCGCGCAATTCATCGGCGATGCCGTCGGAGACACCGACCACCGCGTCGGCGAACGGGTAGAGCCTGCGCAGCAGGAAGGGCAGCGCGCGGTAGGAGGGGCCGCCGATGCTCTCCACCAGCAGGCGGATGGGCGCGTGTTCGGTCACGATCAGGCGAAAGCGCGGCCAGCCCAGCAGGCGCGCGGCCACAGCCACGATATTGGTGTGGGAGAGCGCCGAAATCATCACATCCGGCCGCCAGGCGCCGATGAAGCGCAGTAGCGCCGGCAGGGCCAGCAGCGCGCGCGGCACGCCCAGCACATGGGTCTGCACACCTTGTGGCAGCAGCGCGTGGGTTTCACCGCCTTCGAACAAAGTCACCACGACCACGGTGTGGCCCAAGCTGTGCAGGGCGGCCGCCAGGCGCTGCATGGCGATCTGCGCGCCGCCCTGGTCGAGCGCCCGCAGCAGCAGCGCGATGCGGGCCGGAGCGCTCATGGGCGCCCGACACCCGCCCGCCGGGCAAGCTTGCCAGCAAGGCCGGCCGGGCTGAACACCAGGCGCTTGCCATCCACCAGCGTGGTGCCGCCGGCGCCGGCGTTGAGCGTATGCAGACCGTGCGGGTACGGCCCGGCCGGGTCGGGGGCAATGCGGCAGAGCGGACGCTCCTCGAACCGGTCTTGGCTCAGCTCCAGCACCTCGTTCAGGACCACGGCCGCACCGTAGCCGGCGGCGCAATCCTGCGCCGGCCGGATCAGCCGGCCTGCACAGACGAACGGGGTGCCCGCCGGCCGTGCCGATCCGATATCGATCTTCACCGGGTTGCCGCGATGCGGCACCCAGGGGCCGGCGATGTCCCGCGCATGAAACAGGCAGAGATTGTCATGTGCTCCGATGGCGAGATCGGTTGCCGCCAGCCAGAGCAGCCCGGTGGCGCGGAACAGGGTTGGATCAGCCAGCGCGTGGCCCTGCGCCACCGTGGCGGCCAGAACGCGGGCGCCATCCGGCTGTAGCCGCCAGATCCGCGTTGCGCGTGCGGCGATGGTTTCGGCCACGAGGTAGTCGCCGGTGTCGGTAAAGGTGCAGGGGTAGGAAAAATGGTCCGGGCCGTCCATCAGTACGCGGGCGCATACAAGTCTTCCGTTATCACCTTGTGCCAGAACGGCGATCCGGCCCCGGCCGGACGGCATGATCTCCTCGCACAGCGCGCGGCTGGCCGATTCCCAGAAGAAGGGGTCGGCGTAGCAGCGGCCGGACACCGGTTGCATCCAGGTGATCGGCCCGGTTTCTCCCGTGGCGGCGATATCCTGTATGCTGAGTGGGCTCACGCCGACGCTCCATCGCTCGCTGAGCAGCCGGGCGCGCCAGCGTTCGCCGACGCGGTGCAGCGCGCCGCGGGTAAGGGCCGCGATGGTGCCAAGGCTGGGCCGGCCCGGGGCCGTGCGGTGGTCCCCGCCTGCTGCATCTCCTGCCTGGCGGCGCAGAATGGCGGCCTTGGCGCCGGCGTCGGCCGCAAAGGCGGCAAAACTGCCGCGCGTGCCGATCACGGCGGTGCCGGCGGTCGAGCCATCCTGCCGAAGCCATTGCAGCGTCAGGCGATAGGGCGCCCTTTGCCAGGCACGCGCCAGCACCGAAGGCGTGAGCGGTACGGAGCCGTGTTCGGTCACCGCGCGGATGCCGGAGGCCGACTGGGCCATGAGTCCGCTGCCGATCGCGCCTTGCATCACGGCAGCAGGGTCTGTGGTCCGGGGGGCGGGGCGGATCGCAGGCGCAGAGGAACGGCGGGGGCTCGGCCCTGGGACCCCGGCATGGGGAGTGTGCCCTCGCACGCCGGCAACTCCGGCCTGGTCCCCCTCTCGTTGACGGGTTTTGGGAGCGGGCGGGCGCGCCGCACCAGGGCGTGTATGCCGCCGATATCCAGCGCGGCCGCCATCGCAGCGTAGGTGCCAGCGCCGGCGGCGATCTTGGCCAGCAATCCCGCCGCCCCCGGGCTGGGATGAAACAGCATGAGCACCGCCGCCATGATCAGGCTCGCCACCAGGATCCGGGCAATCCTGCCCGCCGGCAACCACAGCCCGAACTGGCGGTGCCCGATCACGATGCCGGCGAAGCATGCAGAGCTGAGCGCGATCAGCGAGGCGTAAGCAGCGCCCATCATGCCGAAGCGCGGGATCAGCACCATGTCCAGCGCGATATTGCCGGCAGAAGCCGGCGCATAGATCGCCAGCAGCAGGTCCGATCGCCGGAGCAGGTGGAAGCTGTGGTCCAGGTAATGAGCCGCGATGTTGCGCAGCAAAGCCGCCACGGCCAGTGGCGGGATCAGGCTCGCCACCCCGCCGCGATAGGCGGGCCCGGCCAGCACCGCGGCGATCTGATCCGCGCAGAGCGCGAGCCCGATACAGGCGGGCAAGGCCAGCCCCAGTAGCGCCGCTCCGTTATGGCCATTCTGCGTGCGCGCGGCGGCGGCACCCTCATGCTCCAGCGCCCGCACTGCCATCGGGAAGGTCGCTGTGCTGATCAACTGACACAGCAATGTGGTGGGCCGCTCCACCAGGCTGAACGCCACCGCATACACCCCCAGCACCCCGGCGCCGGCGAACATGTCCAGCAGAAACCGGTCGGCATATTGCAGCAGGAAGATGACGACATAGGAGCCGGCGAGCGGCAGGGTGAAGGCCCGGAGTTCGTGCCGCAGGCCTGGCCTGGCCGTGGCGGCGCTGCCGCGCATCAGCCGCAGCGTGGCGGGGGCGCCCGCCGCCGCCGCCAGTGCCGCCCCCACCAGAACGCCCAGCACGGCGTTCATGCCGGCAGGTCCGCGCCACAGAATAAGCGCCACGCCGGCGGCAAAGCCCGCGCTCGATTGCAGGCACTCCACCACGCCGTAGCGGAGCACCGCATTGCAGGCACGCGCCTGCGCCTGGCTCATTGCCACCACAGCCCGCAATGCCAGTGCCGGCAGGGCCACCAGCAGGATGGCGCGGATGTCCGGATCCATGGGCAGAACCAGCAGCAACCCCAGCCCCGCGCCCGCGAGCGGTGCGCAGACCAGGGCGAAGTCTGCCCAGGCTGTGCTCAGCAGTGCCGCTTGCGTGCCATCCCGCAGGGCTGCCGGCAGGAACCGCATCACGGCCAGGGGCAAGGCGATGAACACCGCGCCTTGCACGAACATCACCGCGTTGAAGCCGACCGTATACAGCCCGAACGCGGCCGGCGGCAGCAGGCGCGTGAAGACATAGATGGTTGCGACCGAGATCAGCGCGGGGATCACATTGGCCGGCAGGTAGCCAAGGATCTGGCGGTGCATGGTGGCCTGTGGTGCCGGGCGCGTCAGCCTTGCACCCCGCGGCGCCAGGGCATCCTGCCGGTGTTGCCAGGCGGCCGGGCGGCCGCGATGCGGGCCCGGTTGAACACCGCGCCCAGGATCTGCCCACCCATCGCCTCGATGCTGCGGCGCGCCGCCAAAACCTCATCGCGTTCGGTACGCTCCGCCTGCACCACCAGCGCCGTGCCGTCGCAATGCCGCGCCAGCATGGCCACTTGCGGCAGCACGCTCAGTGGCGCGCAATCCAGCACAACAATATCGAAGCGGGTACGCAACTGAACCAGGCAGTGCGCCACAGCATCCGGCGCAAGCGCCACGCCCGCGTGCAACTGCGATGCGAGCGTGGCGGTGCAAAAGCCCGCCCGGCCGGCAACCTGGCGGCAGACCAGAGCGCCGCCAAGCAGCGCCTGTGCATCATCGTCGGCCCGCTGCGGGCCGGACGGCGATACATCCACCAGCAACACCCCGCCATTGCCCGCGCGCGCGGCTTGGGCCGCGAAACCGCCGGCGATCAGGCTGGTACCCGCGCCCGCATGCGGGGCGACGAATTGCAGCACGAATGCGCCCCCGCCGCTACGCAGGGCGTGCACCGCATGGAACAGCCCCACCAGGGAGGGTGCCACGCCTTCGGCCGCTGAACGCGGCGCGCTATCCGGCGGGTCTTGCCGGGCTCGCGGCAAGGCCCCAAGCGCTACGGGTGGATTCATCTGCATTTCACCTCCGTGGCCCACGTGCCGAGCATGGACTGCGATGTCGTTTCGCATGAGCAAGGTTAACAATTCGTTCCCGGGCCTCCAGATGATGCCGTTTCGCGCATCTCAACACCCGGCGTCACCCCAGGCTGCGTTCATGGCTCGTCTGATCCAGCCGCACCCATGGTGCGCTTGGTCCGAGCGGCATGATCTGCGCCCAGCATCTCCACTCATTTTTGGCAGGGCGCCATAAGTCCGTGAACAAGCATGAAAGAGACCTTAACCACCGATGGCAATGGACTGCTCACCGGTTGCGGTCACGCCAAAATACATTCTGTTACCATAATATTCCACCCGATGCTCGGCAGGCCGTGGTCTGCGGCCCTTGGTCTGCGGCCGGTCGGATGCGGCGTACCGGGTTGCCGGTACTAACTATTTCTTTACCGTAATCATGGGATATCCGGCAGCGCGACTGTGGAGACACCATGCTGCCTTCGACATCCGAGCATATGCTTCCGTGTTTTCAGGAGGGCGTGTACTCGTCCGCTGCTGCGGACAGGATCCGCTTTCAGCCGGCGCGCCTGGGCGTCGACCATCTTGCACTGTTCCATGCAGCGCAGATGCTGGCCGATGCCGCAACCCCGCTGGCCGCTTCTCTGCTCTGCGCCTGGCCGGCCGCGCCCGGGACCAGCGTGAACCTGGCCCATGCGGGCGCGACGCCGCTTGGCGCCGCCATCCATGCTGGCGCCATTGGCGCCGTCATGGCGCCGGCGCTGTTTGCCCGCCGGGTCCGGCCATCGGTTGTGGAAGCCCGCGCGGAGGGTCTGCGGGCCACGGAGGTGCTGGCACAGGCCATCTGCGTTGCTGGTCTGGGGTGGGCTTTCCTGGCGGCCCTTGCTGGATTTGGTCTGGGCGCCCCGCCGCCACAAATGTGGGTTTTGCCATGGGCGGCTACAATCGGCGGATTGGCGCTCGGCAGCCGCTGGCTGCTGCGGCAGGTTTTCATTGGGCTGGTGGGGACGGACGTGATGGCCGACCGCGTGGCGGTGATCGGCCCCGCAGCCCCATGCGCGGAGATCGTGGGCCGGCTGGAGGCGTTGCGTGGGAGAGGCCTGGTCCTTGCAGGCGTGTTCACAGCCGGGGACGCTGATGACCTGTCACCGGGGCCGTCGACCAATGCGGTTGGGCGGTTGCTGGCGCTTGGCCGCCAGATGCCGCTGGACTGGATTGTGGTGGCCGGCGCCAACCCTGATCAGGCGCTGCCGGCGTGGCTGACCGCGCAGCTGCGGGCGCTGGATGTTAATATTGCTGTACCGCTGCCGCCGGGCTCAAGCGCGGCTGATGAATGCCTGCTGTTTGGCGCGCTGCGGGTCGTTGTGGCGGCGCGTCGCCCGGTGGCGGGCGCGCGCTATGTGGCAAAGGCGCTCATGGACCGTGCCATGGCCGCCTGCCTGATGGTCGCGCTCGCGCCCGTGCTGGCCGTGGTTGCGATTGCCGTGCGCATTGAAAGCCGCGGCCCGATCCTGTTCCGCCAGCGCCGCCATGGCCGCAACAATGCCGAGTTTACTGTGCTGAAATTCCGCACCATGGTCTGGGCCGGTCAGGCTCACGGCAATGGCGCCCAGCAGACCAGGCGCGGCGACCTGCGCGTGACGCGGGTGGGCGCGTTTCTGCGTGCCAGTAGCCTCGATGAGTTGCCGCAACTGATGAATGTGCTGCGCGGCGAGATGTCACTGGTCGGGCCGCGGCCGCATCCGGTGGAAATGCGTACCGAAAACCGGACCAGCGAGGAGATTGTCGGCTTCTATGCTCATCGCCACCGGGTGCGGCCGGGAATCACCGGTTGGGCACAGGTGAACGGCCACCGCGGTGCCACCGAAACCGCGGAGCAGTTGCGGCGGCGGATTGAGCTGGATATCGATTATATCGAAAACTGGTCGCTGGGCCTTGATATGCGCATCTTACTCAGCACGCCGCTGGCGCTGGTTTGGCATAGGGCGAATGCGTATTAGGGAAGGTCTTCTTTTTTGAAAAAAAGAAGCAAAAAACTTTTAACTGTTGGTGCGTGCGTCGCCGGCAGCGCGCGCCAAGTGTCAAAAGTTTTTTGGTTCTTTTTTTCAAGAAAGAACATTTGCTTACTTCGGCACGATCCCCGGCACCACATATTGCTGAAGAAGCACCAGCCCCCCCAACAACAGCGTCATGATCACGCTGTGCTTGAAGGTGCGCGCGAAGACCCGCCCTTCCTGTCCCTTCAGATCCGTCACCGCCACGCCGGTGGCGATGTTCTGCGGCGAGATCATCTTGCCCATGACGCCGCCNNCCGAACAGCGCATTGCCTGACGTATCAGACCCCGACAGCATCACCGCGACCCAGCCCAGGAACGCCGAGGCCAGCGGGAACAACGGCCCGAGCGACGCGGCACCCTGACCGAGCGTGTATGTCATTCCCGAGTAATTCATCAGATACGCAAGCCCGATGATCAGTGCGACGGTCACCACCGCGATCCACACTT
>PKZM01000061.1 GCA_003133065.1 Acetobacteraceae bacterium
CACGACGGCCTGCGCTATCCGCATCTGGAACGGGTGGCGGGGACGCCGGCGTTGCTGGATGATGTGCTGGCGCCGTTGAAGTAAGGAAGAGTCTTCTTTTTTGAAAAAAAGAAGCAAAAAACTTTTTACGCGCTGTCGCGGACTCACCGGCAGCGTATGCCAGTGTCAAAAGTTTTTTGCTTCTTTTTTTCAAAAAAGAAGGCCTTATTTTTTTCCGCTGTGCGGCAGGTTTCCCTCGCGCCGAAGCCCGTGCCACGCCAGCAGGCTATCCCAGATAAACGCCCCCAGCGCCGTCACGGTGCACCCGAGCGACAAACCGAACATCACGAACAGCGCCGTCGATGTCGCGCTGTCGCGCAGGGCGCCGACGAACAGCGCGAACGCCGCGCCGCAGGTGGCAGCACCCCCAAAGGCGCTCAGCGCAATGGCGCCATCCAGCGCAAATGTCCGCCGCCGCAGCCGCCGCAGATGCGCGCGCAGGATGGCGGCGTCGGCATGGTCCGGATCGGCGCGCAGCAACTCGTTGGCGTGTTCGGCATGATCGGAGACACGCGCGAGGCGCGTGTTGAACACATTCAGCAACGTGCCGATGCCGGAGAGCAGGAATACCGGCGTGAGGGCCACCTGAATGATATGCGCCACATCATCGAGCGGCACGGTGGAGGTGGTATTTGGGAACATCCGGGTGCGGCTCCTGCAGGCGTATGGGGTGGTGGCGCGGCAGCCGCACGTTGCCGAACGGTAACAAGGTCTGTCCGCGACTTCATGCGATGGACGCAGCGCGGTAGGCGAGACTCGCGCCATCATGCCAGCCTCGCATCCGCGACCGACGTACGAAAAGGATCAACTGTCCATGAAACCCAAGTTGACCGCATTGCTGGCGAGCCTGACGGTTCTGGCTGGCCTCAGCACCGCCACCATCGCCGCTGCACAACCGGCGATGCCGCCGCCGCCGCCCGAATTCGGGCCGCCGCCCCCACCGCCCGGCCCGGCCGAGCGCTGGGTACTGGAGCCGAGCCACTGGCATTGGGACGGGTACCGCTATGTGTGGGTGCATCGCCATTGGGTGCCGATCCAGATTGGTTATCATTTCATCCCCGGCCATTGGGCATTCGGGCCGTATGGCCAGCGCTGGGTTCCCGCGCATTGGGGGCGCTGAAGCCACAATAAGAAAGAATGTTCTTTTTTGAAAAAAAGAACCAAAAAACTTTTGCCCCGTTGCGTGTGCTGCCGGCGAGGCGCGGGAAAACAGTCAAAAGTTTTTTGCTTCTTTTTTTCAAAAAAGAAGGCCTTCCTTCTTGTGACTATCAGCCTCCGCGATTTGGTATAAACCCTTCCGCATGACACGCCGCCCCGAGAAAGCGCTGGCGCTGGCGGCGCTGGCAGCCTGCGCCGCCGCCCTTGTGGTGGCCGAAGTCGCGCAGCACTTGCTGGGATTCATCCCCTGCGACTTCTGCCTACTGGAGCGTTGGCCCTACCGGGTCGGCATGGTTGTGGCACTGCTGGCCTGGGGATCGCCCCGTCGGCCGGCGCGTGTGCTGCTGTGGGGTCTGGTTGTCGTTCTGCTGGTCGGGGCAGGCCTCTCGCTGACGCATACGGGTGTGGAACTGCATTGGTGGCCAGATCCCATCGCGGCGTGCAGCGCGCCGGATTTCCGCGGCATGACCATCGCGCAGCGCCTGGCGGCCATGCCGGCGCGCCCCGCCAAGTCCTGCAGCGAGCCGGATTTCCTGATCCCCGGCCTGCCCCTTTCAATGACGCAGATGGGTCTGATCTACGCCCTGGCGGTTTCATCCTGCCTCGCCATCTGCCTGTCTCGTAGCAAAGGACGTTCTTTCCGATGAGTCTCCCAGGTGAGCCGAATCTGCGTACGCAGGTGGAACGCATCGTACGCGTCGATCATGCCGGGGAATATGGCGCGCAGCGCATCTATCAGGGCCAGTTGGCGGTGCTAGGGCGCGGCCGGCATGGCGACGTGATCCGCCATATGCAGGCGCAGGAGCAGCATCACCTCGATACGTTCTCGCGCCTGATCGCCGAGCGCCGCGTGCGGCCGACGGCCCTTCTGCCACTTTGGCACTTGGCCGGCTACGCGCTGGGTGCCGCCACCGCGGCCCTGGGCGAGCGAGCAGCCATGGCCTGCACGGTGGCCGTAGAAGAGGCGATCGATGAACATTACCGGGCACAGGTGAACGTTCTTGGCGATGAGGAGCCGGAACTGCGCGCCACAATCGAGGAATTTCGGGCCGAAGAACTGGAACACCGCGATATCGGCCTGGCCAACGAAGCGGCGCTGACCCCCGGTTACCGGGTGCTGAGCGCCGCCATCAAGGCCGGCTGCAAGGTGGCCATCGCCGTCAGCGAGCGGATCTAGCTAGGGTGTTTCGTCAATTGTGGTCTGGCGGGTCAGTTGAAGGTGTTTTCGAGCAACGGAGCGCAGCTTCGGTTTGGGGCTGTGAGCACCGGAGAGAAGGAAACGCGCGCCAGATGGCCGGCAGAGCGCAATTGGAGACACGGCCTAGTTTACGGGCACCGTGACGCCTAGGCCGGCGGCAGGGGTCTTGTGGACATCGGTCTGTTCGGCGGAGGCGTAGGAATAACCGTCGCCCTGGAAGAGGTTCTTGGGGGATATCAGCCGGGGGCCGATGCGCGTTTCAGGCTGCGCGGTGTTGGGCGGGGCATCTACATCGGGGTTGGGAACAGGCGCGGCCTGGTAGATCGTATTCTGAAAGCTCAAGGGCTTGGCAGGGGCTGGGGCGGGTTGTGCGAGCGGCCCCACATCGGGCAGCGGTGCCAGCAGGCTGGCTTGCCCGGCCGCGCCGAGCACCACAGACAAGGCTGCCGCCGCGACCGCGCGAAGGGGAAAAGTGATGATGGTCCGCTTCATGAGGTAATCATGCGGATTGCGGTCGCGCCGATCAACTAAAATTGAAAAAAGTGATGAATGTTTCACCGCGGACACTCCCTGGGTAATGATTTGTCTTGGTCTATTCTCCAAATCGTTACTCGGTCTCGTTTTTCGGTGCCTTATCCCGGCTGCCGATACAGTCTTATAGCGTGTCTTTCAGGAGGGGATAATGACGCCATCGAGAGATTCGAGCGCCAGAATGCCCGGCAGCACCTTGCCCTCCAGCCACTCCAGAAAGGCGCCGCCGGCGGTGGAAACGTAGCTGATCTGGTCCACCACGCCGGCATGCTTGAGTGCCGCCACCGTATCGCCGCCGCCGGCGACGGAGCGCAGATGCCCCGCACTGGTCGCCTCTGCCACGGCATGCGCGAGCGCGACCGTCGCCGCATCGAAGGGTGGCGTCTCGAACGCGCCCAGCGGGCCGTTCCACACCAGCGTCTTGAGCGCAGGCAGCCGGGCCTTGAGGGCCTCAACGGTAGCGGGACCAACATCGAGGATCATGGAATCGGCCGGCACCTCGGCGATGGGCACCACGCGGGTAGGCGGGTTGGGGCGGAACTCCGTGGCGGTGACGGCATCCACCGGCAGCACGATCTCGCAGCCGCGGGCCTGGGCCTGGGCCAGGATCTCGCGTGCGGTTTCGTGCATGTCCGGCTCCTGGAGGGAGCGGCCAACGCCCACGCCCTGCGCCGCCAGGAAGGTGTTGGCCATGGCGCCGCCGATCACCAGCACATCCACTTTTTCCAACATGTTGCCGATCAAAGCGAGCTTGGTGGAAACCTTGGAGCCGCCGACGATGGCGCCCACCGGACGATCGGGGTTTTCCAGCGCGGCGCTCAGCGCCTCCAGTTCGCGCTGCATCAGGCGGCCGGCGTGGCTGGGGAGGTGGCGGGTGATGCCGTCGGTGCTGGCATGGGCGCGGTGTGCCGAGGAGAAGGCATCGTTGACGTAGATATCGGCCAGGGCCGCCAGTTGCCGGGCCATCTCCGGGTCGTTGTCTTCCTCGCCGCCGTAAAAGCGGGTATTTTCCAGCAAAAGCACCTGTCCTGGTTCCAGCCGGGCGACGGCATCCTCGGCGATCGGACCCAGGCAATCATCGGCGAAGAACACATCGAGGCCCAGCACATCGCGCAATGCCGCGGAGATGGGCCGCAGCGACATCGTCTCCACGCGCTTGCCGCCGGGGCGGTCGAAATGGCTCACCACGATCACCCGCGCGCCCTTGCGCGCCAGTTCGCTGATCGTGGGGGCGTGCCGCTCGATTCGCGTCAGATCGGTGATCTTCCCGTCCCTGAAAGGCACGTTGAGGTCGGCCCTCAGCAGCACGCGCTTGCCGCGGACATCCATATCATCCAATGTCTTAAACGCCATCGCGAGGCCTCCCTANNCTCTTGAAATAAAGAAGGGAAAAAACTTTTACCTATAGCGTGCCGAATAACGCGGCGGTATCCGACATGCGGGTGGAGAAGCCCCATTCGTTGTCGTACCAGCCGGCGATGCGGATCATGCGGCCACCGTCGATGCTGGCGGTCTGCGTCGCGTCGAACGTGCAGGAGGCAGCGACGCCGTTGAAATCGCTGCTGACGAGTTTCTCGCTGTTGTACTCGAGGATGCCGCGCAGCGGGCCCTCGCTGGCGGCGGCGCGGAAGGCCTCGTTGATCTCCGCCACCTTGGCCGGGCGCGTGAGGTTGGCGTCCAACGAGACCAGGGAGACGTTGGGGGTGGGTACGCGTACTGCCGTGCCATCCAGCTTGCCGGCGAGTTCTGGCAGCACCAGGCCCAGCGCGCGGGCCGCACCGGTGCTGGTGGGGATCATCGACAAGGCGGCGGCGCGGGCGCGGTGCAGATCCTTGTGCAGCGTATCCACCGTGCGCTGGTCACCGGTATAGCTGTGGATGGTCAGCATGTAGCCGCGCTCGATGCCGAAGGCGTCGAGCAGCACCTTCGCCATCGGGGCCAGGCAGTTGGTGGTGCAGGATCCGTTGCTCACCACGGTCATGTCCGGCGTCATCACGCCCTGATTGACGCCGAACACCACGGTCGCGTCCACGCCGTCGGCGGGGGCGGAGATCAGCACGCGGCGGGCGCCTGCGGCAATCAGCGCCGAGGCGCTCTGTTTGCTGGTGAACAGGCCGGTACATTCCATGGCAACGTCCACACCCTGATACGGCACCTTCGCGGGATCGCGCTCGGCGGAGACGTGGATCGGCCCCCAAACGCGGCCGTTATGGCGGATGGTGATGGTGGTGCCATCCACGATCACCTCGCCGGGAAAGCGGCCATGAACGCTATCGTAACGGAAAAGATGGGCGTTGGCGTCGACGCTGCCGAGATCGTTGATGGCCACGGGCTGCAGGTCGGTGCGGCCGCTTTCCACCATGGCGCGCAGCACCAGCCGGCCGATCCGGCCGAATCCGTTAATCGCAACTCTCACCGGCATATCGTGGCGTCTCCCGATCATTGTTGTTGAGGCTAAGGCCCCGGCACGGGCAGGCGTGCGCCGTCACGATGCTGCCGGGAGCGTTTTGGTGAAAGCGGCGAGACGTGTCTAGTGCGTCTGTCGAGCATCGAGATGTCGCAGGATGGCCTCGGCGGCAAGCTGGCCAGCCAGAATCTGCGGGTACTGCGCCGGCGCTGCCGAGGCGAGCGAGCCATCATTGGCACGCGTATCGATGAATAGGCCCTGGGCGCCGACCCAGCGTTCCCACCCCAACCCGCTGCCGGCTTCCAGCGCCACAAGGGGGGCGGCGCCCAGCACACGCTCGCGCCATCCGCGCTCCTGCAGGGCGAACAGATCCCAACTGGGAAGGGAGACGAGGGCGGCCGCCACGCCCGACTTGGTCAAGGCCTGGCGCGCGGCCTGAGCGGCCAGCATGTCGGTTCCGCTCGCGATCAACGTGACCTGTCGGGGGGAGACAGGTTCGGCGACGATATGGCCGCCCCGGGCGCATCTTGTGCGCGACGGGCAATCGCCGAGCAGCGTCATGCGCGCCTCGGAGACGAGCACCACACTCGGGCCGGCAGTGCGGCGTAGCGCCAGATCAAGGCATTCCAGCAATTCGGAGGCGTCGGCCGGCCGGAAAACCGCCACGTTGCGCATGGCCCGCAGGCTGACGAGGTCCGCGCCGTCGGGGCAGGGTGTGGCGGGCTCCTCCAGCACCAGAAGCAGGCGCAGTTGCAGTGAGGCGGCCTCGCGCAGGGCCGGGCGCACCCGGTCCAACTCCGTCAGCGCATGCATGCCGATCGGCACCAGGCCATCATGCATCGCGACGCCGCACAACGCGGCGGCAACACCGCCGGCCAGGCATGCGGCGGGGCCGGGTACGGGCAGCACCAGCAGATCCGGCATCGCGGCCGCCAGACGTGCCATGGCGGCACGAAGGGTCGCCGCCGTGGAGATCGTGGTCTCGCCAGCCGGCAGAAGCGGGCCCGGTTCGTAAAGGGCCGCGTGCCATCGCCCGGCCAGGCGCCGCCCGGCCGCCTGATCGAAATCGGGCCGGCTGGCATGGCGTGCCAGGCGCTTGAGCCAGCCGCGGCGGGTGCCGGCCAGGCGCTTGCCCGCGATGCGCCAGGCGGCCTGCGACTCGGCAAGTGTGCACGGCTCGGCGCGGGCGGGATCTCCCGGAGCGCTCGCGCCGCCGGCATGGCGCCGCACCACGGCAATCAGGGTGGGGCGCACCGATCGCAGGGCGGCGGATATGGCCGAGGCAATCTCACCAGCATCATCGGCGGCCACGCGCCGGACAGACCAGCCGCTCGCGCTGAAGCCAGCCAGGCCAGGCGCGTCGCTGGCGGGCACCGTCTCAATGAGGGTCAGGCGGCCCAGGCGCCAATGGCCGGCCAGCCAGGCTGCCTCCAGCGATGCGCCCGCGGCCAGGTCGGTGCCGGTGCCAAGGACCCAGCTACGATGATCAACGAGGGAACGCCCAAAGCGCGCGGCGAGGGTGCGTTCGGCGAGCGCCAGGCCTGTGGCGCAGCCCAGCGCCTGGGCCGCGGTGTGAAACAGCATATGCTGCGCGCCCAGCAATGCCGTGGCGGCGACGCCAAGCCCGGCGGCCGGGGACGCCAGCACCACCCTGTCCCTGTCCGGCCAGTGCGGATCGGCGGCATCGAAACGGAGATGCCGCGCCAGAAGCAGGGCGAAGGGCAGGCAGAGCGACGAGACGGCAGCGTCGTGAGGCATCTGCCGGCGCAATGCCACCAGCAGCCGGGTGATCGAGGGACGGCGCTCGGCGGGATCGGGGGTAAGGGCGTCCACGCAGAGGTTCCTGAAAAGGGGGAAGAAAGATGTTCTTTTTTGAAAAAAAGAACCAAAAAACTTTTGGCCGTTCAGCTACGCGTCGTGCCAACGGTGTCGGGCCGTGGGGACGGCGGAGGCGTAAAAGTTTTTTGGTTCTTTTTTTCAAAAAAGAACATCTTTCTTCCTTCCTAAAGCTCTGCGACCCTCGGCTCATGGTTTATCCCCGCGCCTTAGCCTGCCTGATGCTGCCGCTCGCGGCCGCCGCTTGCCACCTGGTGGATCAGCGGGATTTCGACGCGCATGCGGGCAGCAAGCCGGTGCTGAAGGTGGCCGCTTCCCCCGCGCGCCCGGTACCGTCGCTGGTGACGATACGCTACACCGTGCCCGATCCCGATTACCGCGACGCGGTGACACGCGTGGTGCAGCAGGCGCTGGCGCGCAAGCACGATGCGCTGTTCATGGTGACAACGCGTGTACCGGCTTCCGGCACGATCGCCGCGCAGGCCGACGCGGCGGAGAAGGCTGCCGCATCCGGCCGCGAGGTGGCGCAGGCGATCGTGGATGCCGGCGCAGTGCCGGGCCAGGTGGCCCAGACGTTACGCATGGACCCCTCTGCCACCACCCGCGAAGTGATCGTCAACGTGCGGTGAGCCAGCCCCAGTCTGACGTCTGCTAACTATGCTTACGGGTAGCGGCGACGGCGGCCAGAAGTGCCTGTTCGTCCACGGCACCGGGGATGAGCGTGTCGCCGATGACGAACATCGGCGTGCCATCCACCTTCAGATCATGCGCGAGGCTCAGATTGGCATCGATCTGGCGGCTGACGGTGGCACCGTTCATATCGCTGACCAGGCGTTCGGGATCCAGGCCGAGTCCGCGTGCGGTCTGGCGGATCATCGCCTCGCTCGGCTCGGCGGGGTTGGTCATCAGGGCATCCTGCATCTTCTGGTAGGCGCCCTGTTGCCCGACAGCCAGGATGGCGCGGCTCTCCATCATGCTGGCGGGGCCGAGCACGGGGATATCCTTAAAGACCAGGCGGATGCCGTGATCGCGGCCCAGCATGTCCTTGATGGCAGGCACCATGCGGCGGCAATAGGGGCAGCGGGGATCGTAGAATTCCACCAGGGTCACGTCACCGGCGGGGTTGCCCGCCACCGGATCGCCGGCGGTGGCGATGAGTGCATGCTGCTTGGCCGCGAGCCGGGATTTGGTGTCCGCGGCGTCCTGCGCTTCATCCTGCGCCTGCACGCTGGCGATGGCGTCGCGCAGGATGGTGGGATCGTTCTTCAACGCATCACGGATGATCTTGACGATCTCCCGCCGCTGGGCCGCGGTGAAGCTCTGCGTGTCGGTCGGCTGCGCCGTGGCAGGCAGGGCGAGCAACATAGCGGCGGCGGCGAGGAAGAGACGGCGCATGATGACCTCGGGATCTCCAGTTCACCAGGCTCTAGCATCGGCTTGGCGGTGTGGCGAGCGGGGCGGGCTGCGGTGGATCGTCCATGCTCGGGCGGCCCGTGACATGGCGCCACCAGTGCCAAAGAAGCCGAGCGGCGAGCGCACGGTGCGGTTGCCAGGCCTGCGCGATTCGCCTGAGCTCGGTCGCGGACGGGCGGGCGGATAGCCCTTTCAGATGCGCGGCGGCGGCCTGCAGAGCGAGATCACCGGCGGGAAAAACATCCGGCCGCTGCAGCGCGAACAGCAAGTAGATCTCCGCCGACCACACGCCGAGGCCGCGCACGGCGGAGAGGCTGCGCACGGCATCCTCGTCGCTCATCGCCGCCAATGTATGGGTGGCGAGCTGGCCGGAGCAGAAGGCGGATGCCACGGCGCGCGCATGGGCGATCTTGGGCCGTGACAGCCCGGCCCCACGCAGTTGGTCATCATCGAGCGCGAGGAATCCCTCCGGCGTCAGACCGTCCGGCAGCTGGCAGCAGCGCCGCCAGATGGAAGCGGCGGCCTGGTTGCTGATCTGCTGACCGACGATGGCGTTCAGCAGGCCGGAAAACCCCGCCGCGCGCACGCGCCATGGCAGGGGACCGGCCTCGGCTTCGATGCGGGCGAGGTCGGGGTCCGTGCGGGCGAGGTCATCGAGGGCCGCGCGCGCCGCAGCAGGCGGAAGGGGAAAGTCCATGCCGCCAGCATAAGCTGGACTGCGGACGCCGTCAGGAGCCAGCGCCCTTGTCGGGGCCATCAACCGGTGCGTGACAAGTGCCCGGTGTGCCGGTTCATGGCGAAGCTGGCGACGAGAGCGTTCTGGGCGGTGGTCACCGTGAACGTGATGCGGTCGGCATCCTGCGCGACATTCGTAATCTTCCAGGCGTGGTTGCCATGTATCAGCAGGAACGCCTCGGCGATCTTCTGCACATCGGCGGTGGTCAGTTGCTTATCCGGCGCATCATAGACGAGACCGAGCTCCGGCGGCGGCCCCATCGGTGGCTCCTCGGGGTGGCCGCCGGCACCGCCGGGACGCATCCAGCCGCGCATGTGGTGGCCGCCGCCCTCGCCGGGGCCGCCATTGTCATCGAGCCCCATGCCGTCCGGACCCGGCTGGCCTTGGCCGCTGGCGGCCAGCACGAATGGCCCTGCGGATTGCTGTGCCCGCGCATCCAGCAGCCCGGCCACGGCGCCCGCCGCACCCAAAATGCCCGCCACACCGATCACCGTCCAACGCATGCCAGGCTCCGCTTTTCCCATTTCCCATTACCATAGCCAGGTTCGCCTGCGGAACATGTGTTCGAATGCTACGGAGTGAAACGGCGGCTGGCCGCAGGGGCAGGCATCGCTTATGTAACAGCGATGGAGACGATGCCGCACATCCTGATCGTCGACGATGATCGGGAAATCCGAGACCTTCTGGCCCGCTTCCTGGAGCGCAACCGCTTCCGCGTGACCGCGGTGCGGGACGGGCGNNCTGGAACTCGGCGCGGACGATTATGTGCCCAAGCCGTTCAACCCGCGCGAATTGCTGGCGCGTATTCGCGCGGTGTTGCGCCGCACCTCCGACCGCGCTGAAAAGCTGGTGGAGCCCGCCGCCCGCACGGTGCGCTTCAGCGGCTGGACCCTGGAACCCGCGCGGCGCCGCCTGCTCAATCCGGATGGGGTGGAGGTCGCGCTCACGGGCGGCGAATACGATCTGCTCGTGGCGCTGGTGGAGCGCGCCAACCGCGTGCTGACGCGCGACATGCTGCTTGACCTGCTGCGCGGCCGGCAGGCGGGCCCGTTCGATCGGGCGATCGATGTCGCCATCAGCCGCCTCCGCCGCAAGTTGGAGGATGACGGCCGGCATGCCCAACTGATCAAGACCGTACGCGGCGGCGGCTACGTGCTGGCAGCCGACATTGAACGGAGCTGAACCGCCGGCGCTGGGGCAGCCTGGCCGCCCGGCGGTGGTGCGCGCGGGGGTCTCACTACCCGCGATGCGGCGCGCCGGGCGGTGGTATACACGCAATCTGAGATGGCCCGCCTGGCCGCACAGCCTGGTGAACCGCACGCTGATGACGCTGCTGGTGGGCCTGGCGGTTGTGCAGGGGGCGGGACTGACGATCCATGCGCTCGACCGGATCGAGTTGCAGCGCTTCGCCGAACTGCGCGATATGGGCATACGCGCAATGAGCATCTACCGCTCCGCGGTCGCGACACCGTTAGGCGACCGTGCCAGCGCACTGCGCGAGATGGAGCTGGGGCCGAACGTGAGCGCCGTGCTGGCACTGGCGCCACCCATGGTGCCGGAACCTACCCAGCCGCCCTATGTCGGCCAGATCCGGGTGAACATGAATCTGGTGCCGGTGCGCGCGATGAACAGGCCCCGGGATATCGTGATCCGCGGCGCACCCTGGTCCGACATGATCTGTATCGGTATGCAATTCCCCGATCAGGGCTGGCTGATACTGCGCATGAACCTGCCCCGGCCGCGGCCCTGGCATTCGCCCACTTTCCTGATCGCATTCGTGCTGATGACGGTGGCGGCCGCCATCCTCTCGATCTGGGCGGTACGGCGGCTGACCAAGCCAGTCACGCTGCTGGCCGAGGCGGCCGAGCGCCTTGGCCGCGATGTGAACGCGCCGCCGCTGCCCGAGAATGGACCGGACGAGGTGATGCGCGCGGCCGTGGCCTTCAACACGATGGCGGCGCGCATCCGCCGCTTCGTTCAGGACCGTACCTTCCTGTTGACCGCGATCGGCCACGATCTGCGCACGCCGATCACGCGCCTGAAATTGCGTGCGGAATTCATCGAGGATGACGAGCAGCGGCAGAAATTCCTGTCCGATCTGGATGAGCTGGACGCGATGGTTTCAGCGACGTTGGTATTCGGGCGCGACACCGCCGATACCGAGCCGGCCGTGGCCTTCGATATGGTGGCCCTATTGCGCACGGTTCTGGACGATGCGGCCGATGCACGGCCGGAGGCCGCCGATGCGCTGTGCTTCAGCGGGCCGGCGCATCTGACGGTGACCGGGCGCATCCTCGCGCTGAAGCGCAGCTTTGCCAATCTCGTCGGCAATGCCGTGAAATATGGAAATGCCGCGCGGGTCACGCTGACCACTGAAGATGGCATGGCGATGGTGACGATCGAGGATGACGGCCCGGGCCTTCCGCCCGACGAGCTGGAGCGAATTTTCGAGCCGTTCTACCGTGTGGAAGATAGCCGCAATCGTGAGACCGGCGGCACCGGGCTGGGGCTTCCCATTGCGCGCAACATCTTGCGCGCCCATGGCGGGGATGTGGTGCTGGGCAACCGGGCCGGGGGAGGCGCGCGCGCGGTCGTGACGATGCCGGCGTAGGAAGAAAATATTCTTTTTGAAAAAAAGAACCAAAAAACTTTTGACACGTGGCGTGCGCTGCCGGCGCAGTCCGCGACAGCACGGTCAAAAGTCTTTTGCTTCTTTTCTTCAGAAAAGAAGACCTTTCTTCCTTACTGCGGCTGCGCCCCCGTATTGGACCCCGTGCTGCCCGAGCCTGCGCCGTGACCGTCGCCGGAACCGCTGCTGATGGAACCACCTGCCCCCGAGGTGCCGGTGCCCGTGCTGCCCGACATGCCGGGTGAGGACGGCGCGTGCATGGACGGGGAACCCGCTCCGGTGGAACCGCCCGAGCCCATCCCTGTGCCCGTGTTGCCACCCTGGCTGCCGCTGCTCAGGCCGCTGGAGCTGCCGCCGCTGCTGCTTGGGTTGCTCGATCCCGTGCCCATGCCGGAACTGCCCGTGCCCATGCCGCCGCTCATGCCGCCGGCTGACCCGCCTGCCCCGCCTGCCCCGCCCGCGGCCTGCGCAAACGCGGCTCCCGCTGTACCGACCACAAGGCATGTCGCCAGAGACATGTTCCTCAGCGTTCTCCACATTTTTTTTCTCCAAATGTTGACGGCGCCTGAAAAGACCGTGACGCGCCGTGCGGACAACAACGCGCGCACCTGGCGCGGTTTCCCGCCCCCCAGCACACGTCCACCTGAACATCCGCACGCAGAATCGGGCATGCCGGCAATTCCCGCCCGGCAAACTCTGCCGGTCCGCGCGGCGGGGTGAGCCGCGCGGCTGAGGTTTTTCCCTGGCACGAAGCTTGCGGTTTTCACGCTGCATAGGACGGAGCCGCGGATCATGGACAACATCAACACCATCGCGCTGTCGCGGCTGGCCGCGCAAACGCATGCGATGGACGTGATCGCGGGCAACATCGCCAACATGAGCACGCCAGGCTATCGCGCCGAACGCACGGTGTTTGCCGATTGGCTGGTGCAGGAACCCGCCGGCAGCGAACCCGCGGGTGGCCGCACGCTGGCCTTTGCGCAGACGCGCGCGACCTATCGCGAGCGCAGCGAGGGCACGCTGACGCAAACCGGAAATCCGCTCGATCTCGCGCTTTCCGGCGATGGCTGGTTCACCGTGCAAACCGCCAACGGCACGCGGCTGACGCGCGCGGGCCGCTTCACCCTGCAGAAGGACGGCAGCATCACCGACGAGAACGGCAATGCGCTTTTGGATACGTCCGCGCAGCCGATGCAACTCTCACCCGCCGATACCGACCTCACCGTGAAGGCTGATGGAACGCTTCGCAGCCAGAACGGTGTGATCGGGCAGATCGCCGTGGTGGTGCCGAACGATCCGAACCGCATCACCGCTGAAGGCAGCCGCCTGTTTCGCGCCGACGTGCCGACCACCCCGGTTGCACGCCCCAAGATGCTGCAGGGCATGGTGGAGGACAGCAACGTGCAGCCGGTGGCGGAGATCGTGCGCATGATCGGCACGGAGCGCGACTTTCAGTTCGTGACGCAGATGGTGGAGGCGGAAGGCCAGCGGCGCCAGAACGCGATCGACAAGATCGCGGCCCCCCCGGCTGGATAAGCGCGGGGCGGCTGATCCGCGCCCAGGCGACATGCACTCACTATATATATAAGGACGCCGAGAAAAATGCGGTCTCTCGACATTGCCGGCACCGGCATGCAAGCGCAGCAGACGAATGTGGAGGTGATCTCCAACAACATCGCCAACATGAGCACCACCGGCTTCCAACGCCGTCGCGCCGAATTCCAGGACCTGATCTATCAGAACCTGCGCAGCGTCGGATCCAACTCCTCCGACAACGGCTCGGTGGTGCCGTCGGGCGCACAGATTGGCCTCGGCGTGAAGACCGCCGCGATCTATCGCATCTGCGAACAGGGCACGCTGACGCAGACCGGCAACAGCCTCGATATGGCCATACAGGGCAACGGCTATTTTCAGGTGACGCTGCCCTCCGGCGAAACCGCCTATACGCGTGACGGCACCTTCGCCCTTTCGCCCGACGGCACGATCGTGACCGCGGACGGCTATTCCGTGGTGCCCGGTATCACCGTGCCAACCAATGCAGTGACGGTGACGGTGAATTCCTCCGGCCAGGTGCAGGCAACGATCAGCGGTCAGACGACACCGACGACGCTGGGCCAGTTGCAACTTGCAAGCTTTCCCAACCAGGCCGGGCTGGATGCACAGGGCGACAATCTGTTCCTGCAAAGCGGCGCCTCCGGCACCGCGGTGACCGGCGCGCCGGGATCGCCCGGCTTCGGCAGCGTGATGCAAGGCTATGTGGAAAGTTCCAACGTCAATGTCGTCACGGAAATCACCAACCTGATCACCGCGCAGCGCTCCTACGAGATGAACAGCAAGGTGATCACCTCGTCCAACGAGATGCTGCAAACCCTGACCAACCTGAGGTGAATGCCATGCGTATCGCCCCGTTTCTTCTTGCCTCCTGCGCGGTTCTGGCCGCCGGCCAGGGCGCCGGCGCCGCCACGCTGCGGCCCTTCGTGCAGATCGATGGCGCCGTCGTGCGGCTTGGCGATCTGTTCGATGATCTGGGTGCCACACCAGATCGTGCGCTGGGACGCGGGCCGTTGCCTGGCGCGCGCATCGTTTTACGCGCGCCACAATTGGCGGCCATCGCGCGCGATTTCGCGGTGGCGTGGCGCCCGGCCACGGGCGGCGAGCAGGCGGTGGTGGAACGCCGCGCCGATATCCTGCCGCCGGCCCTGATCACCGATGCCGTGCGCGCGGCATTGCGCGGGGCCGGCGCGCCCGAGGATTTCGAGATCGTGGCACCCGAAATCCAGCCGGTTCTGATACCTTCAGGCAGCCACGCGGCACCTTCAATCTCGCAACTCGCCTACGATCCGCAGACCAGCCACTTCACCGCACTGGTGAGCGTGGACGTGCCGCAGATGCGGAGCGTGAGCATGCGCGTCTCCGGCGACGTGATCGCTATGGTGCCTGCCGCGGTGACGGCACAGCACCTGACGGCCGGGGTTACACTGAGCGCAAACGACATCCGCACCCAGCGCGTGCGCGCAAGCCTGCTGCGCAATGCCGCACCCATCCCGCGCGACAGTGCCATCGGCATGGTGCTCAAGCACGATATCGCCGCCGGCGTGGCGCTGACCGCGGCCGATCTCGGCCGCACGCTACTGGTCGCCCGCGGCAGCCTCGTGCGCATGTCGCTGACCGCCGACGGCATCGCGCTGAGCGCCCAGGGCCGTGCGCTCGATTCCGGCGCCATGGGCGAGCATATCCGCGTGGAAAACCCCCTCTCCCACCTGATCGTGGATGCCGATGTCACGGCCCCCGGCCAGGTCCGCGTCATCCCCCGCCCCGCCACCATCACACTTGTGGCGGCGCAGTAGATGCATCCGACACCCAAACGAACAGAAGTTTTTTCTTCAGAAAGCAAGAAAGACTCTTCTTTTTTGAAAAAAAGAAGCAAAAAACTTTTGCCTTTGGTCGCTTTTTTTTCAGCTTCCCTTTGCGTGGGAGGGTGTGGAAATCTCACGCGGCTGGGGGAGATCGGGTCGCCGCCGCGGATGACGCCGACCACGGATCCCACATCCGATCCCAAATGGCGGCCGGTGACGATGCCGATGCCGCGCGCCGAGGTGGCGCCGCGCGAGCCGGCGAGCCTGTGGCGCACCGGCAGCCGCGCTTTCTTCAAGGATCAGCGGGCGGCGCAGGTGGGCGATATCGTCACCATCCTGGTCAACACCACGGATTCCGCGGATGTGGAGAACGGCACCACCGCCACGCGCACCGGCAGCGAAACCATGGGCGTGCCGAACCTGTTCGGCCTGGAAGCGGCGCTGCCGAAACTGCTGGGCAGCGCGGTCAGCGCCAGCACGCTCGTCAATGCCAGCAGCGGCAGTTCCAATGTCGCTACCGGCGTGATGAAACGCAACGAAGCCGTTGTGCTCCGCCTGGCCGGCGTGATCACCCAGGTGCTGCCGAACGGCAATCTGGTGGTGGCCGCGCGGCAGGAAATGCGGGTGAACAGCGAATTGCGCGAGTTGCAGGTGAGCGGCGTGATCCGCCCGCAGGACATCGCCAGCGACAACACGGTGCCGCATGACCGCATGGCCGAAGCCCGCATCTCCTATGGCGGGCGCGGGCAGCTGACCGACATGCAAACCCCACGCTACGGCCAGCAGGCGATGGACATTTTGCTCCCGTTCTAGCCAGTATGGGAGAGCCTGAGCCCACCACACCAGCGGCGCACGCGCTAGGCTGAGCCCACCCTACAGCCTACTCGTCGCGGTGCACGCGCTCCATACGCTCGTGGCGCTCCTGCGCCTCCAGCGACATGGTGGCGATCGGGCGGGCCTCCAGCCGGCGCAGGCCGATCGGCTCGCCGGTCTCCTCGCAATAGCCGTATTGGCCATTCTCGATTCGCAACAGCGCCTGATCGATCTTGGTGACCAGCTTGCGCGCCCGGTCGCGGGTGCGCAGTTCCAGCGCGCGGTCGGTTTCCACGCTGGCACGGTCGGTGATGTCGGCCTCCAGGATACCGCCTTCGCCGAGGCTGGCGAGGGTGTCGTCGGCATCGCGCAGAAGGTCGGCGCGCCAGCGGAGCAGCTTCTGGCGGAAATATTCGACCTGCAGCGGGTTCATGAACTCCTCGCTGTCCGAGGGCCGATAGTCGGGCGGCAGCGTGAGCATCATCCAGCGCGATCCTCGTCGTTCAGGGCCAGGGCCACCGCGTGTCAGCAGGTGCCCTTGCTGTCTGGCGCGGCTTATAGACGCGACGCCGCGCCACGCCAAGCGCGCCCGCACCGGGTGCGTGCCCACGCAGGCAAGATCTCAGCCAAAGCGAGCGAGTTCCACCGCCGCACGCTGGGCGATCGCCTTCAGGACGGCATCCAGGCGGGGATCGCCGGCGCTTGGCAGGTCCTGCGCCAGCGCCGCCAGCGCATCCCGCGCACAGGCCTCCCCTGTCCCTAAAGACGCGAGCTGAAGCCCGGCCAGCGCGCGCAGCAGGGCCTGCCCATGGCCCTCGGCTGCACCATCGCCAGCCGCCCGAGGCGCCTCTTCGGCCCCCGGGCGGCCCAGCGGCAGCAGGATCGCGGCCTGCGTGGCGGGCGCGGCCGCCTCCGCCGGGCTGGCCTGGTCCGCCACGTCGCCTTGTGCCAGCGCGAACCCCGCCTGGCCCCGAAGCGGCCGCCTCGGCCCACCTGCCTGCGGCGTTGATACCGAACCGATTCGCATACGCGCTCTCCCTGCCTAAACCGCCGCGATGCACATTCCGGCAACCTCTTTGTGCTTTCCTGGCGCCATGGCCTGTCTTTACGCCGATCGAACCCAAGCTCCGGCCTGGCCCCGCTCAGGCTCCCAACCCCCACCATGGCGGGCATTGGTTGCCGGTGTGCAAACGGGCACGCGGCGCGCGGGCCTGTTGATGTGCGTTCTGGTGCTGCTCGCGCCCGGCCAGGCAGATGCGCAGATCCGCGTGAAGGACATCGCCGATGTGGAGGGCGTGCGCGAGAACCAGCTTGTCGGCTACGGCCTTGTGGTCGGGCTGAACGGCACCGGTGACAAACTGGATAATGCCGTGTTCACCCGCGAATCCCTCGTCGGCATGTTGGAACGGCTGGGCGTGAACACGCGTGACCAGATCGCCAAGCTGGAAACCAAAAACGTCGCCGCCGTGATGGTGACCGGCATGCTGCCGGCCTTCGCGCGCACCGGTAGCCGGATCGACATCTCGGTGTCCGCCATCGGGGATGCGACAAATCTTTCCGGCGGCACGCTGCTGGTAACGCCCCTGCTCGCGGCGGATGGCGAAGTCTATGGCGTAGGCCAGGGGGCGGTCACCACCGGTGCGGTCGCCGCGCGTGGAGCATCAGGCTCGTCAGTCACGCGCAACGTGCCGACATCGGGCAAGATCGCGAATGGCGCTATCGTGGAACGCGAGGTGGCGTTCTCGCTCGGCGCGCACGCTGCGGTGGCGCTGGCTTTGCGCAATCCGGACCTCACCACCGCGCGCCGCACGGAAATCGCCATCAACCTCGCACTGGGGCCCGGTACCGCGCGCGCCACCGATCCCCGTACGGTCGAGCTCAACCTGCAGCATCGCGATGTGGTGGACGCGCTGACGCGCATCGAGGATTTGCGCGTGGAACCGGATACACCGGCCGTTGTGGTGATCGACGAGACGAGCGGAACCATCGTGATGGGTGCCAATGTTCGCATCAGCACCGTGGCCATCGCACAAGGCAACCTGACGATACGCGTCTCCGAAGCTCCCGAGATTTCCCAGCCGGAGGCCTTCAGCAAAGGACGCACAGCGACGGCACCGCGTAGCTCCATCAGCGTGGATAGCGAGCACGATCACAAGCTTGGCCTGCTGACCGCTGCACCGACGCTGCGCGATCTCGTGGCGAGCCTGAACGCGCTGGGCGTAGGCCCGCGCGATCTGATCAGCATCCTGCAGGCGATCAAGGCAGCGGGCGCCCTGCAGGCCGATCTGGAGATACGATGATGCGCGTGGACATGTCCGGCGGGCCGCAAGCTGCACAAGACCAAGATGGCAGGGTACGCCGCGCCGCCGAAGATTTCACCGCGGTGGCGCTCAACGAACTGCTCAAACCGATGTTCGACACTGCCGATACCGCAAATGGACCGTTCGGCGGCGGTGCGGCCGAGGAGGCGTTCAAGCCGATGATCGTCAATGAGATCGCCAAGCAGATTGCCCACAAGGGCGGTCTGGGTATCGAGGAGCCGGTTTATCAGCAGATGCTGCGCCTGCAGGAGGCGCGCCGATGACCGCGCAGGACGCACCGCCCGCCGACCGCGCGATGATGGACGCGGTACACCGGCTGAGCGCCTTGCTGATGGAGGAAAATGCGGCACTGGAAGCGATGGATTTCGCGCGCGCCGGCGGCCTGCTCGCGCCAAAGCACGCGGCGGCCGATGCGCTGGCCGCCGCTTGGCGCGCCGCAGACCCGGGAAGCATTGTCACCGACAAGATGATAGAACTCGGCCAGCTTGCCGAACATAACAGGCAATTGCTGAAGCGGGCGATGCGCGTGCAAAGCCGCGTGCTGGATCTGGTGGCAAAAGCAGCGCGCGGTGCGCCAGGCGCGCAACGGTATGGCGCGGCGGGCAAGCCAGCTTATACGCGCATGGGCGCGCAGAGCTTCAAGGCACGGGTGTAGAGAGTTAAGGAAGGTGTTCTTTTTCGAAAAAAAGACCCAAAAAACTCTTGCGTCTTGGCGTGTGCGCGGTGGCCGACGTGTCGGACACAGGATGAGGGGGAAAGTTTCCTCATACGCCGCGATTCAAAAAAAACCCGGGGAGCGCTAAGCTCCCCGGGGATTGTTTGGCATCCGCGTGATGCCAGAGCATTTTCCGATCGTTTTGACTCAGGTGAGCCGGTCGGAAAATGCTCTAGCTAGTTGTTTTGACGAGCATCTTTATCCGACAGGTGACCCCATGTGGTCGGATGATGCTCTAGCTGTGCTCGAGCTCTTCGGACGATCCGGCTTCCATGCCTTCCCCGGAGGATTCGGGCAGTGGCAAGGGGGTCGCCTTCTTGCGTCCACGCTTCTTCGGCATCGGCGCGGGTGCGGCTTCAATCACCACCGGCGGGGCAACGTCCACTTGGGCTTCGATCTTGCGGGCACGTGGCTTGCGAGTCACGACCGGCGCCGCGGCGCGTGCCGGCTTGCGGCCGCTGCCGTTGGCAAGGCGTGCGGCGGCAGCCTTGCGGCCGGCCGTTGTGCGGCCATCGAGCTTACGAACCGCGGGCTTGGCCGCGCGTGCGGGTGGCGCCTTCGCGGCGCGCGCCGGTACCTTCTTGGTGGTCTTCGCTGCCACCTTTGTGACGCTCTTGCGCGCGACTGGTGCAGCTGCCTTGCGGCCCGGCTTGCCGGCTGCGGCCTTCGCGGGACGGCCAACCGGCTTTTTCGGCGCGGCCTTGGCAGTGCGCGTCGCAGTTGCCTTTGTGGCGCGAGCCGGTTTGGCAACAGCCTTCGCCGTGCGCGTCGTCGCAGTCTTGCGCGCGGTGGTTTTGGCGGCTGGCTTTGCCGCGGCTTTTGTCACGCGCTTGGCCGGTGCCTTCGTGGCGGCCGGCTTGGCCGCTGCCTTGGTGGTGCGCTTTGCCGGTGCTGCCTTCGCCGCGCGCGTCGGCTTGGCGGCCGCTTTGCGCCCGGTGGTGGCGGCGCTGCGGCGCGTGGTGGCTTTCATCGCCATGGCGCGGCCGCGCGCCGGTGTTGAACTTGTCTCTTCGCTGCTCATGTTACCGTTACTCCTTCAAGAAAATGCCGGATGACGCGCCGGATCGATCGGTCGTGGTGCAAGCCCGCCTCCCGCCGCCGCCCTCGTCATGCCGCGCGAACATCGCGCATGCCGAACCGGCTGCGAAAGCTTGTGTCTGCGTCGGCCCTGCCGCGTTTAAAAAATCCTCGCAGGACGGAGGCGCGTTCAACGATCGTCGCTCCCAGGTTTGCGCGTGCATGCGGACGGAATCGTGTGAAACGCGAATCGCAGACATGCGCACGCCAAGCTATTCACCGCATCGCACGCGCGTGTCAATCAAAAGCAACGATTACTTTGCGCTTTTATCGCCGAATTCGCGATGGGTGCTAAAACGGCGCCTGAGGTAACCGCCTGCGCGACGCCGTTGCGCACCGTTCATCACAGGCACGTGTTCGCGCATCATGTCAAAAGATGAAGTCTGGATTTATAAACTTTCAATCAGCTTGTGGCTGAAACGCGGCGTGGCCGCGCGGCGTAGCTGCCCGAGCGCGGCATTGCCGCGCTTTGGCTGCCACAATGCGTGACGCCGCCGCGCGGCGCACTTGGCTGTTCAAGTCGGGCCAGCGCGGCTGGATCAGCCATCGCGTGGCACCCGCGTCACCACATGCAATGCAAGCCGGGCTGGATTGTCCTTGTTTGCCGCTTCTTGTGTTCCGCCGCGGGGGGGGCCAACTTTCCGCCACGCAGACCGCGCGCCGCGGATGCGAGGGGCGCGCGATCCATGCCTGACAGTCTTCCCATCCGCTGGCAGCCGGAACGTCCCGAGCCTGGCGACAAAGTTCCCACTGTGCCCGCCATCGCCGCGATGCTGCGCGGCGCGCGGGGGTTGTGCCCCAATTGCGGGAAGGGCCGGCTGTTTGCCGGCTGGCTGCGCGTGCGCCCATTTTGCGCCTGTTGCCACGCACCGGTCGGGGAGATACGCGCCGACGATGCGCCGCCGTATTTCACGGTATTCATCGTCGCCCATGTGGTGATCGCGGGGCAGGTGGCGCTGGAGCGTTTCGCGCTTTTGTCCGTGGCGACCGAGATGGCGATCTTCCTGCCCGGCACCCTCGCGCTGGTGGTGATTTTGATCCGGCCGGTAAAGGGTGCGACAGTCGGTTTGATGATGAAACTTGGCATGATGAAGCCGCACGCCGAAAGCCGCGCTGGCGAAAACCACTCTGATGACTGAGGAACTGGACGACGGCCAAGCGGCGGGTTGCCCGGCGCCGCGCAAGCGGTTCCTGGCAAGCGTTGTGCTGGATGGCGAGAAACGTGGGCAACTCTCAGCTTTGCAGCAGGCCGACCAGGACCAGGCGGTGCGTGATCTGGCGGTTGATAACCTGTTTGCACCGCATGATTTCGCCGGCCCCTTCGTGCTGCATCTCTCCATCGTGGAGGGACGCTTGATCTTCGACATTCGCAACGAGAGCGATACGCCGCTGCTGGCGATTGGTTTGGCGCTGGGTCCGTTCCGCCGGCTGATCAAGGATTATCAGTTGCTGGTGGAGAGCTACGCGCATGCCATTCAGGATGGGCGCGAGGCGAGCATACAGGCGATCGACATGGGGCGGCGTGGCCTGCACAACGAGGGCGCGGAGCTGATGGTGGCGCGTCTGCAGCGGCGCGTGGAGATTGATTTCGAGACGGCGCGGAGGTTGTTTACGCTGGTTTGCGTGTTGCATCAGCGCATTTAAGAAAGGCCAGGGGGCTCTGCCCCCCATGCTTGAAGGATGGGACCCCGCTGGGGCCGAAAGGCCC
>PKZM01000023.1 GCA_003133065.1 Acetobacteraceae bacterium
AAAACCGGCCTCGTCGTCACGCTCCGGATGCGCCGTAACCGGCTGGCGATGTAGTGCCAGCATGTGGGGAAATAAATCACGCAACGCCCCGGCACGCACCCATCACCCCTTATCCCGCATGATCCTCGCTTTATCCCGCTTCCAATCCCGATCCGCGATCGCGTGGCGCTTGTCCGCCTTGTTCCGCCCCTGCCCCACGCCCAAAACCACCTTAGCCATCCCCTTCTCGTTGAAGTGAATGTCCAGCGGCACCAGCGTGTAGCCGAGGCGGGTGGTCTGCGCGATCAGATTGCCAATCTGCTTCTTGTGCAGCAGCAATTTGCGCGGCGCGCGGGGCTCGAAGCGGGAGAGCACACCGGCCTGATATTCCGGAATATAGCAGTTGAACAAATACAATTCGCCCTCCCGCTCGCCGGCCCACGCCTCGGTGATCGTCGCACGCCCATGGCGCAGCGATTTCACTTCCGGCCCGCGCAGCACAATGCCCGCCTCAACCGTCTCCTTGATCGCGTAATCGAACCGCGCGCGGCGGTTCTGCGCAGCCAGGCCATGGCTGATCAGGCCGGATTTCTTCTTGCTCTCCGCCACGCTTTCGAAACTCTCAATCCAGCAATCGTAGGTCTACCATCGCCGCGCGCACCCGCGACCGCGCCGCATCGGAAATCGGCGCCAGCGGCAACCTTGTGTGCTCGTGCGTCAGCCCCAGCAAGCTGGCGGCATATTTCACCGGGCCCGGATTGCTCTCGCAGAACATCGCGTCGTGCAAAGGCAACAACCGATCCTGGATCGCCATTGCCTCCTCCAGCCGCCCTTCCGCCCAGGCCCTGTGCATCTCCGCGCAATGCAGCGGCGCCACATTGGCGGTGACGGAAATGCAGCCATGCCCGCCGGCCGCCAGGAACGGCAACACCGTGTGATCCTCACCCGACAACTGCACGAAATCCGCCCCACTTGCCCGCCGCGTATGCAGCGGCCGCGCCAAATTCGCTGTCGCATCCTTCACGCCAATAATATTGGGGTGCTGCGCCAGCCGCGCCATCGTCTCCACCGACATGTCGATCACGCTGCGCGAGGGAATATTGTAAATGATCAGCGGCAGATCCGCCGCATCGGCAATCGCCGTGTAATGCAGGAACAACCCCTCCTGCGAAGGCTTGTTGTAATACGGCGTCACCACCATCACCGCATCCGCCCCGCGGCGTTTTGCGTGCTTGGCCAGCGATACTGCCTCCGCCGTGCTGTTGCTGCCCGCCCCGGCAATCACCGGCACGCGCCCGCCGGCCGACTCCACCGCAATCTCGATCGCCCGCTGATGCTCCTCATGCGTCAGCGTGGGGCTCTCCCCCGTCGTGCCCACCGGCACCACCCCCTGCGTGCCCTGCCTGATCTGCCAATCCACCAGCCGCGCATAAGCGCCCTCATCCAGGCTCCCATCCGCCCGCATCGGCGTAATCAACGCCACCAGCGACCCCTTGAACATCAACCCACTCCAACCGCACGAACCGCGCACCGTAGAAACCCAGGCTCGCCCCGGCAACCACGCAAAAGAGGTAAAGTCTTTTGCTTCTTTTCTACAGAAAAGAAGAGTCTTTCTTCTTTTTTGAAAAAAAGAAGCAAAAAACTTTTATCTGTTGGCACCCGCGTTGCGCCAACGGGTCGTGTAAATGACGCAGCATGCGCAGGCTTATCGTACTGACCGTCTTGCTCGCCACCCCAGCCCAAGCGCAGGTGCCGCCTATCCTCCAGGCCATGCGGGATAGCAACTGGCAGCTCGCCGCGCGCATCGCAGCCGCCAACCCCGATCCGGTGGCTGCCAAACTGGTCACCTTCATCCGATTGCTCAAGCCGGACCAGGCCAGCGCCCCCGAGATCCGCGCCTTCATCACCGCCAATCCCACCTGGCCGGACCAGCAATTGTTGGAGCAACGCGCCGCGGACGCCCTGCCCTATGAGCCCGACCAACGCCGCGTCGCCGCGCTCTGCCGCGCCGAGCCCCCGCAACCCTCCGCCCTGGCCACCTGCGCCGCCGCCTTCGCCATCACCGGGGATCCCGCACGCGCAGCACGCGCGGCCCGAACCGCCTGGGTGTTCGCCATCACCCAAAGGCAGGAGGAGGACGATTTCCTCGCCCGCTGGTCCGCCGTGCTCACGCCGTCGGAAGAACGCCGGCGCTTCGATCATCTGATCGCCGCCGCGCCGCAAGCAGCCGAGCGCCAGATTGATCGCCTCGATCCTCCCACCCGCGCGCTGGCGGCCGCGCGCCTCGCCCTGCGCCAGAACGACCCCAACGCCCTCTCCTTCCTGCCGGCCGTGCCGGAGCATGATAGGGCGGATCCCCTGCTGCTGCTTGATGAGGCGCGTTTCCTGCGGCGCGCCCACGCCACGCCGGCCGCACTCGATCTTTGGCACAGCGCGGCGCTCGCCGCCGAAGCCGCCAGCGCGCCCGCCGACCGCCCGGCTTTCGCCACCGAACGCGAAGCGCTTTCGCGCGACCTGATCGATGCCGGTGATCCGCAAAACGCCTATCTTCTGGCCAACGACACCACGCTATCGCCGGACCAGGCGCTGGACACCGATTTCCTCGCCGGCTTCATCGCCCTGCGCCTGCTGCACAATCCCGCGAGTGCGGCCACCCATTTCCGGGCTCTGGCTGCCGGATCGCATTCCGCCATCACCCAGGCCCGCGCCTATTACTGGCTCGCCCGCTCATCACCAGGCACGGCGGCGGCCGATTTTGCCCGCGCGGCCGCCTGGCCGCTGACGTATTATGGCCAGCTTGCCACCCACGAAGCGGGTAAATCCGAAGCGGCGCTGGACCAGGCGATCGCCGCCCAGCGCGACCCCGCCGCCACGCCCGAACAAGCCGCCCAATTCCACGCCGGCGAGCTTGCCCGCGCCGCCGCCATCCTGGTGGCCTGGGCCGATCCCCGCCGTGCCGCCGATTTTCTCCTCCGCCTCGCCCAGTCCCCGGCCGATGCCCCCATTCGCGCGCTCGCCGCCCAGTTCGCCCTCCACCTGAATATGCCGGATGTCGCTGTGCAGATCGCCCGGCTCGCGGGGCGCGATAGCATGGTGCTGGCCGAATCCGGGTGGCCCGTCCCCTACACGCCGCCGCCCGGCCCCGTTCAACCAGCGTTGATCCTGGGCCTGATGCGCCAGGAGAGCAGCTTCGATCCGCAGATCACCAGCCACGCCGGCGCCCAGGGCCTGATGCAGCTGATGGCGCCCACCGCAGCCCAGCTCGCCCATAATTTGCACACGCAGGCAGCGCCACTCACCGACCCGCAGATCAACCTCCGCCTTGGCGAGGCCTATTTCGCCGGGCTTCTCGCCCAGTTCGGCGGCGTGGTTCCGTATGCGGTGGCCGCCTACAACGCCGGCCCGCATCGTGTGCATCAGTGGCTCACCGACACCCCAGCCGGCACCGATTCTGACGCGATGATCGACTGGATCGAGCTCATCCCCTACGCGGAGACGCGCAACTATGTGCAGCGCGTGCTGGAAAGTGCCGCCATCTATCACGCGCGCGCCGGGCATTAGGCCGGGCGCGCCGGCAGCGTATGCCCACGTGTAAAAGTTTTTTGGTTCTTTTTTCAAAAAAGAACATCTTCCTTCATCCCCCAGCGCCCCGCGCGAACCCCCGGTCAACTCCCGCCATGCCAGCACAGGCTTCCCCCGCGTTCCGCACGCGTTTCGCCACTTTTGTCGCCGCCGGCTTCGGCAGCGGCTATGCCGCCCGCGCGCCGGGTACGGCGGGCTCCGCGGTGGGGCTGGCGTTCGGCGCGCTGCTGATAGAAATCTATCCGCCGCTTCTGCTGGCAGCCATCGGGATTTGCACCTATGGCGGCCTCTGGGCCATTGAAAACACGCTCGCCCCGCCAGCGTCGGGTGCCGCCAAATCGCCGCATGACGACCCCGGCTGGATCGTCATCGACGAAATCGCCGGACAGCTTCTTGCCATGCTCGCCCTGCATCGCCTCAGCATCCTTGGGGTGGCTGCCGCGTTTGTGCTGTTCCGCCTGTTCGATATCACCAAGCCGGGCCCGATCGGCTGGGCGGACAGGCAGAAAGGTGCCACCGGCATCATGGCCGACGATCTGCTCGCCGGGCTGGCCGCCTTCCTTATCCTGCTGCTCGGGCAGGCATTTCTTGGCCAATATTCCCGATGAAACCTAAACGCCTCGCCGGCTGGACCCCGCCGCCCGGCCGGGCCGATCCGGTTGCCATCCTGGCCGCCCAGGGCGAGACGCGTATCGGCGAGCTTCTGCCCTTGAGATACGCGCGCATGCGCGCCTCCCCCTTCGCCTTTCTGCGCGGGGCCGCCGCGGTGATGGCCGGGGATCTCGCCACACAGCCCCATTCCGGCCAGATGGTGCAGCTCTGCGGCGACGCGCATCTGGCCAATTTCGGCAGCTATGCCTCGCCGGAGGGCATGCCGGTGTTCGATCTGAACGATTTCGACGAAACCTATCCCGGCCCCTTCGAATGGGACCTCAAGCGCCTGGCGGCCAGCCTGGCTGTCAGCGGGCGCGATGCAGGGTTCTCCGACCATGATTGCCGGGCGCTTGCCACGCGGGCCGCGCGCCACTACCGGCGCCATATCGGCCGCCTGGCGCGGCTTTCGCCGCTGGAAGCCTGGCACAGCACGATCAATCTCGGCGCCGCCATAGCCGACATCGATCACCACAAGCTGAGGCGCCGCCTGGAAAAGCGCCTCCGCCACGCGATGGAGGCGAGCCAGGACCATTACGATTTGGTCAACACCGATGGCGCCGGCATCTCGTTGAAGGAGCCGTCCTCCCACACCGGCGCCATCCGGCATTTGCCGCAGCACGCCCATACGATCGAGGCCGCCTTCGCGGCCTATCCGGCCACCTTGCAGCCGCATTGCGCCGATCTGTTCTCGCGCTACCGCCTGGTGGATCGCGCGTTCAAGGTGGTGGGCGTGGGGTCGGTCGGCACGTTCTGCGCCATCGGCCTGTTTGCCTCGGCCGCGAACGCGCCGTTGCTGCTGCAGGTGAAGGAGGCGCAGGTCTCGGTTCTGGCGCGGAATCTGCCCGGCGGCCCCGCCTACGACGCGCAGGGCGAGCGCGTGGTGATTGGCCAGCGGCGCCTGCAGGCGCAGAGCGACATTTTTCTTGGCTGGACCCCGGCCCCGATCGGCGGGCGGCATTTCTATGTGCGTCGCCTCAAGGATGGCCATCTCGCGCAGATCGGCGCCACGATCGAATCGGACATGCTGCGCTTCACCGCCGCTTTGTGCGGCCGCACCCTTGCCCGCGCCCATGGCCGTGCCGGCGATGCGGCGACTCTGGCCCATGCCATTGCCGCGTTCAGCGACACGCGCGGGGATTTCGACACGGCCATTGCCGATTTCGCCATGGACTATGCCGACCAGACGGAGCGCGACCACGCCGCCTTCTGCCGCGCGCTCGATTGCGGCAAGCTCG
The DNA here is from genome assembly GCA_003133065.1 of Acetobacteraceae bacterium. GTDB lineage: Bacteria > Pseudomonadota > Alphaproteobacteria > Acetobacterales > Acetobacteraceae > BOG-908. Next base: position 5,451 of record PKZM01000023.1, read on the forward strand.
CCTGATGCTGCCGCAAGCCACGCTCGATCAGGCCGCCGCTCTTCTCGCCGCCTTGCGCGCTGAGGGGCGGCGGTTGGTGACCGCTGAAAGCTGCACTGGTGGCCTGATAGCGGCTGCGCTGACGCATGTTGCCGGATCGTCCGACGTGTTCGAGCGGGGGTTTGTGACGTATTCCAACGAGTCCAAGGCGGAGGCTTTGGGCGTGGACCCTGCGCTGATCGCACGGCACGGCGCTGTCAGTGCTGAGGTGGCGGCTGCCATGGCGGCGGGCGCGCTGGCCCATGCGCGGGCCGACCTGAGTGTTTCGGTAACAGGCATTGCAGGCCCGGGCGGCGGCAGCCCCGAAAAGCCGGTTGGCCTGGTCTGGTTCGGCGTGGCGGAGCGCGGTTTCGCCCCCCGCACCGTAAAAATGATTTTCCCCGGCGACCGCCCCACCATCCGCGCCGCTGCCGTGAGTTTTGGCCTCTTCCTCTGCACGACCCCCAAAAGCTAAACGTTTTTTGCTTCTTTTTTTCAAAAAAGAAGGCCTTTCTTGCTTCCTGCCCGATAGATTGTTTCACGTGAAACAAAACGGGAACGACTAACCGCCGTCTTCCGCCGCGTGGCATAGGTGATGCTAGGCTCGTGTCATGCCTGATGACCACGCACACGCGCATTCAGTGGCCGATGAGCTGCTTGCCCTGACCGAGCGAGCGCGGGCGCATGCGGCTGAGGATCCGTTCGGCAATCCGGTGCTGGCGGTGGCGCTTTCCATCACGCGCCGCATGGATGACGGCGAGCTGGATATTCCCGGTGTGGCCGCGCTGATCCGGGAGTTGCGGGACCAGGCGTTCGCCGGGCGCGCGCGGCGGCTGGCCAATTATGTGGGTGGCACAAACCCGGCGGCGGCGCTGGAGGCCTTTGCCACGATCGCCGCCCGCCTGGCGCGGCCCGACCCCAATGACAGCGCTGTGAAGCTGAAGGCCTTTCGCGATATGGTGGAGCGCCCCCGCTTTGCCGCCGTGTTCACCGCGCACCCGACGTTCGCGCTCGCCGCCCCGGTGTTCACCGCCCTGGCCGCTTCGGCCAGCGGCCAGGGGCAAGCAGAAAGCCTGCCCAGCCACCGGCCCACGCGGCCAACGCTGGCGGAGGAGTTCGAGGCCGCCCGCATTGCCATCGAGAATGGACGGGACGCGCTGGATGCCCTGTCGCGTGCGCTGCTCGGCGCGGCCCGCGCGTGCTGGCCGGATCGCTGGTCCAGCCTCGCGCCACGCCCGATCATTCTGGCAAGCTGGGTGGGCTACGACACGGACGGGCGCACCGATATCGGCTGGTGGGACACGCTGCGCCTGCGGCTGGTGATGAAGCGCCTGCAATTTGCCCGGGTGCATCGGCAGATTGCTGACCTGCCCGGCAGCGACGCTCTGGTGGCCCGGCTGGACGCCGCGATGGCCGCGGTGGACGCGCAGATCGCGGCCTGCCCGGCGCAGCCGGATCCGGCGCAGACCGAGCAATTCGCCACCTTGCTGGTTGGCGGGCACGAGACGGCGCTGACCCGCGCCGAGACGCTGACGCCGCTTTTTGAAGCCGCGATGGCGCACGCGGACGACGATACGCGCATGGACTACGCCGTGGCCCATGCCGGCCTGGCGGCACACGGCCTGGCGCTGGCGCACACCCATGTGCGGCTGAATTCGTTCCAGATCCATAACGCGGTGCGTCTGCGCCTGGGGCTGGACAGCGCGCCGGGCGACCGCGCGCGCCGGCGCACGATGCTGGCGAAGATCAATACGGCGCTGGAAAGTGTACATTCCGTTCCGGTCGATTTTGGCGCGATCCTGGCGGAGCAGGCATCGGCTGCGAAGTTGCTGATGACGGTTGCGCAGATCACGAAACATATTGATGCTACATCGCCGGTTCGGTTCCTGATTGCGGAGACGGAGAGCGGCTATACGCTGCTGTGCGCGCTGTGGCTGGCCAAACTGTTCGGCGTGGATGACCGNNTGGAGGAGGCGCTGCGCAGCCCGATCTATCGTGCCTATCTCAAGCGGCTTGGCCGGATGGCGCTGCAATTCGGCTATTCGGATTCCGGCCGGTATGTGGGCCAGTTGGCGGCGAGCTACCTGATCGAGCGGCTGCGGCTGAAGGTGGCGGAGCTGATGGTGCGCCACGGCCTGACGGGTGTGGAGCTGGTGCTGTTCGATACGCATGGCGAGAGCATCGGCCGCGGCGCGCATCCCGGATCCTTGCTGGACCGGCTGCGCTATCTTTCGCCGAGCGTGGCCCGCCAGGCGTTTGCCAATGCGGGGATCGCGGTGCGCGAGGAGAGCGCGTTCCAGGGTGGGGACGGGTATCTGCTGTTCGGCACCACGGCGCTGGCGCTGGCAACGGTTGCGCGCATTGCCAAGCATGCGTTTGCCAGTGTGCCGAAATCGACCGATCCGATCTACCGCGACCCCGATTTCGCGGCCGATTTTTTTACCACCATCGGCATGTCGATGCAGGATCTGGTGGAGGATCCTGGCTATGCGTCGCTGCTGGGGGCGTTTGGGCCGGCGCTTCTGGACCCATCGGGATCGCGGCCTGCGGCGCGGCAATCCGATAGTGGGGGGCCGGCGGTGATCCGGCATCCGCGGGAATTGCGGGCGATCCCGAACAACGCGATTTTGCAGCAGCTTGGGTGGTGCGCGAACACGCTGCAGGGGGTGGGGGCGGCCGCCGCGCGCAGCCCGGAGCAATTTGCCGACATGCTGGAGCAGAGCCCCCGGTTTCGCCGGGCGATGGATTTCGCATCGCATGCGTTGCAGCATTCGGACCTCGATGTGTTGCGGGCGGTGATTTCGATGATCGATCCGGGATCTTGGCTGGACCGCGCGGCGCATGCGCGCCGGCCTGGCCGGGCGCGGGCGCTGATTGAGATTGCGCGCGGGCAGGAGCAAATGGGGATGTGGGCCCCCGCCCAGGCGATGTTCCGCCAGATTCAGGCTGATCATTTGCAGTTGCGGGAGGCGTGGCCGGCGGCGCCGCGGATGGGGACGGTGGAGGTGTTGCTGCATGCGCTGCGGATTGCGCTGATCGGCCGGATATGGCTGCTTTCCACGGCGATCCCGGAGTTTTCGCCCCGCCATGGGACCACGCGGGAGGCGCTAGCGGCGCGGATCCTGCGGCTTGACGTGCCGGCGGCGCTGGTGATTCTCGGCGAGGTATTTCCCCAAGGGGCTGACCCTTCCGCGGCGCGGGATTATGGCGAGGTGGCTGGCCCGCGGGCGGCGGTGAGTTATGAGCGGGAGCATGAGCTGATTTTTCGTCCGTTGGCGGAACTGTTTGCTATGGTGCGGGAGATTGGCACGGCCGTGACGCATTGCGTGGGTGCCTTCGGTTAATCGGGCCAGGCCCGTTTGTAAGGTTGTAGATGCCTGTGCCCATAGAGAAGGCTTCGGTTGTACAGCTAACAGGACGGGGTCTGGGGCCTAAGGCCCCAGCGGGGTCCAGGGGCAGAGCCCCTGGCCTTTTTGCGCTCAAACCAGTGTCTCGGATGCTTTTGGAATCCGACGGCGACGAGGACCCGCATGGTGGCGGGCATCTGCAGCGCAGCCTTGGTTTGCGCAATCTGGTATGTTTCGGCGTCGGCTCCGCTGTGGGTGTTTCCTTGTTCGTGCAGACGGGGCCGGAGGCGGCGTTGCATGCCGGGCCGGCGGTGGCACTTTCGTTCGTGTTGGCGAGTTTCGCGTGTTTGCTGGCGGCGTTGTGCTATGCGGAGTTCGCGAGCCTGGTTCCGGTGGCGGGCAGCGCCTATTCCTACGCCTATGCCACGATGGGCGAGGGTGTGGCGTGGCTGATCGGCTGGTGTTTGCTGCTGGAATATCTGATGTCCGGCAGTTTGGTGGCGATCGGCTGGTCCGGCTATGCGACGCAGACTTTACATTCCTTTGGGATAGATCTGCCGGACGCGATTACCGGGGCGCCGCTGGCGGTGGTGAACGGGCATGTGGTTTCCAGCGGCAAATGGATTGATCTGCCGGCGGTATCGATCACTTTGTTCACCGCCTATCTGATCATGCGCGGCACGCGGCTGACCGCGCAGGTGAACGACATTGTCGTGGGGATCAAGATACTTGCCATTTTGGCGGTGATCGTGGGGGCGATCCCGTTTATTCATCCGCATAACTGGGTGCCGTTCATTCCGCCCAATACCGGGGTTTCCGGCAGTTTCGGGATTTCGGGTGTGATGCGGTCCGCGGGGATTTTGTTCTTTGCGTATGTGGGGTTCGATTCGATTTCGACGCTGGGGCAGGAGACGAANNTATGTGGGTGTTTCACTGGTGATGACCGGCATTGCCGATTACCGCACGCTGAACGTGGCCGATCCGATCGCGGAGGCGATGCGTGCGCAGGGCAACAAGCTGGCCTGGGCGCGGTGGTGCGTGAGCATTGTGGCGGTGTTCGGCCTGGTATCGGTATTGCTGGTGACGTTGATCGGGCAGGTGCGGATTTTTTACGCCATGGGGCGGGATGGGCTGTTGCCGCCGGCGTTCGCGCGCATCCATCCGAAGTATAATACGCCTTATGTTGGCAGCATCGTGACGGGGGTTGGGGCCGCGTTGTTTGCCGGGCTGTTTCCGCTGGATTTGCTGGGCGATCTTGTTTCGATCGGGACGTTGCTGGCGTTTGCGGTGGTTTCCGCGGGGGTTTTGGTGTTGCGGCGGACGATGCCGGATGCGCCGCGGGCGTTCAAGACGCCGTTCATGCCGTTTACGCCGATTTTGGCGGTTTTGGCGTGTATTGCGCTGATGTTTTCGCTGGCGAGCGATACGTGGGTGCGGCTGGCGATGTGGCTGGTGGTTGGGGGGGTTGTGTATGGGTTGTATGGGTATCGGCATTCGAAGTTGAGGGCATGAGGAAGGGTCGTCGGAGAGGTTTGCGGTGTCGAACCGGGGCATTTTACCGCCAAGCGCGCCAAGGACGCCAAGGAGAGTATCGGCTCTACTTTCGCCCGATCGTGCTTGGTAGTGGCACGCCATTTTTTGCCGGGCCTCGGCCGCCGCTGCGCCTTGTGGGCAGCGAGTGGAATGGCGAGGACATGGTGAGGTTGAGGTATGTTCGTGCTTGAGTCGAGCGGCTTGTTTGGCTGACTGCGCGGATGCGCCGGGGGCGCTTTGGGGTTCCATTCGTTATGGTTCGCCAGCTCGGTTTTGGCGGAGGCCGGTTGTGGTGGCTTTGCGGCTATGGCGGTCAAAACCGAGACGCGTCGCTGCACCTGAAGGCGGGCATTAAGCGATCCAGAATTACGGATTTACGCAAAGACCAGATTTCTGGCGCGAAGCAAGGTAGTTGCCAAGACAGAAGCCAGTTGCTACCGCGCGCTCTGAAACGAATGGTGCCCGTTGACAATGCCCATGCAGCGTTCAGTTACGCTACACGCGATACTGGCTGACATCACGAAGCTTCCGGTCGACGCAATCGTGAACGCGGCCAATTCATCTCTGCTTGGTGGGGGAGGCGTCGATGGCGCGATCCACCGTGCCGCGGGGCCTGATCTCGTGCACGAATGCCGTCTTCTCGGGGGCTGCAAGACCGGCAAGGCTAAGCTCACCAAAGGATACCGCCTTCCGGCGAAGTTTATCATTCATACAGTCGGTCCCGTGTGGCAAGGAGGAACAAAGGGCGAGAGGGACCTATTGGCCTCCTGCTACTTGGGTTCACTTGAAATAGCCGAGAGCGAGCGTCTCCGAACAATCGCTTTCCCATGCATTAGCACTGGCATTTTTGGCTACCCGCTGGATCAAGCCGCCGCTACAGCGATCGATACTGTCCGAACGTTTGCAACGAGCAGTAAGTTTGTCGAAAGCGTTACATTTTGTTGTTTCTCTCAAATCGATTTGGAGATTTATGAAAGCCTCTTGCGTGATCGTTCCGATTAAGGCGCCGTGGGTTGAGCAAAATTCAAAAATTCCCGCCTCACGGAGGGCCTAGCCCTTTTTACTGATCGTGCCCCGTGGCGTGGTGTAGGATTGG
>PKZM01000206.1 GCA_003133065.1 Acetobacteraceae bacterium
CTGGTGGGCTACACCACCAAGCGGGATCTTTCGGGCATGGCCAGCTTCCTGATCATGGGCGTGTGGGGCCTGATCTTCGCTTCCATTGCCTCGATTTTCCTCCATTCCCCGGCCCTGGTGTTCGCTATCAACCTGATTGGCGTGGGCATCTTCGCCGGCCTGATCGCGGCGGATACCCAACGGATGAAGCTCACCTATTATCAGCTCGGCGGCGACCAGGCGGCCATGAGCGTCGCCACCAGCTATGGCGCCCTCAGCCTCTACCTCGACTTCGTCAACCTGTTCCGCTTTCTGCTGTTCTTCATGGGCGGCGGCCGGCGTTAGGCCAAGAGGTCAATCCCAGACGAGAAAAACCCCGGCTCGCGCCGGGGTTTTTTTTAACGATCGCCCGCTAAAAGCCGTAGGCGATCTGGACCTTGAACAGGGCCGGCGCGACCAGCTGGCCGGACGTGCCTTCGATGTTCACGTTGGCCGCCGCGTTCGTGTGCTGGAAGATCGGCAAGGCGACGTCCGCGTCGATGCGGACACGGTTCACCTTCACCTCGACTCCGGGAGAGATGAGCAGCCGCTCATAGCCCGAATTGAGCAGGTCGGCGTTCACCCCGCTGTCGTGGGCCCGATAGCTGTTGAGCAGCTGCAGGATCGGAGCCACCTTCGAGACCCGGCCGAAGGATCCCAGATTATAGGTGAGGCCCGCGGCGCTATCGAACTCATTGCCGGGCCGGTAGCCGTCCCGCGTCATCACCGCGACCTGCACCCGGGCCTGGGTGAAATACGAAAGCTTGCCGTCGCCCGTCACCTTGCCGGAATGGTAGGCGCCGAACATCAGATCCGTGCTGCCCGTGCCCGGCAGGCTGTCGCGGTCGAACTCGTAACCCCCCAGCGGGCCGATCGGCCCGGTGTAGTTGCCGGTGGGAAGCTTGACGCCGAAGCTCAGGCCCGTGGACATATCCGCCGAGAGACCGGTGTAGATCCCGCTGATCTGCAGATCCCCGATGTCGGTGAGATGGCCCGTGTAAACGCTTCCCGCCGGACCGAAAACCGTGCCGTCATCGGTGGTGGTGAGGGCGCGGTCATAGATCGGCAGCTCGGCCATCACGGTCCATTTGGCGTTGATCGTATAATCCCCGCCGATGGTGAAAAAGCTGGTCTTGATCTCCTTGTCGCCATTGTCGGCGGCCGGCGCCTTGCCGCTGTTCTCCCAGTTCTGGTTCTGGTCCATGTAGCTGTAGCGAAACCACCCGGTGATGCCTGAGGGAGCGTCGCTGGGCATGAAGGTTCCGTCTCCGACATCGAAGACGCCGCAGCCGCAGGCGCAGGCCTCGGCGAAGGTGGGGGTGAGGGCGGTGGCCAGAGCGGGCAGCGTGGCCACGGCGGCGAGGGCCGCCCAGCGGGCGGCCGTGGTGTTGCGAGTCATGAGCGTGTCCTGAAAAGATCGCGCCGCGCGAGGCGGCGATGCGCGCGCCCCAACCAGGAGCGCGCGGGCGGGAAGTCCGATCAGATCAGGACGAGCGGCGGCGCCTGGGACGGCGGCGGAGGAGCGGCGAGGCCGCGCCCGGGGGCAAGATCGGCGCGTTTTGAAGGCGCGATCGTTGAAGGCGTGAAATCAGCGCGGCCGAGGAACGCCAGGGCCGGCGGCGAGACGGCGACGCCATGCCCGGCGAAGGCGCAGACCCCGTCATGCGCGGCTTTGGCGGGCTTGTGCGCAGGAACGCCCGTGCGGGCATCGAGCGTGAGGGGCCCGTGACCGGTGCAGATGACGATGGCAGGGCCATCGCTGGAGGGCGAGACCATGAAGCCGGGCGGCGCCGCCACCTGAAACACAAGGGCGATAAGCGCCAGGATCGCGCCCAGCCCCATTCGTTCCGTCGATCGCCCCCGGCGCCCCATCGCGCTCGTCTAGCTTGAAAGACGCCGCGCGTGAAGCGCGCCTTCCAGAGTGCTTAGAAGAGCGTCCTCCCGGTCGCCGTGGGCAGGGCGACATCCATCAGTTTGGCGAGGGTTGGCGCGATGTCGCGCATGTCGATCTCGCCCAGCGAGCCGTGCGCTGCGACGCCAGGGCCGGCGATGATGAAGGTCGCGCGCATCTCCGGGTGCTGTGGAAAATAGCCGTGTGTCCCTTTCTCAAGGCCGGGCGAAAGCAGCGGGCCGGTGAGCCTGGTTCCAAATTCGTAACCGATCCGGGCGTCGACGAAGAAATCCGCGTCGGGCGCGCCACCCTGGGCGGCAATCTCTGGCCGCCCGATAACGGCGCCGATCCCCAGCGACGGATCCGCCATGAGTTTCGCCAGCAAGGCCGCCACCTTGGCCCGCAACGCCGGATCATCCGGCCGGGCCAGGACCACCTGCGCCGAGCCGCCGGAAATCCACGGCGCGGCCTCCCAAGCCACCGGGTTTCCCGCATCGTCCAGCGTGATCAGCCCGGCCTCCACGAAGGCGGGGCCCAGATTCACATCATGCGCCACCGGCGCGAAGCCATGGTCGGAGACGATGGCGACGATCAGCCCTGGCTGCTCGCGCCGGGCGGCGGCGATCAGATCGCCCACCTCCGAGTCGATCCGGGCCAGGGCGTCCAGGGCCTCGGGCGATCCGGGGCCATGCAGATGCTGTTCCTCGTCCAGGCTGGAGATGTGCAGGGTGAAAAAGGCGGGATGTTTCAGGGCGATGAGGGCCGCGGCCGCCTTGGACTTGGCGAGATCGGAAGCCGGGGTGGTCTCCTGCAGGTTGCCGATGGCAACGCCGCTGCGGGCCAAGACGGCTTCGGGCAGGCCGGGCGTGGACAGTGCATGCTCGAGTTTGGCGTCCTCGGAGTTATGCGCCCGCCAGTATTCCGGGATGTCGAAATCGATGGACGGATTGTCCACGCTCACCGGCCAGCCGAGGCTCGCGACGATCCCGCCCCTGGCGTGGACCGCGTCCCAAAGGGTCGGGACCTTGATGTCCTGACTGTACCAGTACCAGCCGGCCATATTCTTCCGAAGCGGATCGAAGGTGGTGTTGCTGGCGACGCGGTGAACCGACGGCCACACGCCGGTGATCAGGGTGGTGTGGTTGGGGTATGTCACCGTAGGCAGAACGTTGCGCACGCCGATGGCGTAGGCGCCTTCCTGGGCAAGTCGCTGAAGATTAGGGTCCTTGACGCCGCGCGCCGGCCCCTCGAGCACATCGCCCGGGCGAAGCCCGTCGATGGAGATGAGCAGCACCGGCGCGGCCGTGGCGGACACCGCGGCAAGGGAGGCCCCCAGAGCGGCCGCGAGAATAAGTCCAACGCCGCGCATGTTCGCCCCCCCTGATCGACGGCGCAGTCTGCGCCCCCTCCATGACAGGCTCATGTCAGTCCGCCGGCCACGGAAGGGTAGAGGCATCGCTGCGTCGCTGGGTGACCACCGCGCCCGCCGAGGCGACGATGATGGTGAGCACGGCCACGATCTGCAACGGGCCGAGGCGCTCGCCCAGAACGAGGAAGCCAAGCACCACGCCGATGGCCGGCTCGGCGCTCATCAGGATGCCGAAGGTCTTGGCCGGGAGGCGTGAGAGGGCGACCATCTCCAGGGAATAGGGAATGACGCTGCCGAGGAGGGCCACCATCAGTCCCAGGACGAGGAGGGCCGGGCTGAGCAGATGCATCCGGGCGTGGGCGATGCCGAACGGGGCGGCGACCAGGGCGGCGATGCAGGTTCCGTAGCCGACGGCCTGCCCGCTCCCGCCGGCCCCGGCTTTCTGGCCAAACACGATGTAGAGCGCCCAGCAGACGCCGGCGCCCAGGGCCAGAAGCAGGCCGCGGGGATCCACGGGCGCCGGACCGCCTCGCAGGGGCAGAAGAAGCCCAACGCCGATCACGGCGAAAGCCACCCAGAGAAAATCAAGGGGCCGCCGGGAGCCGAGGAGCGCCACCGCGAGCGGCCCGGTGAACTCCAGCGCCACGGCGATGCC
>PKZM01000128.1:0-227 GCA_003133065.1 Acetobacteraceae bacterium
TCGGTGTTCATCCCGATGCCGAAGCGCATGCGCAGCACACGTTCCTCACGCGGCGTCAGGCTGCTCAGCACACGCGTGGTGGCCTCGCGCAGATTGGCCTGGATAGCCGCATCCAGCGGGATCACGGCACCCTTGTCCTCAATGAAGTCGCCGAGATGGCTGTCCTCCTCGTCGCCGATCGGCGTCTCCAGGCTGATCGGCTCCTTGGCGATCTTCAGCACCTTGCG
>PKZM01000128.1:281-6211 GCA_003133065.1 Acetobacteraceae bacterium
AACTTATCCACCGCCTTCATCAGCCCGATATTGCCCTCCTGGATCAGATCCAGGAATTGCAGGCCGCGATTGGTGTATTTCTTGGCAATCGAAATCACCAGGCGCAGATTTGCCTCGATCATCTCCTTCTTGGCGCGCGCGCTATCCCGCTCGCCACGGCTCACCGTGGCATACACCCGCCGGAACTCCGCGATCGGCAGCCCCGCGTCGTTGGCGATGGCGCCGATCTGCGACCGCACATCGGCCACCTGCGCGTAATACTTGGTGGCGAACGCCTTCCAGCCCTTGCCGGGCAGGGAGGCCACCATCTCCATCCAGTTCGGATCAAGCTCGTGGCCGCGATACCGCGCCAGAAAATCGTCGCGCGCCACCTTGCTGCTCTCGGCAAAGCGCAGCAACTGGCCTTCCAGCCCGTTCAGCCGCTGCGTCAATTGCTTGAGCTGCGTCACCAGCTCCTCGATGCGGTTATTGTGCAGCCGCACCTGCTGCACGCGCGCCACCAGCTCCTCGCGGACCTTCTCGTAGGTCTTCTCCGAGCGCAGGTTCATCTCCTCGCCCGAGGTCAGCGTCTCCAGCCGCTTGGACTGCATCTTGTGCAGCTTCTTGTAGAGGTTCTCGATCTCCTCGAAGGTTTCCAGAACTTCCGGCTTCAGCTTCTCCTCCAGCGCGGAGAGCGAAAGCCCGGCCCCCTCGCCTTCCTCGCCATCCTCCGGCTCGTCGGCCGGCGGCACAAACGCCACCGCCGGCGCATCACCGTCGCCGGCCTCGGCAGCACCGTCACCAGGCACGGCGGCCTCAGCTGCCGCCTCGGCCTCCACCGCGGCGCCGGCCCCTTGGGTGGCTTCCAGATCGATGATGTCGCGCAGCAGCATGCGGCCGGCCTTCAGCGCGTCATGCCAGTTGATGATGGCGCGGAAGGTCAGCGGGCTTTCGCAAAGCCCGCCGATCATCATATCGCGGCCGGCCTCGATCCGCTTGGCGATCGCGATCTCGCCCTCGCGGGAGAGCAGCTCCACGCTGCCCATCTCGCGCAGATACATCCGCACCGGATCATCGGTACGGCCCAGGCTCTCCTCATCCACATTGCCGCCGGCTTCGGTGGCCTCGTCCGGCTCGCCCTCGGCCTTCTCCGGCTTGGCAACGATCTCGCCATCCTCGTTGTCTTCGTTCTCGACAACCTGGATGCCCATTTCGCTGAGCATGGACATGATATCCTCGATCTGCTCGGAGGACATCTGTTCGGGCGGCAGAACCGCGTTCAGCTCTTCGAACGTGATATACCCGCGCTCGCGCCCCTTGGCGATCAGCCGCTTGACCGCGGCTGACTGGGTATCGAGCAGCGAGGTCTCGGCGTCCTGCTCGGCTGTCGCGGCTTCTGCGGTCGTTGCCTGCTTGGTCGCCATCTACGTTATGTCTCCAGTATCGGTCGTCGAATATCACTCGTCGAAAAGCTCGCCCTCGACCTCTTCGCCAAGGTCGGACTGTTCGCCCCGCCGCAGCCGGAACAAAGCCAGGCAGAGCGCGTTGAATCGGGCTAGTGTCGCCGGATCGTCAGGGCGGGCCAGAAAGTGCATCCGGGCAGACTCCACAGCATGTTCAAGCCCCTCACGGTGCATAAGCCCATAAAAATGCCACCATCCCGCCTCAGCCTCGGCGGCCTGGGCGCCCGGGCGTCCGCAAGACGGGGTTTCGTCCAGCGCGCCACTCAGTTCCAACGATAATCCAAGAGCGTGCAGGTGGTTGATGAGGGCGCCAGAGTCAAGGCGCCGGCTTGCCACTTCCACCGAGACGGGCATGCCCTCGTCGCCCGGATGCGCATCGGCGAACCACGCCAGCATCGCGTCGCGCAGCGGCCGCAGGGTGTCTGGTAGCGGCAGGGCCCCAAACGCCTCCTCCAGGTCGCGCGCCAGGTCCGGGTGATGCAGCAGGATAGCGGTCAGCTTGCGCGCGCGGCTGAGCATGGCCCCATCTACCCCGGGTACCGGGCGGGCCGATTGCGTCACCTGCGGCCTGGCGGCGCCGCGGCGCGCGGCGGCAAAAAACCGGTCCAGCAGGCTGCGGCGATATTCGGCGCCAAGCTTCTTGTCGCCGATGGCCCCCGCGGCGGCCTCCAGGCGCATCCGGAACGCGGTACGCTGCTCCGGCGTCTTGTCGCCCCCGGCGGAGCGCAGCAGATCGAACAGCGCCTCATCCAGCGGCCTGGCCGCATCCAGCACGGCGGCAAAGGCGGCAGGCCCGCGGCGGCGCACCAGCGTGTCGGGGTCCTCGCCGGCGGGCAGGGTGGCGATGCGGATCGTCCGATCGGGTGCCAGTGCCGCCAGCACCGTCTGCGCCGCCCGCGCCGCCGCCCGTGCACCCGCCGCATCCCCATCGAAACACAAGGTAGGTGACGGCGAGAGGCGCCAAAGCTCCTCGAGCTGTTCGGCGGTGAGTGCGGTCCCCAAGGGTGCCACGGCAGCCGAAAAACCAGCCTGGTGCAGGGCGATCACGTCCATATAGCCCTCAACCGCCACCACGCGGTTATCCACGCCCTCTGCCGGCGGCCGGCGCGCGGCCTCCCGCGCCTGATCCAGCGCGTAAAGCGTGCGCCGCTTGGAAAACAGCGGCGTCTCCGGACCATTGACGTATTTCGGCTGGCCCGCGCCCAGGATTCGGCCGCCGAAACTGATCATCCGGCCCGACCGGTCGCGGATCGGGAACATCACCCGGTTGAAGAACAGCTCGCCACGGATATCCCCATCCTCGCCGCTGCGCAGCAGCCCGGCCTCCAGCAACTGGCCTTGCGTGGCATTGCTGCCGGCCAGCGCCGCGGCCAGCGCGCCACGCCCCTCGCCGGACCAGCCGAGTCCGAAGCGGGCGATCGTCTCCTCCGTCAGCCCACGCTCGCGCAGATAGGCCAGCGCCGCCGCCCCGGACGGGGCATACAGCCGATCCCGGTAATGCTTTTGCGCCGCCGCCAGAACACCGTGCAGATCCAGCCGCGTGCGCTCGGCCGCCTCGGCCGTCGGGCTGGGCCTGGGCACCTCCAGCCCCGCTTCGCCGGCCAGGGACTGCACCGCCTCCATGAAGGAGGCACCCTGGGTTTGCATGACGAAGCTGATCGCATCGCCATGCGCACCGCAGCCGAAGCAATGATACCCGTCCTCGTACACGTAAAAACTCGGCGTTTTCTCGCCATGGAACGGGCAGCATCCCTTCATCTGCCGCCCCGACCGCGCCAGCTTCACGCGCCGGCCGACCAGCGTCGCCATCGGCGTCCGTGCCCGCAACTCCTCCAAAAACGAATCCGGAAGTTTTATCTTGCCCCCCGGTTTTTCAGACGGGTCCAAACGAACAAAAGTCTTTTGCTTCTTTTCTTCAGAAAAGAAGATTCTTCTTTTTTGAAAAAAAGAAGCAAAAAACTTTTATCCGTCTGGGTGCCCACTATTGGAAGAGGCGCGCTTTTACGATCGGGCCGATTTTGGACATGTCCAGCGCGGCGCCATGGGCGGATTTCAGCGCGGCCATCACGCGGCCCATATCCTTGGCCGTGCTGGCGCCGGTCTGCGCGATGGCGGCGTCCACGGCGGCCGCCACCGCTTCCTCGTCCATCTGCTGTGGGAGAAACCCCTCGATCACCGCGATCTCGGCGTTCTCCTTGGCCGCCAGCTCCGGCCGGTGGCCCTGAACATACAACTCCGCCGCCTCCCGCCGCTGCTTCACCATGCCGCGCAGCATGGACATGATCGCCTCGTCCGGCACCGGATCACCGCCGCTCGGGCGCGCGGCGATATCGATATCCTTCAGCTTGGCCATCATCATGCGCAGCGTGGAGGTGCGGGGCGCATCGCCCGCGCGCATGGAGGCCTTCATCGCCTCCGTAAAACTGGCCCGCAGGCTCATGGTCTGGTCCTTTGGAAGGCAAAGCACAGAGTTTAGCGCGGCCAGTCGCCAAAGGGTAGGAAGCAGCCGTTCCGTGGGCCGATTCACTGCGATCAGGCGCCGTTTGACAAGGGTGGCCGCGCATGGCATGGCCCGCGCCCTTCGGCGGACTGACGTTCCAAGGGTTACGCATGGCAAAGCCAGAACTCGGACTAAAACGCATCTGCGTCTCATGCAGCACGCGTTTCTACGACCTCACGAAGTCGCCCGCGATCTGCCCCAAATGCGGCACGGAGCAGCCGGCCGATCAGCCCCGGCCACGCCGCGGCGGTAACGTGGCGGAGCTGCGCAAGCCGAAGAAGGCCGTGGTGATGGACGACGCCGAAACCGAGATCGAGGTGGAAGCCGCCGACGACGAGGCCGAGGAGGGTGTTCTTGAAGACACCTCTGACCTGGACGACGACGCGGACGCCATCGGCGGCGACCTCGAGGTGGAACCCGAAGGCGACGAACCCGAGCGGTGAGTCAGTTGCCGGTTATCAGCTTTCAGGTGTCAGAGGCACCGGCTGAAAACTGAAAACTGGCAACTGGCAACTGTCAGCCGTATCTGTGGGCCATGCGCCTTGCACTCTCTCTGGTTTACCTGCTGGCTTGCTGCCCCGCCTTGGCGGATTCGGCGCATCCGCCGGGCCACCGCACCACGCATGGTGGCGCCCCTAAGCCGATCGGCACCTTCGGCCAGTGGCAGGCCGCCACCCATCGCGAGGGCGATGCGGTCACCTGCTTCGTCTTTACCCGCGCCGAAGCGACGCCCCAGCATATCCCCGGCCGTGGCGACGTGGTGCTCAGCGTCACCCGCCGGCCCAAGAGCCACGATGTCGCGGCGCTCAGCGCCGGCTTCCTGCTCTCCGGCCACGAGGATGCAACGCTTCAGGCCGGTTCCACCAAAATGCTGTTCTACATCGCCGGCCGCTCCGCCTTCGCGCGGGACAATGCCGCCGCCATCGCCGCCTTCGGCCATGAGGGCAGTGTGGCGGCAAAACTGCCAGGCCCCCGCGGCATCCCCGCCATCGACCATTTCAGCCTGAAGGGTTTCGCGGGTGCCTACGCCGCGCTGGCCAAAGTGTGCCCCGCGCCCGCCGCCACGGCTTCCACCCCATGAACGCCCCGCTCCACCAGGCCGTGCCCGCGCAGGACGACCTTACCGCCGCCGAACGCACGCGTATCCTGGCCAAATCCGCGCTCTTCAACCCGCCGCCCCATGTTCTGCCGGATGGGCGGCGCGACCTGGTGGGCCTCACCCGCGAGGAGCTGGCGGCCGAAATTTCCGCCATCGGTGAGGCGGAATTCCGCGTCAAGCAGCTCTGGCATTGGATCTACCACCAGGGCACCACCGATTTCGCCGCCATGAGCTCGATCGCTCGGCCGCTTCAGCAAAAACTCGCCGAGCGCTTCATCATCGGCCGCCCGCAAGCCGCGGTGGTGCAAACCAGCGAGGATGAGACCCGCAAATTCCTCTTCCGCTTCCGCGACGGCCAGGAGGCCGAAACCGTCTACATCCCCGACCCCGAGCAGGATCGCGGCGCGGTCTGCATCAGCAGCCAGGTCGGCTGCACCCTCTCCTGCCGCTTCTGCCATACCGGCACGCAAACGCTGGTGCGCAATCTGGGCACCGCCGAAATCGTCGGCCAGTTCATGGCCGCCCGCGATGCCTATGGCGAATGGCCCAGCCCGCGCGGCGAAACCCCGCGCCTGCTCAGCACCATCGTGCTGATGGGCATGGGCGAGCCGTTGTACAACTACGAAAACGTCGCCCGCGCCATGCGCATCGTCATGGATGGCGAGGGCATCGCCCTGTCCCGCCGCCGCATCACCCTCTCCACCTCCGGCGTGGTGCCGATGATGGACCGCGCGGGCGCGGAGCTCGGCGTCAACCTCGCCGTCTCCCTGCACGCCGTGCGCGACGATCTGCGCGACGAACTGGTGCCGCTGAACCGCAAATACCCCATCGCCGAGCTGCTGGCCGCCTGCCGCCGCTACCCCGGCGCCACCAACGCGCGCCGCATCAC
>PKZM01000172.1:0-2225 GCA_003133065.1 Acetobacteraceae bacterium
TCGGCCGCCTTCACCGGCAGCATCGCCAGGCCCAGCCAGCCATAGCGGCGGTTGCCCACCATGTCCCGGTACCAGAACTGGGTTTGCAGGAAGCCGCCGAACCAGCGCCGGCGCTGCCGCAGGAAGGCGCCGGCCGTGGCGGGCGCATCCGTAAGGGCCTTCGCGCGCCCCAGCACCGTGCTGTGCCAGCCCCTTGCGTGCAGCGCGGAGAACCGCAGCAGGCGGTGGATCAGCTCGTAATCCTCCACCAGGCAATCATCATCGAACCCGCCCACCTCGATCAGCGCGGACCTGCGGAACCCGGCGAAGGCGCCGGAGATCAGCAGCAGGCAATTCAACCGCGCCCAGGCATAGCGCGAGAGAAAATTGCGGATGTATTCATAGGTCTGGAACCATTCGAAGAATCGTCCGCTGAGCGTGGCCCCGCAGAGCGGCGTGAGCACCCCGGTTGCCGCGACCAGGGCGGGGTCGGCCGAAAACGCGCCCCGCATCGTGGCGATGGCCTGGGGGTGCAGCAGCGTATCGGCATCTACCGTCAGCACCGCCTCGGAGGTGACCAGACAGATTGCCGCATTCAGGGCCCGGGCTTTGCCGCCATGGGGCAGGCGCAGCCAGCGCAGGGCGGGGTGCGTGGGCGAGGGCGCGCCGAGCGTGCCGAGTGCCGGCATGGCCAGCCCGTAGCCGGCCAGCAGATCGGCCGTGCCGTCCACCGAGCCGTCATCGGCGATCACGATCTCGTCCGGCGCGTCGGTTTGCGCGAACAGGGCGGCCAGCGTGCGCGGCAGGATCCCCGCCTCGTTATGCGCGGCCACGATCACGCCGAGGGTGACCGGTGTGTGGTCCGCAGGCGGCTTCCTGGGCGCCCGCAACAGGGGAAGAGTCTGGACGAAGACGAAGACCAGCAGGGCGGTGTCGTACCCCACATAGACAATGCCCGTGGACCAGGCGAAGACGCCGCCGCTGCCGAAGGCGCGGGCGAACAGCACCATCCACAGAACCAGAACGAAGCCGTGGATCAGCACCGTGGCGAGCGGCGTGGGCGGCGGATTGAACCGCGGCGAGAGGGTGCGGACGATCTGGTCGAGCGAACGGTGCAGTTTCATGATCCTCGACCAATCCGCCGGTTGTCCGGTTTGGCAAAGCGGGCGTTCATGCCAATGTGGGCGCGCCGGGTGCGGGCGCATCCACGCGGCGGGTGCAAAGAGAGTGTAGCAAATGATTGCCATGGGCGCTCGTGCCGGCATCACCCCACGTCAACCCAAACGGACGCATCCATGACCCATAACGGACGCTATACGAAGCTTGCGATCGTGTTTCACTGGCTGGTTGCGGCCTTCATTATCGTGAACGTGGTGCTGGTGTGGGTGGTCGATTCGCTGCCCGATGCGGATCAGCGCCCGGTGATCAACCTGCACAAATCCATTGGCATCACGGTTCTGGGCCTGGCCATCATGCGCCTGTTGTGGCGCTTGGCGAACCCGCCGCCCGCCATGCCGGCCACCTACGCGCCCTGGGAGCGGCGGGCCGCCCATGGGGCGCACTGGGTGCTTTACGCGCTTATCTTTCTGTTGCCGCTGACCGGCTGGATTCACGATAGCGCCTGGAAGGGCGCGCCGCAGCATCCGCTGAACCTGTATGGTGTGGTGCCGTGGTTCCGTATCGGCTTCATCCAGAGCCAGGATCCGGCGACCAAGGAGCAGATCCATGCTCTGTTCAGCCAGATTCATACCTCGCTGGCGTATGTGCTGTACGCGATGGTGGCGGTGCATGTGGCGGGGGCGCTCAAACACCAGTTTTTGGATCGCGAGCCGGAGCTGCAGCGGATGCTGCCGGGGGGGAGGTTGCCGGATAGCGGTGGGGAGGTACGGGCTGAGAGCGGGCGGACGGTTTAGAGAGCGGCGCTCTTAGGGGTTGCCGGTTGGGCGATGCGCCGCGCGATGTTGGGGCATGGGTCGCGATTTGGCGGCCGATTCCGGGCCGGAAGGAAGATTCAACCACGAAGACACAAAGCCACGAAGGATTTCACGAAGCCAGCGTAGGGTGGGACGCGCATTTNNGAGTAAGGCCAGTCGGCCGGGTGCGATACGTAGCCGTGCTTGACCGGATTGAAGTGACGCGGAAAGTCATCGTCGCCTGCGGGCAGCGTCCAGACCGCGTGCATGTGGTCGGGAAGCACCACCCAGGCGTTGAGGCGGAACGGCGCGAACGCGCCGCACCGCATGGCG
>PKZM01000172.1:2318-3786 GCA_003133065.1 Acetobacteraceae bacterium
GAGAGGTTGTTCCGGGAAGGCGAGACCAGGCCGAAGCGCTGGCCGATGGGTGGGACGCCAAAGCGCGTGACCGAAAGGGCCAAGAAAAAAGGCCGGAGCAATTGCCCCGGCCTTTTCCCACTGCATTTTGCGGACGTGAGGTGGACTTTAAAAATCCATCCCGCCCATGCCACCCATTCCGCCCATGCCGCCGCCGCCACCGCCGCCACCCATCGGGGGGGCGGATTTCTCGGGGCGATCGGCGACCATGGCTTCGGTGGTGATCATCAGCGAGGCGATCGAGGCTGCGTTCTGCAACGCGGTGCGCACGACCTTGGTCGGGTCGATGATGCCGGCCGCAACCAGCTCCTTGTACTGGCCGCTCTGGGCGTCGAAACCAAAGTTGTACTCGCTGTTCTCCAGCACCTTGCCGGAGATCACCGCGCCATCCTCGCCGGCGTTCTCGCTGATCTGACGGATCGGGCTCTGGAGCGCCTTGCGGACAACCTCAATGCCAAACGTCTGATCCGCGTTCTGGCCCTTCAGCGTCGCCAGAACCAGGGAAGCCCGCGCCAGGGCGACGCCGCCGCCGGGGACGATGCCTTCCTCAACGGCCGCACGGGTCGCGTGCAGCGCGTCGTCAACACGATCCTTGCGCTCCTTCACCTCAACCTCGGTCGCCCCGCCGACGCGGATCACGGCCACACCGCCGGCCAGCTTGGCCAGCCGTTCCTGCAGCTTCTCGCGATCATAGTCGGATGTGGTCTCCTCCATCTGCGCGCGGATCTGCGCGCAGCGGCCCTTGATGTCCTCGGACTTGCCGATGCCCTCGACGATGGTGGTGGTTTCCTTCTCGATCAGCACCTTCTTGGCCCGGCCGAGCATGTCCAGCGTCACGGTCTCCAGCTTGATGCCGAGATCGTCGCTGATCACGGTGCCGCCGGTCAGGATCGCCAGATCCTCCAGCATCGCCTTGCGGCGATCGCCGAAGCCAGGGGCCTTCACGGCCGCGACCTTCAGGCCGCCGCGCAGCTTGTTCACCACCAGGGTGGCCAGCGCCTCGCCCTCCACGTCTTCCGCGATGATCAGCAACGGACGCGCTGACTGCACCACCGCTTCAAGCAGCGGCAGGATCGTCTGCAACGAGGAAAGCTTCTTCTCGTGGATCAGGATGTACGGGTCATCCAACTGCGCCGTCATTTTTTCGGCGTTGGTGATGAAGTAGGGGCTCATGTAGCCGCGGTCGAACTGCATGCCTTCCACGACATCGAGCTCGGTCTGGATGCCCTTGGCTTCCTCGACGGTGATCACCCCCTCGTTGCCGACCTTCTGCATCGCTTCGGCGATCATGCGGCCGATCTCGGCCTCGCCATTGGCGCTGATCGTGCCGACCTGGGCGGTCTCCGCCTGGGTGGTGATCTTCTTGGTGCGGCTGGCCAGCTCGGCCACCACGGCAGCCACGGCCTGGTCGATGCCGCGCTTGAGGTCC
>PKZM01000054.1 GCA_003133065.1 Acetobacteraceae bacterium
GGCGAGCCGCGGCTGCAGGCGGTCATCCTGGTGCTGGCCGCCGCCGCCCTGATCGAAGGAATGGAGAATATCGGTGTTGCCGAATTCCGTCGCGACATCCGCTATTCCATGCGCTTCCGGCTGCTCTCCATCCCGCGCCTGCTCCAGGTCGCCACCACCATCACGGCAGCGCTTCTGCTGCGCACCTACTGGGCTTTGCTGTGCGGCATCATCGTGGGCAAGGTGGCCGGCACGGTTCTCACCTACATTGTGCATCCCTACCGCCCGCGGTTTCGCCTCGCCGGCTGGCGGGAACTCGCCGGCTTCTCCTCCTGGACCTGGGCGACCGCGTTAGCCAATCTCGTGTGGGAGCGCTGCGATCCGTTCGTCATCGGCCCCGCGGTCGGTCCCGCCTTGCTCGGCATCTACCTGCTCGCGCTCGAACTCGGCACCCTGCCGGTCACGGAGCTGATCTCGCCCTCGGCGGAGGCGCTGTTCGCGGGGTTCTCCTCCGCCCAGCATGGCGGCGTCAGTTCCACGCGATTCGCCCCCGTGGTCGCCACGTCCCTGTTTCTCGCGATCCTGCCGCTGGTGATCGGCATTTCAGCCGCCGGCGGGTACGTGGTGGCGGTTCTGCTGGGCCCCCGTTGGGCGGCCGCGCAGCCGCTAGTGGCCATCCTGGCCTGGATGTGCGTCTTTTCCGCCTTCAGTTGGGTCAGCAGCGCCGTTCTGGTGGCCAACGGCTTCGTGCGGCGCAACTTCATCGCCAATCTGGCGGCTGCCGCCACCCGCGTGGTGGTCCTTGTCGTCGTCACCCGCCTCACGCATCGGCTGGACATCATCTCCATCGCCGGCGCGGCATGCATCGCGGTGGAGTCCTTCGTGTTCATCGGGCTGCTCCGCGGAACCGGGCATGTGCCGCTCCGCGCCATGCTGGGCGGCCTGGTCCGGGGCCTGGCCGCGGGCGCGATCACCATCGGCGTGCTGGCGGCAACCCGCCTGGGATGGCGCCCGGTCTCCATGGCGCCCTTGCCGGCCCTGATCACCGGCGCCGGCATCGGCCTGCTCGGCATCGCGGTCTTCCTGCTGGTCATGTCGGTTCTGTGGCTCGCCTGCGGGCGGCCGGAGGGGGCGGAGACGCGGATTGCGGGGGTGGTGTCGCAGAAAGTCAGAAAGAATGTTGTTTTTTGAAAAAAAAGAACCAAAAAACTTTTAACTATTGCGTACGCTTCCGGCGAGTCCGCGACAGCGCATCAAAAGTCTTTTGCTTCTTTTCTTCAGAAAAGAAGACCAGCCTTATCTTTTTGGTAAGCGGCCACGCCACCACCGGGATCAGGCACGCCACATCCACCGGCACCAACCGCCCCCGGTCGGAAGCCACCAGCGCCGCCGCGGCCGCCACAGTGATCATGCCCGCCAGCACACCCCCGGCCTGACGCACCCCGATCAGCGCCAGCGCCGCCACGGCCGGCACCAGCGCCGCGCGCGACCAGTGCGGCGAAGCGCCTGTCACATGCAGTGCCGCCGCCAGCACCAGCGCCGCCGCCGCGCTGCCCCACCCCACATCCCCCAGTGCGAGCCGCCGCGCCAGCGGAAACGCGAAGGCCAGCCCCATGAACACAGGCATGCAATTCACGATTCCGATGCCCGCAAGCGGCGCCCCCCGCAGCCACCAGGCCGCCAGCGCCGAGGCGATGATCAGCTTCACCCAGGCCCCGCCCTTCGCCCCCCGGCCCTTCGCGCCCACGCGCAGTGCCGAGTCGATCACCACGATCAGCGCCAGGCCGGGCAGGCGCGCGATCGGCGGTGGCGGCCAGGTGCCCAGCCAGGCGATATCCTGCAGCAGCCAGCCCGCCAGTATGGCGCCGCCGGCGACCAGCGCCGCGCCCTGCGCCGTGCGCAGGGCGCCCGCCGCGCGCGCCAGCACCGCAATCCCGATGCACGCCGCCAGCGGCCGCCACACCGGCCGCATGACAAAATGCACCGGGAGCAGCGCCAGGTGGTAGATGTGCGCGAGCAAGGCATGCATGTGGTGCGAATGACCGGCGTCCAACGCGCCGTCAACGGTGGATGGGAGCAGCTTGTGCCGCAGGCGGGTGGAACGGCGGTGGCGCCGGAGGTTGATGCCGTGCCGCTCGCACCCGATGCGCTCTGCACGCCGATGATCGACGGCAGCGTGGCAGGGCAGTTGTGCCGCCTCACCCTGCCCGTGGCCTGGGGCATTCTGGCCTTGCTCGGCTATAGGCTGGTGGAGGCCTGGCTGGTCGGTCAGCTCGGACCGGGCGCGCTGGCGGCCATCAGTTTTGCCTTTCCCGTCACCATGGTGGTGCTCAGCCTCTCGATCGGCCTGGGGGCTGGCGCATCCTCGGTGATCGCGCGTGCCCTGGGCGCCGGGGAGGCCGGCGTGCCGCGCCTGGTGGCCGATGCGTTGTTGCTGACCTTGGCCATGGGCGCGGTATGCGCGGTCGCCGGCATGGCCGGGGCCGATGGCCTGGCCCGGCTGCTGGGCGCGCCGCCTGATCTCGCGCCCGCCATCGCCCTGTATCTGCGCGTCTGGTTTCCCAGCGCCATCCTCATCCTGGTGGCCTCGGTCGGGTTGAGCGCCGCGCGCGCCGTGGGGGATGCGGCCTTTCAGGGCTTGGCCATGGCGGCATCCTCGCTGCTGAACCTGGCCCTTGCGCCAGTGGCCATTCTCGGCGCCTTCGGGCATCCGGGGCTTGGGCTGATCGGCGCACCGGTGAGCAGCGCGCTCGCCTGGGTGCCTTTGCTGGCGGCCACGCTGTGGCGCCTGCACCGGCTGCGCATCCTCTCCTTTGAGCAGCTCCGTTGGGGCGAGTTTCTCGTATCCTCCCAACGGATCCTGGCGGTGGGTCTGCCGGCGGCGGCGACCAATACGGTGATCCCGGTATCGGCCGCAGTCATCACCAAATTGCTGGCTGGTTTCGGCGCCGACGTGGTGGCGGGGTTCGGTTTGGGCACACGGGTGGAATCGGTGGCCATGGTGGGGTTCTTCGCCCTCTCGGCCGTGATGAACCCGTTCGCGGGGCAGAATGCCGGGGCCGGGCGGCCGGCCCGGGTTCGCGAGGCGATGCGGGTCACCGCCTGGTTCTGCGGGCTTTCCGGTTTGGCTCTGGCCGCGGGGCTTTTTCTCGCCCGCTTCTGGATCGCCACGCGCTTCACCACCGATCCTGCGGTGTTGCGCGCGGCAGAGCTCTATTTGGCGCTGGTGCCGATCAGTTATGGTCCCGCTGGCGTCATCGCTGTGGCGAATGCGGCCTTTAACGGACTGAACCGGCCGATGGCGGCGGTGGTGGTATCGGTGTCGCGCACCATGCTGGTGAACGTGCCGGTGGCATGCCTGGGCGGTTGGCTGTTCGGTGTACCCGGTGTTTTCCTGGGCATATGCTTGACCAATATCGTGGTGGGTGTTGCGAGTTTTGTCTGGGTGATACGCACGACATGATCTGCCCCCCCACCCCAAAACAGCAAAAGTCTTTTGCTTCTTTTCTTCAGAAAAGAAGACCTTTCTATCTTTCTCCTAACCGCGAGATTTCCCCATGACCACCGACCCGGTTTCCAGTGCTTTTGCCCAGTTCGTCGCACTGGTGGGCGCCGGTGCCGTGGGCGTAAGGCGGCTGACCAGTGGCACCCATGTCCCCGCCCTGGGCAGCGACCCGGCCATACCCCCTGGCCGGCCGCAGGGCCGCATTCCCACGCTGAAGATGCCCACCGCGAGAGGCTGGCCCCCTGGGCATCTCCCGGCCGCCGCACCCGGACTGCGCGTGAATGCCTTCGCGCGTGGCTTGAAGCACCCGCGATGGATTCATGTCCTGCCCAATGGCGACGTGCTGGTTGCCGAAGCTTTGATGCCGCAGCCGCAGGCCAGGTCGCTGTTCGACTATGCCATGCTCAGCACGCTCCAGCGCGCTGCCGCAACCGGTGTCAGTGCCAACCGGATCACGCTGCTGCGCGATGCGGATGGCGATGGGGTTGCCGAACACGCCTCGCCCTTCCTGGAAAACCTGAGCCAGCCGTTCGGCATGGCTTTGCTCGGGGATATATTTTATGTCGGTAATACCGACGGCCTGGTGGCCTTCCCCTACACGGAGGGCGCGGACCGCATTACCGCGCCCGGCCGCCCGCTCACGCGGTTCAAACCTGGCGGCCACTGGACGCGCAGCCTTCTGGCGAGCCCGGATGGTGCCAAGCTTTTCGCGGGTGTTGGTTCCCTGAGCAACATCGCTGATGAGGGCATGCAGGCGGAGGAGGGCCGCGCCGCGATCTACGAGATCGATCCGGCAACCGGCCAGAGCCGCATTTTCGCCTCCGGCCTGCGCAACCCGGTGGGCCTGGCCTGGGAACCGAACACCGGCGTGCTCTGGACCGTGGTCAACGAGCGTGACGGGTTGGGCGACGAAACCCCGCCCGACTATCTCACCTCGGTGCGTGATGGCGGCTTCTACGGCTGGCCCTACTGTTACTGGGACCGCATTGTGGACGACCGGGTGCCCCAAAATCCCACCGCGGTGGCGAGTGCGCTGACACCGGATTACGCCCTGGGCGGCCACACTGCCTCGCTCGGCCTGTGCTGGCTTCCCGCCGGCACGCTGCCCGGCTTTCCGGACGGCATGGTCATCGGCCAGCACGGCTCCTGGAACCGCAGCACGCTCAGCGGCTACAAAGTCGTTTTCGTCCCCTTCGCGAATGGCAGCCCCAGCGGCCCGCCCCGCGACATCCTCACCGGCTTCCTCGCCCCGGACGAGAAAATCTCCTACGGCCGCCCTGTCGGCGTGGCGATCGGCCCGGACGGATCGCTGCTGGTGGCCGATGATGTGGGTAATGTTATCTGGCGGGTCACCGGCGAACCGGCGTAAAGGGAGTAAGGCCTTCTTTTTTGAAAAAAAGAAGCAAAAAACTTTTGACCGGCTGTGGCGGACTCATCGGCAACGCAGGCCATGAGACGTAGGATCGTCAGGCAGCCGAGTCTGTAGCGGGTACCGCACACCCCCCGCCCTTGACGAACCCCCCCGGCCCCGGCGACCTACAGCCATGGAAATCGCCATCATCGGTGGCGGCATGGCGGGCGCCGCCTGCGCCCTGCACCTGCTGAGAGACCACCCCACCCTGCACGCCGGGCTCACCCTCATCGAGCCACGCCCAACCCTGGGCGCCGGCCTCGCCTACTCCACCCCCGCCCCCGAACATCGCATCAACGTCGCTGCCGCGCGCATGTCCCTCTTCCCCGAGGACCCGCTGCATTTCGATGCCTGGCTCCGCGCCCATGGGGTGCCAGACGAGGATCCGCAGGCCGCCATGCCGGATGGCCGGCTCTACCCCGCCCGTGCCCAGTTCGGCCGCTACGTGGCGGAAACACTCCAGGCCCAGGTGGTAGCCAACCCCGGCATCCGCTTCCGCCATCTCCCTGTCCGCGCCGAAAGCCTGGCACCCGCTGTGGAAGGCTGGGACATCCGCCTGGAGGGCGGCGACACCCTCCAGGCCGATGCCGTCGTGCTCGCCGTCAGCCATTCGGCGCCGGACCTGCCCGCCATGTTCGCCGGCGTGGCCGGCGTTGTGGCCGACCCTTGGGATGTCGCCGCACTCGGCGCCATCGCGCCCCAAGCGCGCATCCTGATCGTCGGCACCGGCCTCACCGCCTGCGATGTGGTGGCCTCACTGATGGCGCGCAGCCATCGCGGCCCCATCACGGCCGTCTCGCGCCACGGTCTCCTGCCGCGCCCCCGCACCAGCCTGCCGGTGGAGGCGGAGGGGGATTTCACCACAAATCCCGCAACCACAGCGCGCGGCCTGCTGCGCCGGGTGCGCCGCGCCGTGGCTATGGCGGCGGCGGCGGGGCACCCTTGGGAAAACATCATCGATGCGCTGCGCCAGCAAGCCGGCGCCGCCTGGGGCACGCTCGATTGGCCCGAAAAACGCCGCCTGCTGCGCCACCTGCGCACCTACTGGGACGTGCATCGCTTCCAATGCGCGCCGCAGATCGACGCCACACTCCAGGCCGCGCGGGACAGCGGCGCGCTACGCATCGTCGCCGGCTTTCTGCGCGCGGTCAGCGAGGGCGAAACCGGCATCGACGTGCGCCTGCACCCACGTGGTGCTCCACCGGGCGAGGAAATGGCGCTCGAGGTGGATGCGGTGATCAACTGCACCGGGCCCGGGCATCGCTCCGTCACCGCGTCGCACCCGGTGCTGCGCGGTCTTGCCGCGGCCGGCGGCCTGATGCCGGATCCCGCCGCGCTCGGCATCTGGGTGGATGCCACCGGCCGCGTCCTGCGCCAGAACGGCGAGGCTTGGCCAAACCTCTTCGTTGCCGGCCCCCTCGCCCGCGGCACCTACGGCGAGCTCATGGGCCTACCACAGGTGAATCTGCAGCCTCGCGCCATCGCAGAGTCGCTCGCTGGCCTATGTGTCGGCTGCAATAGGTAAAAGTTTTTTGCTTCTTTTTTTCAAAAAAGAAGAATCTTCTTTTCTGAAGAAAAGAAGCAAAAGACTTTTATTGCTTTAGGGGGATGATGTGATTACCGGGGATGCTGTCTTGGCGGGAGTGGTGGGGTGGCCGGTGGCGCATTCGCGCTCGCCGCGGCTGCATAATCATTGGCTCGCCAAAGCCGGCATCGATGGCGCCTTTGTGCCCCTGGCGGTGGCGCCGGCGTCGTTCGAGGTGGCCATACGCGGGCTGGCCGCCTGCGGCTTTCGTGGCGTCAACGTCACCATCCCATACAAGGAGGCGGCCGCCGCCCTGTGCGATACGCTGGATGAAGCCGCGCGCCGCGCCGGCGCCGCCAACATGCTGGTGTTCGGGCCAGACGGCATCGCGGGCAGCAATACCGATGGCATCGGCTTCCTCGCCAATCTGGCCGCCCACGGCCCGATACCC
Source organism: Acetobacteraceae bacterium (assembly GCA_003133065.1). GTDB lineage: Bacteria > Pseudomonadota > Alphaproteobacteria > Acetobacterales > Acetobacteraceae > BOG-908. The sequence continues at coordinate 6,872 of PKZM01000054.1, forward strand.
ACCGGACCCGCGCTGCTGCTCGGCGCGGGCGGCGCGGCTCGGGCGATTGCGTCGGCGCTGTTGGGGACCGGGGTGCGCGTGCGCGTCGCCAACCGTAGCCCCGCCCGCGCCGCCGCCCTTGCCGCTGCCTTGCCTGGACTGGAAATTCTGGACTGGGCGCAGCGAGAGGAAGCGCTGGCCGATTACGCCCTGCTCGTGAACACCACATCGCTCGGCATGCAGCACCAGCCCCCGCTAGAGATGGATCTTTCACGGGCCGCCCCGGGCCTGGTGGTGGCGGACATCGTCTACGTGCCCCTGGAAACGCCGTTGCTGCACCATGCCCGGGCGCGCGGCCTGGTCGCCGTGCCGGGCCTGGGGATGCTGCTGCACCAGGCCGTGCCGGGCTTCCAGGCCTGGTTCGGGGTGCGGCCGGAGGTGGATGCACAAACCTGGGCGCTTATGTCAGCCGGGATCCCGGCACAATGATGCCGCCGCCGTGAGGATCGTCGGCCTCACGGGCGGCATCGGCATGGGCAAATCCTTCGCCGCGCGCGTGCTGCGGCGGCAAGGCGTGCGCGTGTTCGATGCCGATGCCACGGTGCATCGCCTGCAAGGCAAGCGCGGCCGTGCGCTGCCCGCGATCGAGGCCGCCTTCCCCGGCACCGTGCAATGCGGCGTGCTGAACCGGGCGGCATTGCGTGCGCACGTGCTGGCCGACCCAGCGCGGATGCGCCAATTGGAGGCGATCCTGCACCCGATGGTGCGGGCCGAGCAGCGCCGCTTCATCGCGCGCGCCCGCGCCGCCGGGGCCCGCCTCGTGGTGCTGGACGTGCCGCTGCTGTTCGAAACAGGCGGCGATGCCCGCGTCGATGAGGTTCTGGTGGTCTCCGCCCCACGCGCCATCCAGGTGGCCCGCGTGCGCCAGCGCCGGCGTATGGCCGACTCGGAAATTGCGCGCATCATCGGCTTGCAAATGCCGGATGCGGAAAAGCGCCGGCGCGCGGATGTGGTGATCCGCACGGGGCTGTCGCGACATTATGCTATGCGAATCATTCGGCGGTGGCTGAAAGCAAGAGAAGAAAGCACTTCTTTTTTGAAAAAAAGAAGCAAAAAACTTTTGGTACTTTAGGTTGGTGTTGAGGCAAGGCGCGACTCAACAGATAAAAGTTTTTTGGTTCTTTTTTTCAAAAAAGAACATTTTTCCTAAAGGCAAACCATGAGCCGATCCATCCTCTTCGACACCGAAACAACAGGGCTCGATCCCGCAACCGGTGACCGTATCATCGAAATCGCGGCCATCGAACTGCTGCGCGATCTGCCAACCGCCCGCGTATTTCATCGACTGGTGGATCCTGAACGCGATATCCCCGATGAAGCCACACGTATTCACGGCTTCACCCGCGGTGATCTGACGGGAAAGCCGCGCTTTGCCGAGATCGTCGATGAGATGTTGGAATTCTTCGGCGATTCACCTCTGATCGCGCACAACGCTGCGTTTGACTTTGGTTTCGTGAACGCGGAACTCAAGCGTCTGGCGCTGCCAAATCTCGATCCGGCCCGGATGATCGACACGTTGGCATTGGCCAAGGCCCGCTTCCCCGGCATGCCGAATAGCCTCAATGCCCTATGCACACGGTTCGGCATCGATCTGTCGGAACGCACAACCCATAATGCGCTGCTGGATTGCCGGCTGCTGGCCGATGTGTATGTGGAACTCACCGGCGGCCGCCAACGTGGCCTGGTGCTGTCCGGCAGCTCACAGTTGGAGCAGTTTGTAACGTATGCGATGCCGGCTAGCCGTCTGCCGCGCCTGATCGTGCCCAGCGCGGCTCAATTAGCCGCTCATGCGGCCCTGGTGATGCGGCTGAAGGATCCGGTCTGGACACAATCGGCATAAGGCCTTTCATACAAATGTATGAGAAACATGGGCCGCCCACTCATTCCCACAATAAAAACGTGTGGTATAGCGGGCATACGCAACCTTTCTCCCAAAGTTGCATGGCAGAAATGTCGGAATGCCCGCGGTGGCCATAGTAATTTTTTAAGAAATGCACTAAATGTGATCACTAGCGGAGGCAGCCCTACCCCAACGCCTCCGCTCTGGCACGGTCGAGACGCCCATCTCGGCCGTGCCGCCCTTATAGAAATCCTCGCTGATGATTGCGGGCGACTTGATGTCGCCCTGCTGCGCCGCAACATGCCTATCGCAGTGGGCCGTAGGCGTGGCCAGCACGCCGGAGGCGGCAAAGCGATGAAATCACCTTTTTCGACGGGATTGTTGCGCAGGGCGCTGCAACAGGCCAGCCGCCTCGGGCATGCGTCGGGCGCGCAATCCTTGCAGCGGCTGATGGCGGAGGCCACGACGGAGGCTGGGGCGTTCGCCTTTCTTGGCCGGCTGCCGAATCCGGGCGGTGTGGTCGCACCGCTGCTGGATGGTCTTGGCTTGCGCGTGCCATCCCCGGCACGGCCAGGCGATCACGCCCCCCCCACGGAGGTGGGCGGCATGCTCGCCGGCACATACACGGGGTCCGAAGGCGCGCGTCCTTACCGGCTGTTTGTGCCGCCCCGGCGTCTGGCCGGGCGTATCGCCGGGCGGCCGCGCCTGATCGTGATGCTGCATGGCTGCACCCAGACGGCCGAGGATTTTGCCACCGGCACCGGCATGAACCGCTATGCCGGGGCCGCGGATTGCCTGGTGCTGTATCCGGAGCAGGTGTCCCGCGCCAACCCGCAGCGCTGCTGGAACTGGTTCAACCCCGCCGATCAGCAGCGCGACCACGGCGAGCCTGCGTTGATCGCCGGCATGACCCGGCAGGTGATGGCGCAATACGATGTCGATCCCGCCGCGATCTTCGTCGCCGGGCTTTCCGCCGGCGGCGCGCTGGCGGTGATCATGGCCGAAGCCTACCCCGATCTGTTCGCGGCAGTGGGGGTTCATTCCGGCCTGGCCTGCGGGGCCGCCACCGACATGGCGTCCGCCTTCGCGGCTATGCGGCAAGGCAGGCCCGGCGCCAGCCGTGCCGGCGCCGCCATTCCCGCCATCGTATTTCACGGTGATCGCGACAGCACGGTGAACCCGCGCAATGCCATCGAGGTTGTGGCCCAGCTTGCCGGCGCGGCGTCGCAGGATGCCGGCGCAGGCGAGGCAGGGCAGGCGCAGGGCGGACTGGGTTACACCAGAACCGTGCACCGCGGCGCGGACGGCACAGAAGCCATGGAGCAATGGGTCGTGCATGGCGCCGGGCACGCGTGGTCCGGCGGTAGCAGCGCCGGCAGCTACACCGAACCCGCGGGGCCCGATGCCTCAGCCGAGATGCTGCGGTTCTTCCTCGCGCATCAGCGGTGATGCCTCCGCCCCTGTGCCGCGGCTGACGAGCAGCGAGGCCAGGATCAGCGCGCCGCCCGCCACGGCCTGCCAGCCCATCCGCTCGCCGGCCAGCAAGCCGAACAGGCAGGCCCAGACCGGTTCCATGGTGTAGATCAGCGTGGCCCTGGCCGGCGGCACCGAGCGCTGTGCCCAATTGACGGCGATTTGCAGGCCCGCACTGCCCAGGCCCAGGGCGACCCCCGATATGATCCAGCCGGGTGACGGGGCCGGCCACGCCTGCCCCGAGACCGCGTGCACGCCCAGGCATGATAACGCGAGGATGGCACATTCCACGACCGCAAGGCGCCGCGGGTCCACACGCGTGGCGAACAGGCTGATCAGGATGATCTCTGCGGCAATGCAAAATGCCCCGCCCAGGATCAACGCCTCCGGCAGCCCGGCCTGCGGCTGGCCATCCGCTTGCGCGCCGATTGGCCCGGACATCAGCATCATGCCGGCGCAGGCCAGCGCCAGCCCCAGCCACACGCTGGCGGCCGGCCTGCGCCGCAGGATGGCCATCTGTAAAAGCGGCACCATCGGCACGTAGAGCGCGGAGATGAAGGCGGCGCGGCCGCTGGAGATGCCAAGACCCATGCCCATCGCCTGTAACCCGTAGCCGCCGAACATTGCCGCCCCGATTACCAGGCCAGCGGTGAGCTCGGTCCGGCTGAGCCGCTGCAGCGCTGGCCGAGTGGCCGCGGCCACGAACAGCGCGGCGGTGGCGAAGCGCAGCCCCACGAACACCAGCGGCGGCGCCGACTGCACCGCAGCGCGGGTAACTACGAAACTGACGCCCCACACGAGCGTGGCGAGCATCAGCACCAGCCCGGGGGCGGCGCGGTGGCCGAACATGGCTCTCAGGGCGAGACGATCCTGCCGCCCGGCATTGGCGCGGGCACACCGGTGGTGCCGGGGAAGCTGAGCGGAAGGCCACGCAGAACGCGGGCCGCGAGATAGGCGAAACACTGCGCTTCCAGCGCATCCCCATCCCAGCCGACATCCTCCACAGGCCCCACCTGCACAGAACTGGCCGCCGCAAGGGCGGCCATGATGGCGGGATTGTGCCGCCCGCCGCCGGTGACGAGCACGCGCGCCGGCGGTGCTGGTAGCGGCACCAGGGCGATGGCACGCGCGGTGAAGGCGGCGAGCGTGGCCGCGCCATCCGGCGTGCTGAGATGGGCAACCGCGTGAAGTGAAGCGGCGAAATGCTGCCGGTCCAGCGATTTGGGCGGCGATGCGCCAAAAAACGGGTCGGCAAGGAGGCGGGCGAGGATCGCTTCGTCGGGTTGGCCGGCGCGGGCCAGCGCGCCGTCATGGTCCATGGGCTGGCCGGTGCGGGCGTGGACGAAATCGTCCAGCAGCGCGCCGCCGGGGCCGGTGTCGCAGGCCAGCAGTGCGCCATCGGCGCCGATCCAGGTGATGTTGGCCACACCTCCGATATTGACCACCACAAGCGGGCGCGGCAGCCCGGCCGCGAGTGCGGCGTGGAACACCGGCACCAGCGGCGCGCCCTGGCCGCCGGCGGCCACATCGGCCAGGCGGAAATCGCAGGCCACCGCAGTGCCGGTCGCCTGGGCGAGCAGGGATGCGTCGCCGATCTGGCGGGTGAGCCGCCGCGCCGGGGCGTGCAGGATGGTCTGGCCGTGAAAGCCTATCAGATCGGCGGTGACCCCCAGGGCGCGCACGGCCTCGACATGCGCCAGGGTCAGGCAACGTTCAACGACGGCCGCCGGCGCCTGGGGGTCGGCGATCAGGGCGCGCAGGCTTTGGCGCAGATCGGGATCGTAGGGGAGGGTGAGGGATGGGCCGAAAGTGGTGACTGTTTCGCCGTCGGTCTGCAGGAAGGCGGCGTCCACGCCGTCGAGCGAGGTGCCGCTCATCAGCCCGATCACCCGCATGGCTTCTCCCCCCCATCCGCCGCTATAACAGCGGCCCCTGACCCGACGCTGGACGGCATATGACGACGAACGATTTTCTCCTAGAGGCGACCGCGCGTGGCTTCGTGCATCAGTGCACGGATCTGGAGGCGCTGGGGGACGCGCTGGGTGCGGGGCGGGTGAGCGCCTATACCGGCTATGATTGCACGGCGAGCAGCCTGCATGTGGGCAATCTGGTTTCCATCATGCTGATGCGGCTGCTGCAACGGCACGGGCACCGGCCGGTGGCGTTGATGGGCGGCGGCACCACCAAGATCGGCGATCCATCGGGCAAGGACGAATCGCGGCAGATGCTGACGGCCGAAACGATAGCGGCGAACATGGCCGGCATCCGCCAGGCGTTCGCGCCCTATCTGCGGTTTGGCGATGCTGGCAGCGACGCGGTGATGGCGAACAATGCCGACTGGCTGGATGCGCTCGGCTACATCCCGCTGCTGCGCGAGGTAGGCGTGCATTTCAGCATCAACCGCATGCTGACGATGGACAGCGTGAAACTGCGGCTGGATCGCGAGCAGCCGCTGACATTTCTAGAGTTCAACTACATGATTTTGCAGAGCTACGATTTTCGCGAGCTCTACCGCCGGCTGGGGGTGACGCTGCAACTGGGCGGATCGGATCAGTGGGGCAACATCGTGAGTGGTGTGGATCTGGTGCGGCGCACGGATGGCGCGCAGGTGTTTGGATTGACGACGCCGCTGATCACGACGGCCTCCGGCGCCAAGATGGGCAAGAGCGCCAAAGGCGCGGTGTGGCTGAACGCGGAACGTTTGAGCCCCTACGANNTGTTCACCGATCTTCCGTTGGCCGAGATCGCGCGCCTGGAGTCGCTGGGCGGCGCGGAGATCAACGAGGCGAAGAAGGTGCTGGCCACCGAAGCGACCGCGCTGCTGCACGGCGCCGAGGCGGCCGCGGCTTCGGCTGAGACGGCGCGCGCCACGTTCGAGGAGGGGGCGGCGGCGGAGAGCTTGCCGACGCATGTGGTGGGCGAAGCCGCGTTGACGGAGGGGATTCCGCTTTACCGGCTATTGGCGGAAAGCGGGCTTGTGGCGAGTAACGGGGAGGGGCGGCGGCTGATTCGTGGGGGTGGGGCGCGGGTGAACGATGTTGTGGTTGGCGATGAATCGGCCGCGGTGAGCACGGCGGATTTGCGCCAGGGTGCCGTGAAGATTTCCGCCGGCAAGAAGCAGCACCGGCTGGTGCGTATCACCTAGCGCGGTCGTTCCTGTTTTGTTTCACGTGAAACAATTTCGTGTATACAAAAGTCCCCTCATTTCCCGCCCAGACGGGACAATAAGTCAAAGTTTTTTGCTTCTTTTTTTCAAAAAAGAAGTGCTTTCTTCCTTTTCTTATGCAAATGCCCTGACAAACATCGCGACCGTCAGCGCGGCCCCGATGACCACCACCACCAGCCGCAGTTTGCGTTCATCCACCCGCAGCATCAGCCAGGCGCCGAGCTGGCCGCCGGCGATGGCGCCGATGGCGACGGCGATGGCCGCCGGCCAGTGCACATCCTTGGAGAATGCGAAGATCACCACGGCGGCGGCATTGATCACGCCGGCGAGCATGTTTTTGGTGGCGGCGGCGCGGCGCACGGGGAGGCCGGCGAGTGTGAGGGCGGCGAGCATCAGCATGCCGATGCCGCCGCCGAAATAGCCGCCATAGATGGCGATGCCTGTTTGCGCGAGGATGGCGCCGAGCGGTGAGAGGTGGGTGGCGCCTTCCTGCGTCGTGCGGAAGAAGCTGCCCCAGGCGAAGACGGCGGTGGCGAACAGCACCAGGAACGGCACCAAATGATCGAAGAAGCTCTCGGGCGTTTCCAGCAGCAGGATGGCGCCCACGCCCCCGCCGATCAGGCTGATGATGCTGAGCGTGCGGAAGGAGAGGCCTTCCGCTCCCGCCACCTGGCTGCGGCCGGCAAGCCCTGTGGTGACCTGGCCGGGGAACAGGGCCACCGTTGAGGTGATGTTGGCGGCGCGGGCGCCCATGCCGAACAGCAGCAGGGCGGGGAAGGTGATGAATGATCCGCCGCCGGCGAGCGCGTTCTGCGTGCCGGCGATCAGGGCCACGACGGCGAGGAGGAGGTAGAGGGGCAGGTGCGCCATGGGGATTCCGGGCGAAGACCGCGGGCGCGGCGGACGGTGGTGGCAGACGGTTAAGCCGTTTAGAACGATACGTGGACGATCACCACCGCGGCGGACTTATGTCAGACACGACGGGAAAAGAGACGGTAGATCAGACGCTCGCGCGGGCCCTTAACGCGGCCAAGCTGCGGCGGATCAATGAGGCGATGGGCATTTGCCGCGACCTGTTGATCACGTCTCCGGATCTGCCGGGGGCGCTGGGTTTGCTGGGCGGGATTCTGGGCCAGGAAGGGCGGGTGGACGAGGCGATCCCGCTGCTGAAGGCGGCCGTGGCCAGGCAGCCGGGCGTGGGCAACTGGCATCTGAACCTGTGTGCCCTGTATCGCGGCAAGAACATGCTGGACGAGGCGCTGGAATCCGGCCTGGAGGCGATCAAGCACAGCCCGGATACGGCCGCCCATCGGGTTGAGCTGGCGCTGACGCATCTGACGCGCGGGGAGAGGGATCTGGCGGCCCTGCGCTACCGCGAGGCGCTGGGGCGAGAGCCGGAAAACCCGCCGGCGCATATGGGGCTAGGCGAATTGCTGCTCTCCATGGGCGAATATGCGCCCGGGTGGCTGGAATATGCCTGGCGCAACAAGCTGGACCAGGCNNCAGGGGTTTGGCGACATGATCCAGTTCGCCCGCTACATCCCGTGGGCGAAGCAGCGTGTGCAGCGGCTGGCGATCGGCTGGGGGCCGGAGGTGACGTCATTGCTGGGACAGCATCCCGACGTTGATATCTGTTTTGCCAAATGGTCGGATGCGCCGCCGCACGATGCCTATGTGCTGCTTTCCAGCCTGCCGCAGATTTTTGGCACGGAGCTCGAGACGATCCCGGCGCCGATCCCCTATCTTTCTGTGGGCGAGGACAGATGCGCGCGCTGGCGGGAGGGGCTGGCGGGCGTGCGGCCGGCGCGGCCGCTGAAGGTGGGGCTGGCGTGGTCCGGCCGGCCGACGCATCCGAATAATCTGCGGCGATCCATCCGGATGGAGGTTCTCGCACCCATCCTGGCGACGGAGGGGGTAAATTTTTTCGGCCTGCAGAAGCCTTTTCCGGAGGAGGACCGGGCGTTTGCGGCACGCTGTGGCAATTTCTTGGATCTCTCGCCTCAGTTGGGCGATTTTGCCGAGACGGGGGCGGCGATCAAGAGCCTGGATCTGGTGATCGCGGTGGATACGGCGGTGGTGCATCTGGCCGGCGCGCTGGGGGCTGAGGCCTGGGTGTTGATACCTCAGCCTTCCGACTGGCGGTGGCTGCTGGGGCGGACGGACAGCCCGTGGTACCCGACGCTGCGGCTGTTCCGACAGGAGAAGCCGGCGGATTGGGGGAAGGCGGTGGCGGCGGTGGCTGTGGCGTTGAAGGAAAGAGTTCTTTTTTGAAAAAAAGAACCAAAAACTTTTCCCTGTTTAAGACGCGCGTTGACCTCACCGCGCGCCTAAATGAGCAAAAGTTTTGTGCTTCTTTTTTTCAAAAAAGAAGTGCTTTCTTCGTATCCGCCTGTCGCACGACGCTAAAGTGCTCCTGGCGGGCGTTGCTTACGCCATTGCCTTGCCCAAATATCAGCAAATGTCCCAAACCCTAGCCCGCCCGGCGCCTGTCGCCTTCATCCCCCAACGCCAGCCGGCCAAGCCGGTGACCAACCGGTTCCGCGTGGTCTCAGACTATGAACCTGCCGGCGATCAGCCGACGGCGATTGCGGAGATCGTGGGCGGGATCGAGGCGCGGGAGCGGGACCAGGTGCTGCTGGGGGTGACCGGGTCCGGCAAGACGTTTACGATGGCCAAGGTGATCGAGGCGGTGCAGCGGCCGGCCCTGGTGCTGGCGCCGAACAAGACTCTTGCCGCACAGCTTTATGCTGAGATGAAAAGCTTCTTTCCGGATAACGCGGTTGAGTATTTTGTGAGCTACTACGATTACTTTCAGCCTGAGGCGTATGTGCCGCGGACGGATACGTATATCGAAAAAGACAGCCAGATCAACGAACAGATCGACCGGATGCGGCATGCGGCCACACAATCCCTGCTGGAGCGCAACGATGTGATCATCGTGGCCTCGGTGAGCTGCATCTACGGTATCGGCTCGGTTGAGACGTACTCGAAGATGGTGGTGAAGCTGGAGGTCGGCGGCAAGATCGACCGGGATACGATGGCCCGCGCCCTGGTGGAACTGCAATACAAGCGCAACGATACCGCGTTCGTGCGCGGCAGTTTCAGGCTGCGGGGCGAGAATGTGGATGTGTTCCCCGCGCAGTTCGAGGATCGCGCCTGGCGGGTGGTGCTGTTCGGCGACGAGATCGAGGCGCTTGAAGAATTCGATCCATTGACGGGAGAGCGCACTGGAACGCTGAAGGAAATTTCCATTTATGCCAACAGCCATTATGTGACACCGCGGCCGACACTGAACCAGGCGATTATCGGCATCAAGCAAGAGCTGAAGGCCAGGCTGGATGATCTGGTGGCCGGCGGCAAGCTGCTGGAGGCGGAGCGGCTACAGCAGCGCAGCACGTTCGATCTGGAAATGATGGAGACGACAGGCTCCTGCAAGGGGATCGAGAATTACTCACGGTATTTGTCCGGACGCAGGCCGGGCGAACCGCCGCCGACATTGTTCGAGTATCTGCCGGAGAATGCGCTGCTGATCGTGGATGAGAGCCATGTGACGGTGCCGCAGATCGGCGGCATGGAGCGCGGGGACTTCGCGCGTAAATCCATTTTGAGCGAATTCGGATTCCGGCTGCCATCCTGCATCGATAACCGGCCGCTGAAATTCGCCGAATGGGAGGCGCTGCGGCCGCAGACGATCTTTGTGAGTGCGACGCCGGGCCCGTGGGAGATGGAGCGGACGGGGGGCACGTTTGCCGAGCAGGTGATCCGGCCGACGGGGCTGATCGATCCGGTGACCGAGGTGCGCCCGGTGGAGCACCAGGTGGATGATCTGCTGGCGGAAATCCGGGTGACGACGCAGCGCGGATCACGCGTTCTGGTGACGACACTTACAAAACGCATGTCGGAGGATCTGACCGAATATCTCACCGAGCAGGGCGTGAAGGTGCGCTACCTGCATTCGGATGTGGATACGCTGGAGCGGATCGAGATTATCCGCGATCTGCGGCTTGGCGTGTATGATGTGCTGGTAGGGATTAATTTGCTGCGCGAAGGGCTGGATATTCCCGAATGCGCGCTGGTGGCGATTCTGGATGCCGACAAGGAGGGGTTCCTGCGGTCCAAGACATCGCTGGTGCAGACGATCGGCCGGGCGGCGCGCAATGTGGATGGGCGGGTGATCCTGTACGCCGATGTGATGACGCAGAGCCTGCGCTTCGCGATCGAGGAGACGGAACGGCGCCGTAACAAGCAGCGTGCGTGGAACGAGGCGCACGGGATTACGCCGCAATCGGTGAAGAAGCATATCGGCGAGGCGCTGAACTCGGTATTCGAGCAGGACTACGTGACTGTGGCGCCGGTGAAGGATTCGCGGCTGACGGATCTGGTGGGGAAGGACTTGAAATCCTCCATCGCCGAGCTGGAAAAGCGGATGCGGGCGGCGGCGGCGGATTTGGAGTTTGAGGAGGCGGGGCGGCTGCGCGACGAGATCAAGCGGCTGGAGGCGCTGGAGCTTGGGTTGCCGGCGCCGCCGCCGAGTGCCGGGGGTGGTGTGCGAGCGAAGAAGGATTACACGCCAGAGCCCCTGGGGCCCGGTGGTGGTGGGTATGATCCGGCGAAGATGAAGCGGAGAAGGGGAAGAAAGTGAAGAGTCGTCATTCTGGCCAATGACAGCTTTGCGTTTGCTGCGGGCGAGTCCGCGACAGCACAGTCAAAAGTCTTTTGCTTCTTTTCTTCAGAAAAGAAGACCTTCCTTCTCCAGCCGCGTGGTCGGCGTCAACACCCGGCCGAAAACCACCTTGCTGAGCAGCAGCAGCAGCGCGCCACCTGTCACCAGTGCGGCATGCATAAGCCAGAATCTTTCTCCGCTCATCGAGCCAAGCAAACCGCCGAGAAAACCCACCAGAAGATTGGCCGCGAATAAATGCAGCCTGAAAACGCCCATCATCAAGCCGGCCAGGGCCGGTGGCGCGGCGCGGGAAAACAGCGCCGTCGCCACCGGATAAAAATTGAAGAAGCCGATGCTGTTGATGATATGAAACGCAAGTCCCCAGCCCAAGCCTAAGCGATGTCCACTGGCTGCGGCCTCGGCGCTGGCAATGGCCAGGGTAAGCGGTGCGGCGGCCATCAGGAAGGCGCCGATCACCACGCGGGTAATTTCGTCGATAGGGCGATGCGTGCGGTCCCACCACCGCCAGAACATCAACACGAGCACGGCAATGCCGGCGCCTAAAAATGCATCCAGCGAAATCAGCCAACTGACTGGCATGACGGTGCCGAAGAACACAAGATTATACGTGGCATCGCCCCAGATCAGATAGGCGTTGAAAATCTCCTGATTGCCGAGCATGGCAAGGGCCAGCGCCGGCAGAAGCAGAACCAGCGCCAACACCGCGCGCGCCTCGCCAGCCACCAGCCTGGCGCGTGCGGCGCGTGGCACACGGGCCGCGCGCCGCGGGGCAGGGAACCAGGCAAGTCCCGCCAGATACAGGCCGAGCCCCACCAGCATGCCGATGCCGGCCGCCGCAAATCCCCAGTGCCACGCAAATCTTTGCGCAAGCGCGCCGCAAATGATCGGCGAGAAAATGACGGTTGTGGTGACGCCCAGCGAGAACAGCTGAAAGGCATCCGCCCGCCTGGAATCGCCGGGCGTGTAGAGTTCGCCAAGCTGGGTGGCGATATTGCTGCCAAAGCAGCCAAGCCCCAGCAGCAGGAAGAGCAAGGCAGGCAGGAATGAGGTTTCGAAAGCCATCAGAAAATGGCCCGCCGACATCAGCGCCGCGCCCAGCACAATGGTGCGCGTGCGCCCCAGAACGCGGTCGGCCAGAAAACCCCCCGCAATCGGCGTCAGATACGCAAAGCCGGCATAAAGCCCCTGGATCATGGAGGCCAGCGCATCCGTGGATAGCGGGCCCGACACGCTCTCGATCGCGCCCCTGAACCAGGCGAAACCGGCCACGTGGTCCGCATGCCCAGTCAGCAGCAGGTATTTGGTCATGTAGAGAACCAGAAGCGCCTGCATGCCATAAAAGGAAAACGCGTCCATCGACTCGGCGCCGACAATGAACGGCATGCCACGCGGATGGCCGAGGAACCCGGAACGCTCCCGGTCAATTTCCGCTGTCTGCATCTGGGGGTCGCTCCATATGGAATTTCAACACAGGCATAAGAGAAGAGTGTTCTTTTTTGAAAAAAAGAACCAAAAAACTTTTATTCCTTTGCGGGCGCTGCCGGCGAGGCGCGCGCCAAAAGGCAAAAGTTTTTTGCTTCTTTTTTTCAAAAAAGAAGGCCTTCCTTACAGCGGCCCACCACGCTCCCGCACCATGTCGCGCAGGCGCGCGAATACGGCCGGCGCGGCGCGCAGCCCATCATGTTCGTATTCATTGGTGACCCAGCCTTGCGCATTGCCAATCTTTGCCACGGTTTCCAATGAAAGGCCCGAATCGACGTAGAGGTCATCGAAATATATCACCGCTGCCACGGGTACCTCGTTGGCCGCGAGCCTGGCCGTGTCGACGAGTGGCGAATAGCGCGGATGCCGCGCGAGCGCCTCGGCCGCCGCTTCAAAGGGGCGCAGCGAGCGGATTTCGCGGAACATCCAGGAATAGATCATCTCGCCGGGGAAGATCAGCGGCCGCCGGGCGGTGGCGAAATCGGGATGCTCCGCAAGCACCCGCTCGGCCGCCCAGTTGGTGGCGCCGTCACCCTGCCCGTAGATGCTCTCCTGGAGCAAAGCGTAAAGCGGATTGTCGTCGTAGGAGGTCAGGTTCTGGACGGCGGCGAGGAAGTGGTCGGACAAGCCACCGGCATCGGACGTGGCGAACGCTTCATCGAACAGCCAGTGCACGTTGTCGAAGCCCGGCGCCATGCCGAAGTCGATCCCGACAATCTGGAGGCGCTTCACCGTTAGCCGGTCTCCGTCGGGTAGCCTCACGTCGTTACCCTCGATAAAATCGGCAACGCGGCCGATCCGACCCCGGTCGTCCGGGAAGCGCTCGTAAAAGCGTCGCGTCTTTTCGCGCGCGCGGGGAAAAGTGCGCCGGTAGATATCCTCTGCCTTGGCATCCAGGCCCGGCAGGCCACCCGCGATATAGCACGCGGCGAGGCCCTCAGGCGCGAAGGAGAGATAGGTCATGGTAATAAACCCGCCATAGCTCTGGCCAAGCGTTTCCCACTTTGCCCCGCCGAAGACGGTTTTGCGCAGATGTTCCGCATCCCGCACGATGCTGTCGGCGCGGTAGAGGCAGAGCGTATCCGCGAGTGTATCCGCCTGGGCGAAGGCGCCGATGCGGCTTGCCTCGATGCGGCTGGAGCGGCCGGTTCCGCGCTGGTCCAGCAGGATCACGCGGTGGGTCTTCAAGGCCTCCTTGAGCCAGACGGTGTCGCCGCTGGGGCGGGGCGACTTGCCGCCCGGTCCGCCCTGGAGGAACAGCAGCATCGGCAGAGCCTCGGCGTCGCGCACCGGGTCGGCGACCTCGCGCGCGAAGATCTCTATCGTCCGGCCGTCTGTCGGGTCATTCCAATTGAGAGGCACATGCACGACATGGTCGCGGATTTTCATGCCGGGGATGATGTATTGCGAGACGATCACGCTGCGACCCCTCTGGGATGGCTGTGCGGCGGGCCGCGAGAGAGGCCTTGTATAGCGGGGTGTGATGGTCCGGTCCCAGGGGAAAACCGCCGGAATCGTGCACCCGGTCCTTGCCTGGTGCCGGCAACCGCCGAAAGCTCAAGAGGCTTGCGGCGCCCCGAATCTCACGCCTCCAGCGGGCTGCTGAGGTCAGCCTTGGCATAGGGGTCGAACGGCAGCTTGCCCTCCTCGCGGGCGCGCAGCAGGCGCAACCCGGCCAGCGCATTAGGGTCCAGCCCCTCGCCGCCATGATCGAGATGGGCATAGATCGCCCGGCGCATCCGCGCCTCCCAGAATTTTTCCACATGGGCGGCCACCTCGGTGGCCGCTTCGGCGGCTGGGCGCCGGCGGTGGAAAGCGGCGATCTGGTTGACCATGGTGACCAGTTTGGTGTCGTTCACGGGGGCGTGACCTCTCTTGAGCGGGTCCATGTAGAAGGCGTTGGCGCGGCGCCGCGTGGGTGCCATAACGGCAGGCGATGCGTGTACTCTATCACCTACCCCTGTCGCCATTCTCGCGGAAAGTCCGCCTGGTTCTGTCCGAGCGAAGGCTGCCGTTCGAGTTGAAGGTGGAGAAGGTGTGGGAGCGGCGCGTTGAATACCTTAGTATGCACGCGGCCGGGACGGTGCCGGTGCTGGTGGAAGATAACGGCCTGGTTATCCCCGATAGCACGGTGATTTGCGAGTATCTGGAGGAGGCCTATCCGGATGCAGCGTTTCTGGGGCGTACGCTGGGGGAGCGTGTGGAGGTAAGGCGGCTGGTGGCGTGGTTCGACGGCAAGTTCGCCCAGGAAGTGACGCGAAATTTGCTGGGCGAAAAGTTCATGAAGCGGTTGTTTGGGCGGGGTCAGCCGGATGTGTCGCTGATCCGGGCGGGTTACGCCAATCTGCGCGGGCATTTGGAGTATTTGGGGTGGCTGGCTGAGCAGCGCAAATGGCTGGCAGGCAATGATCTGTCGCTGGCGGATTTTGCCGCGGCCGGGCATCTCTCGGCGCTGGATTTCGCCGGCGAGGTGGATTGGACCATCTCGACCGCGGCGCGGGATTGGTATGCGCGGATGAAATCGCGCCCCAGCTTCCGCCCCTTGCTCACGGATCGTGTGGCCGGCGTGGATCCGCCCCCCCACTACCAGGACCTGGACTTTTGAGTCGCTGGTTTGCCGCCGGATGTCAGGCTAACAGCTTGAAAACACGCCTCGGAGCGGAAACGCACGGTCAAGGTGGCGCATAAATATAAAAGTCATTTGCTTCTTTTCTTCAGAAAAGAAGACTCTTCTGTCTTGAAAGAAAGAAGCAAAGACCTTTTACTTCATGAGAGCGCCTCTGCAACTAGCCGCTTTTGGAACATGACGATGGCTTGGCCGCGGTTGGTGACGCGGAGTTTGCGCAGGATGGCGGTGACGTGGGTTTTGACCGTGATCTCGCTGATGCCGAGTTCCCACGCGATCTGCTTATTGGCTTTGCCTGCGGCGACGAGTTCCAGCACGGCAACCTGACGGGCGGTAAGGGGGCCGTGCTCGGGATCGTCGGCCATCTCCGTGCGCGGGCGCGGGCGCAGGGTGGCCGCGTCCGATTCTGCCGCGAAGCGCCGAGGCAGGTAGACACCGCCGCCCATGACGATGCGGAGCGCAGCGCCGATTTCCTCGCGCCCGGCCGATTTAGGGATGAAACCGGCGGCGCCGCAGGTAATGGTTTGCCGCACGATCGTCGCGTCGGTGACGGAGGAAAAAATCACGATTGGGGTGGCGGGCAAGCGTGCGCGCAGCGTGACGAGATGGGAGAGGCCCTGCGCGCCGGGAATGAACAGATCCAGGAAGATCAGGTCGAAATCGTCATCAGCCTCGATGGCGGCGAGAAGCTCGTCGATTGTGGCGGCTTCTATGGCATCAAATGGACGGCCTTCGGCGCTGAAGATATGCTCCAGCACGCCCCGCACGGCATCGCGGAAAAGCGGATGATCCTCGGCAATCAGAACACGGGACATATCGCCCCCTCTCACCTCGCGACCGCGGCTTTATGCTGCACCGCAGCAAGGGATCGCGTGGAGTTGCAGTGTATGTAAGCAGAGTTTGTGCGTGAATGCGACCATTGGATGATGGAGAGCCCCTGACCGCACACATAGGGTGCCGTGGCTGATGGATATCAACGCGCGCAGGAAGTCGGAGCCGAATGCGCTCCGCGGCCGCGCCAAAAAGGAAACGGCGACTATGGGAGTCATGCGTAAAACTCTGCTCGCGGGCGGTGCGATGGCACTTGGCCTGGTGGTGATGAGCCAAGTGCCGGCGTTCGGCACGAAAGATGAGGCGGGCTATAGCCCGGTGACCGATGCGCGGCTGAAAAACGCGGCGACCGATCCAGGCTGGCTCATGTATCGCCATGATTATACCAGCGATGGGTTCTCCCTGCTGAAGCAGATCAGCACGAACAACGTTGCGAAGTTGCACCAGATCTGGGACTACAAAAGCACCTACGACCAGGGCCACGAATCCCCGCCGGTGGTGAATGGCGACTACATGTTCATCACCACGCCGAAGGACGAGGTGCTCGCCTTCCAGGCCAGCACGGGCAAGCAGCTATGGGACTATAAGCACGATCTTTCGGGTGTGGGTCTCAAGACGGTGTGCTGCGACGTGGTGAACCGCGGCGTGGCGCTGTATGGCAACAATGTCTATCTGGCGACGCTGGACAATTACGTGGTGGCGTTGGACGCAAAGACCGGCCACGTGGTGTGGAAGCAGCAGATCGCGCCCGCTGACAAGGGTGCGGCAATGACGCTGGCGCCGCTGGTGTTACAGGGCAAGGTGATCGTGGGGCTTTCCGGCGGCGAGTATGGCGCGCGCGGGGCTATTGTGGCGTTGGACGCCAAGACAGGCGATCAGGCGTGGAAGCGCTTCACCATCCCCGCACCGGGCGAGCCTGGTGGCGATACATGGCCGGCGGGTGCTTACAAGACCGGCGGCGGCGGCGCGTGGCTGACGGGCACATATGATGCGGCGACCGATACGCTGCTGTGGGGCGTGGGCAATCCCGGCCCTTGGCTGGCGACGCTGCGGCCTGGGCAGAACCTGTATACGGACTCCGTGATCGCGATGGATCCGGCAACCGGCAACATCAAGTGGCATTTTCAATATACGCCGCATGATACATGGGACTATGACGGCACGAACGAGACAGTGCTGACGGATATCGACTATCAGGGCAAGAAGTACAAGGCGCTGGTGTCGGCAAGCCGGAATGGCTGGTTCTATGCGATCGACCGCACGAACGGGTCGCTGATCTACGCCAACAAGTTCGTCACCGCGACCTCGGTGAAGGGCGTGGTGGATGGGCAGATGGTGACGGACGACGCGCTGCGGCCGGATGTGGGCAAGGAAGTGTTCACCTGCCCCAGCTTCCTGGGCGGCAAGAACTGGTGGCCGATCTCGGTGGATCCGCAGACCCACATGGCCTATGTGCCGGCTATGCACACCTGCATGACCATCAAGGGTGGGGCGGTGCATTACAAGGCGGGGCTGCCGTTCCTGGGCGAGTCGTTCAAGGTGATGCGCGATCCGGCCTTCCCCAATAGCTGGGGCGAGGTTGAGGCGATCGACGTGAACACTGGCAAGCAGGCGTGGAAGTTCGATAGCGCATTGCCATGGAACGACGGCATGGTGAGCACCGCGGGCGGTCTGGTGTTTTCCGGCAGCGCTGATGGCTATCTGTATGCCTTTGACGCCAAGACAGGTGCGGTGAAGTGGAAGAGCCCGCAGATGAGTTCGGGCATTATCGGTGTGCCCAGCACGTGGAAGGCCGGCGGCAAGCAGTATGTCGGTATCTGGGCCGGCTGGGGTGGCGCGACACCGATCTGGGGTGGCGACATGGCATCCGACCCCGCTGTGAAGAACATCCCTCTTGGCGGCCATTTCTATGTGTTCGGCCTCTGAGATGCGTTTGAGGGCTTTTCTTGTCGCCGGGGTTTGTGGTTTTGGCGGAGTCGTGCTCGCGCACGGCTCCGCTGCCGCCGCTTCCCGGCTGTCGGTGTGTATCGACACGGCGAGTGTGACAGCTTCGCGCGATCAGGCGCTGGCCGAGCAGGTGGCGGCGAAGGAGGGTGTTGCCCTCGATGTGGCACATTTCGATAGCTCGGATGACGATGACGGTGTGACTCTGAAAGAGTTCAAGAAGCTTCTGGCGACGCGATGCGACCTGGTATTAGGGTATCCGGTTGATGTCTCAGCCGGTTTTGCGATGCCGGACATTATGCAGACGAAGGCGTATGACCAGACGGGTTTTGTTCTGGTGGTTCCCGCAGGTTCGCCGGCAAAGAATCTGGCGGATTTGCCGAAGGGCACCAAGGTGGCGGTGACGTTCGAGACGGCGCCGAATTTGTATTTCCTCAGCCATCCGAGTCTGACGCCCGATGTGCACACCACCGATGGCGATACGCTGAAGGCGGTGGCGGATGGATCGGTTGCGGCGGCGATGGTGTGGCAGCCAACGGTGCGGAGCTATATGGCGGCGGCGCCGGCGGCCAAATTGAGCGTGTATCCGCTGCAGGAGCCGCATGCGCGGTATGATGTGGTGGCGCTTTATACCGCGCGCGGCGCGGATGAGGCCAAGCGCTTCAATGATGTGCTGGAATCGCTGTCGCCTGCAGGGTTTGATCATGCTGCGGTGCACAAACAGTCTTCCTCCGGGTTTGATCGTGGCATGATCCGTCGGGAGAATTCTGGCGGTTTCGATCCGGCAATGGTTTACCGCACTGCGGTAACGGCCGGGAGTGATGCCTTGCCCGCGCTGTATACGGACTCGCAGGCCGCTGCGGGGGCTGCGAAGTTTGCGGCGAATTGCCAGGTGTGCCACGGTGCGCAGTTGCAGGGGCTGGTGGGGCCGGCGTTAAAGGGGCCTAATTTTGCCTCGGTGAAATCCGCGTTTGCGGTGAGCGACATTTTCATGATCGTTTCGCAGAACATGCCGGCTTCCAACCCCGGCAGCCTGGCGAAAGACGATTACGTGCAGATCATGGCTTTTCTCTTGCAGCAGAATGGCTATCCTGCTGGGGGTATTGCGCTGACGTATGACGGCGCTACCAACTCCAACGTGCCGCTGGTCTACCACGGCCAGTAGCCGGGTCGAACGGACAAAAGTTTTTTGGTTCTTTTTTTCAAAAAAGAACATCTTTCTTCCTTGCTTCCGCGGCCACGTTGCGTGTCCGCCAACCTGAACCGGAGGAGTGTCACATGGTCGAACGGGCATTAAGCGAGGTGGCCAAGCAGATTGCGCTGCGGTCCCATTACGACAACTACATTGGCGGCAAGTGGGTGGCGCCGGTTCGTGGCCAAACTTTTGAAAATCCGTCGCCGATCAACGGGAAGATCGTCAGCACGCATGCGCGTTCGACAGCCGAGGATATTGAGCTCGCGCTGGATGCGGCGCATGCGGCGAAGGATGCCTGGGGGCGGACGGCGCCGGCCGAGCGGGCGCGGCTGCTGAACAAGCTGGCCGACCGGATGGAAGAAAAGCTCGATCTTCTGGCGACGGTGGAGACGATCGACAACGGCAAGCCGATCCGCGAGACCAAGGCGGCGGATCTGCCGCTGTGCATCGATCATTTCCGCTATTTCGCCGGCTGTCTGCGTGCCCAGGAAGGCAGCATTTCGGAGATCGACCACGATACGGTCGCGTATCACTTCCACGAGCCGCTGGGCGTGGTGGGGCAGATCATCCCGTGGAACTTCCCGCTGCTGATGGCGGTATGGAAGCTGGCGCCGGCGCTGGCCGCGGGCAATTGCGTGGTGCTGAAGCCGGCCGAGCAGACTCCGCTGGCGATCATGGCGCTGATGGATGCGATCGGCGACATTCTGCCGCCGGGCGTGCTGAATGTGGTGACCGGTTTTGGCGTGGAGGCGGGCAAGCCGCTGGCGCAGAACAAGCGGATCGCCAAGATCGCCTTCACCGGCGAGACGACGACGGGCCGACTGATCATGCAGTATGCGTCCGAGAATATCATTCCGTGCACGCTGGAGCTGGGGGGCAAGTCGCCGAACATCTTCTTTGCGGATGTGATGGAGGCGGATGATGCCTTCTTCGACAAGTGCCTCGAAGGGTTTGCGATGTTCGCGCTGAACCAGGGTGAGGTATGTACCTGCCCGAGCCGTGCGCTGATCCAGGAGAGCATCTACGACAAGTTCATCGAGCGGGCGATCGCGCGTGTGGGCAAGATCAAGCAGGGCGACCCGCTGGATGCCTCCACGATGATCGGGGCGCAGGCCTCCAACGACCAGTTGGAGAAGATACTCTCCTATATGGATATTGGCCGAGCCGAGGGAGCGAAGGTGCTGATCGGCGGCGACCGCGCGAATTTGGAGGGTGAGCTGGCCGGCGGGTATTACGTGAACCCGACTGTGCTTGAGGGCCACAACAAGATGCGCGTGTTCCAGGAAGAGATTTTTGGGCCGGTGCTGGCGGTGACGACCTTCAAGGACGAGGCGGATGCATTGGCGATTGCCAACGACACGCTATATGGCCTGGGCGCGGGTGTATGGACGCGCAATGGCACGCGGGCGTATCGGTTCGGCCGGGATATCAAGGCTGGGCGGGTATGGACGAACTGCTATCATTTGTATCCGGCGCATGCGGCGTTTGGCGGGTATAAGCAGAGCGGGATCGGGCGGGAGAATCACAAGATGATGCTCGATCATTATCAGCAGACGAAGAACATGCTGGTGAGCTATAGCCCGAATGCGTTGGGCTTTTTCTGAGAGCAAGGGGGGCGCTGCCCCCCCCATGCTTGAAGGAGGGGACCCCCCGCTGGGGCCTCTAGGCCCCGTCGTGCGCAGCACGCTTTCGCGTGACGGGGTCCAGGGGCAGAGCCCCTGGCCTTTTTTTATGGGTAACAAATGATTCCTCGCGTCCTCGTCACCGAAGCCGCCACCGCCGTTCTCCGCAAGCTCCAGGCGCTGCATGGCCCTTTGCTGATCCACCAATCCGGCGGCTGCTGCGATGGCAGTTCGCCGATGTGCTATCCGCTCGGCGAATTCCGCGTCGGCGCACAGGATGTGAAGCTGGGCACCATCGTAGACTGCCCGGTGTTCATTGGCGCGGCGCAATTCGAGTACTGGGCACACACGCAGCTGACGATTGATGTGGTGCCGGGGCGCGGCGGCGGTTTTTCGCTGGAGGCGCCGGAAGGGGTGCGCTTCCTGACTCGCAGCCGGGTCTTTACCGATGCGGAAGTGGCGGCGCTGGCGCCGGTGACGACGGGAGCGCAGGTGTAGGCGCGGGTCCACGGCTGGGAGGCGGAATCCGCCTTCAACGAAAGAAAGTCTTCTTTTTTGAAAAAAAGAAGCAAAAAACTTTTGTCTGTGCTGTCGCGGACTCTCCGGCAGCGCACGAAAAAGGGGCAAAAGTTTTTTGGTTCTTTTTTTCAAAAAAGAACAGTCTTCTTTACACGAGGGCACGCGCATCCGTGAGATAACCGCATACGGCAGCGGCCGCAGCCATGGCGGGGGAGAGCAAATGGGTACGCCCTGACGGACCCTGGCGGCCCTCGAAATTGCGGTTGGAGGTGCTCGCACAGCGCTGGCGGGGGAGAAGCTGGNNGGGTTCATGCCCAGGCACATGGAACAGCCTGGCTCCCGCCACTCGAACCCTGCATCACGGAAAATCCGGTCCAGGCCTTCGGCTTCCGCAGCCAGCTTCACCAGGCCGCTGCCGGGCACCACCAGCGCGCGAACGCCGGGGGCCACGTGCCGGCCCGCTGCGATGGCAGCGGCCGCGCGCAGATCCTCGATGCGGGAGTTGGTGCAACTGCCGATGAAAGCGACATCGATAGGCAGCCCCTCCAGCCTCTGGCCCGGCAGAAGATCCATGTAGTCCAGCATCCGCTGGAGGGCGGCGCGGGAGGCCGGATCGGGTGCCGAATCAGGCGAAGGCACGCAGCCGGTGATGGGCAGAACCGCCTCCGGGCTGGTGCCCCATGTCACGTGCGGCGCGATGGCCGCGGCATCGATGGTGACCGTGCGATCAAAGCGCGCGCCTGGATCGGTGGGCAGGCTGCGCCACGCGGCCAAAGCCGTGTCCCACGCTGCGCCCGTGGGGGTGAAAGGACGGCCGGCGAGGTAAGCGAACGTGGTCTCGTCGGGTGCGATCAGGCCGGCGCGGGCGCCGGCTTCGATGGACATGTTGCACACCGTCATGCGGCCGGACATGTCCAGGGCGCGTATGCCCGGGCCGGCGTATTCAATGGCGTGGCCGGTGGCCCCGCCGGTGCCGATCCGGCCGATGATGGCCAGGATCAGATCCTTGGCGGAGACGCCGGCGCCGAGCATGCTCTCCACCTGGATCAGCATGGTCTGCGCCGGTTTTTGCAGGAGTGTTTGCGTCGCCAGCACGTGTTCCACTTCCGACGTGCCGATGCCGAAGGCGAGCGCGCCGAGCGCGCCATGGGTGGAGGTGTGGCTGTCGCCACAGACGATGGTCAGGCCCGGCAGGGAAATTCCCTGCTCCGGACCAATCACATGCACGATGCCCTGACGGGGATCGCGGATCGGGATGTAGGGTACCGCGAAGGCGGCGGCGTTGGCCTCCAGCGTGGCGATCTGCAGCGCGCTTTCCGGCTCCTCGATCGGCTGGTCGCGGGGGCTGGTGGGAATGTTGTGGTCCACCACCGCCAGCGTGGCCTCGGGGCGGCGCACGCGGCGGCCGGACAGGCGCAGGCCCTCGAAAGCCTGGGGGCTGCTGACCTCGTGCACCAGATGCCGGTCGATGTAGAGCAGGCAGGTGCCATCCGGCAGGCGCTCCACCACGTGGGCGTCCCAGATTTTTTCGAACATCGTGCGCGGCATGGATGGACCTCAGAATAAGAAAGATCTTCTTTTCTGAAGAAAAGAAGCAAAAGACTTTTGACTGTTACCGTCTATCTCGCCGGCAGCGCGCGCAAAGGGATAAAAGTTTTTTGGTTCTTTTTTTCAAAAAAGAACGCTTTATTGCCTCTCTCATTGTCATTCTAGGGGTATGCCGCGCCCTGCGCAGTGCGTGCAGGACATGGCTCCATCAATCTGCATCGCAGGCGCGCGGGGCTGGTCAGCCTACCCAAGGCCGTGGTGAGGAGTGGCGATGGGCGAGAGTTTGGAAGCACGGGCGCGTCAGCACGATGTGGCCTCGCCGGAGCGGCTGGCGCTGATGGCGGCGTGCCTGGATGTGGCCACGCCGGACCACCTGCCGCCGCTTTGGCACTGGATGCTGTTCGCCGATGCGGCGCCTGGTGGTGCACTCGGGGGAGATGGGCATCGTGCGCAGGGCGGCATTGTGCGGCTAGATCCGGACTTGCCGCGCCGCATGTGGGCAGGCGGACGGGTGCGGTTTGTGGCGCCCGTTGCAGCGGGCGAGGCGCTGACGCGCGAGACACAGGTGGCGGCGATACGAGATCGGGAGGGGCGCAGTGGGCGGCTGCGGTTTGTGACGCTGCGGCATTGTGTGTTCGCGGGAGCCGATCTGCGCATAGAGGAGGAGCAGGATCTGGTATATCGGCCGGCAGCCTCCGCCGCTGCCGGGCGCCCGCAGCCTGCGCCCGCGGCACCGGTAGGCGCGCATCGGGCGAGCCTGCTGCCCGACACGGTGCTGCTGTTCCGATTTTCGGCGCTGACGTTCAATGCCCACCGGATTCATTATGATCTCCCTTATGCGACGGGGGTGGAGAAGTATCCGGGCCTGGTGGTGCATGGGCCGCTACAGGCCATCCTGATGGCCGCGCAGGTGGAACGGGCTTCCGGTGGGCGGATCGCCCACTTCGCCTATCGCGGCGTGTCGCCGGCATTTG
Source organism: Acetobacteraceae bacterium (assembly GCA_003133065.1). Taxonomy (GTDB): domain Bacteria; phylum Pseudomonadota; class Alphaproteobacteria; order Acetobacterales; family Acetobacteraceae; genus BOG-908. Next base: position 30,815 of record PKZM01000054.1, read on the forward strand.
CGGGACGGGTTCTGGATCTTGAAGCGTGGCCGGACGGCGCGGGCGGCCAACTGTGGCAGGCGCAGACGCGCGATCCGGATGGCGCCATTTGCATCACCGCGCAGGCCGAGCTGGGCCTGGCGCACACGAAAGCACAGCTATGACGATCGATCCGGACCATGACGATTACGGGGAAATTCGCGCCGAGGTGCGCAAGTTGTGCGCCCGCTTTCCCGGCGAATACTGGCGCCGGCTGGATGAGGTGCGCGCGTATCCTACGGAATTCGTCACCGCGCTGACCGAAGCCGGCTATCTTTCAGTGCTGATACCGGAAGAATATGGCGGCTCTGGACTGCCGATCTCGGCGGCGGCGGCGATCCTGGAAACCATCCAGGCGACGGGATGTAACGGCAGCGCGTGCCATGCCCAGGTCTATATGATGGGCACGATCCTGCGGCATGGATCGCCGGCGATGAAGCAGATGTATCTGCCGCAGATCGCATCCGGCGCGCTGCGGCTGCAGGCTTTTGGCGTGACGGAACCGGGCAGCGGCACCGATACCACGGCGCTGCGCACGACCGCGCGGCGGGAGGGCGATGCCTTTGTCATCAACGGGCAGAAGGTATGGACCAGCCGGGCGGAACATTCCGACCTGATGCTGGTGCTGGCCCGCACCACGCCGCGCGACCAGGTGGAGAAGAAAACCGCCGGCCTATCGACCATTCTTGTGGATATGCACGCGGCGCGCGGCAACGGGCTGACGATCAAGCCGATCCGCACGATGATGAATCATAATAGTTGCGAGGTGTTTTTCGATAATCTGCGTGTGCCCGTGGCAAACCTGGTGGGCGAGGAGGGGCGCGGGTTCCGCTATATTCTCGATGGCATGAATGCCGAGCGGCTGCTGATTGCGGCGGAATGTGTGGGTGATGGGCTGTGGTTCACCGAGAAATCCGTAGCCTACGCAAAGGAACGCGTGGTGTTCGGCCGGCCGATTGGGCAGAATCAGGGCGTGGCGTTTCCGATCGCGCGCGGTTTCGCGCAGATCCAGGCGGCACGGCTGCTGGTGCGGGAAGGCTGCCGGGTGTACGAGGCCGGCGGCAATGCGGGCGAATTGGCCAATATGGCGAAGATGCTGGCGGCCGAGGCAAGCTGGGCTTGCGGGGAGGCCTGCATCCAGACGCACGGCGGCTTCGGGTTCGCGGAAGAATATGACGTGGAGCGGAAATTTCGTGAGACGCGGCTGTATCAGGTGGCACCGATCAGCACGAACCTCATCCTGTCGTATATCGCGGAGCATTCGTTGGGGCTGCCGCGGAGTTATTGAAGCAAGAATGTTCTTTTTTGAAAAAAAGAACCAAAAAACTTTTTATCCCTTTGCGTACGCTGCCGGCACGACGCGCGCCGACGATCAAAAGTTTTTTGCGTCTTTTTTCAAAAAAGAAGACCTTCCTTCCTTTTTTCTTATGCCGCCTCGAACCGGATATCCTGGGCCCCCTTCCACAGGGCGAGCTTTCCCAGTGGCGTGATGTTTTCCAGCCCGGAAACGATCGTGCCGAAATGATTGCCGGCGAGCTGGCCCATTTTGCTGGCGAAGTGCACGCCGCCATAGGCGATCAGCAGCTCCGTTTCGCTAATGCCGCCTGGATACAGCAGGATCTGCCCAGGCGCCGGATAGCTGGTGTGATTCTCGTAAGATACCCCGAAATCGAGGTCGCCGAGCGGCACCCAGACCGCCTCGCCGCTCCAGCGCACATGTACGCATTGGCTGAGGAAGGGCAGGCGTTCGATGAACGCCGCGCATGTTTTCGGCGCGGCCGCTTCCAGCGCCACATCAAACGTATAGGGACCTGCAATAAGCCTCAGCTGTGCCATGTTCCACCCCATCACGTAACAAACTACTCTCGCTTCGTGTCCGAAGAAAAGAAGTAAGAATCTTCTTTCTTGAAAGAAAGAAGCAAAGAACTTTTAGGTATTTAGGCAAGCGGGTAGGGAAGTTTGAAGATGACGTCTTCCTGCGTCACCTGCCGCTCCTCGATCTGCAGGGAGAAGCGGGTGGCGAGCTGGGAGAGTACTTCCTGCACCAGGCTTTCGGGGGCGGAAGCGCCGGCGGTGATGCCGACGGTGGTGACGCCGTCCAGGGCGGAAAAATCCATCTCCGAGACTTTCGGCACCAGGATGGCGCGGCCGGCGCCGGCACGTTCGGCGACTTCGCGCAGGCGCTGGCTGTTGCTGCTGTTGGGGCTGCCGATCACGATCAGCAGCTCGCAGCCCCGCGCGATGGCCTTCACCGCGGCCTGGCGGTTGGTGGTGGCGTAGCAGATGTCCTCCCGCTTCGGCCCTTCGATCAGGGGAAAGCGCTGGCGGAGAATATCCACAATCTCGGCCGTATCATCCACCGAGAGGGTGGTTTGCGTGATGAAAGCGAGGTTGGCGGTGTTGAGCGGCATCACGGCCGACGCCTCGGCCGCGTTCTGCACCAGGGTGACGGCGCCTGGCGGCAATTGCCCCATGGTGCCCACCACTTCCGGGTGGCCGGCATGGCCGATCATCAGGATGTGGCGCGCTTCAGCGAAGTGGCGTTCCGCCTCGCGGTGGACCTTGCTCACCAGCGGGCAGGTGGCATCCAGATAGGCCAGGTTTCGGCGCTGTGCTTCCTCCGGCACCGCCTTGGGCACCCCGTGGGCGGAAAACACCACATGCGCGTTCTCCGGCACCTCATCGAGTTCCTCAACGAAGATGGCGCCCTGCGCCTCCAGCGTTTCGACGACGGTGCGGTTATGCACGATTTCGTGCCGCACATAGACAGGGGCGCCATACCGGCGCAACGCCTCTTCCACCACGCGTATTGCGCGGTCCACACCGGCGCAGAAGCCGCGCGGGCCGGCGAGCACGACGCGGAGCGGACGCAAGGCACTGGAGGTGGCAGTGGCGCGATCGGCGAGCAGGTCGGTTGGGCTATCTGGCATGGGCGGCAGGCTTCCCTGTGCGGCGGCTGTGGCGCGTTACGCGCTGCCCTGGTGGTATGCGATGAGCACACAGTATGGCGCGGGCGGCGGGCTGGTGCAAAGCCGCCCTGTTGCGCGAAGCAGGCACGTAATGTGATACCCCATCCGATTGCCCCTGCGGGCCGGAGTAGAGTTGAAATGGGTGTGAATAGCTTGCCAGCCTTCCCGGTGATCCCTGCCTTTCGGGCGGCGCGGGACGGCATGGGGTTGCGAGGCCTGGCCATGGTGGTGGGCATGGCGGCGGCGCTGGCGCTCGGCGCCGNNGCGCTGGCGCTCGGCGGCTGCTCCGGCGATCCGAACGAGGAGGCCGCCGAGTGCCCGAAGCCTTATCTTTTGCCGGATGCGGCCTCGCTGAGCCGCTATAACGGGCATGGGACGGATTTGGCCGATCTGGTGCTGAACGTGCGGCTGACGGACGTGCGGGGCGCCTGCGTGGGCAAGTTGGGCGTGCGGCAGGAGGGCGCGCATGCACATGTGGTGATGGTGGTGAATCGTGGCCCGGCGAGCCGGGGCAACGAGGTGGATATCCCCTATGGTATCGGCGTGGTGCTCAACGGGCAGATCAAGGACGAACATGATTATGTTCAGTCCGTGGTATTTCCGCCCAATGTGAATACTGTGCAGGCGACCGGGCAGGAGGTTAACTTCCTGTTCCCGACCGCCAAGACCGTAACGGGGCCGAGCTACCACATCTACTTTTTTCTGAAGCTTTCGCCCGAGGAGCTGGAGGCGAATCGGCGCAAAGCACAGGGTTAGCAGCGGTGCCGGCCTGATGCGCCAGGCCGGCACGTTNNCCATAGGCATAGCCGGGGCCATAGGCGTACGGGGCGCCGTAGCCGAGATAGGCGGCGTAGGCCGTGGCCCAGGGCACAGGCTGCAAGCTGTTGCCATGGCTGGCCTCGCACTGGGCGTAGGTGGCAAAGTAGCGTCCCCATTGCGCGTTGGTATCGCTGGAGTCGCCCGTGGGGGCCGGCAAGGCCTGTGGCGTTCCGCTGGCCTGCGACCCAGTCGGGTGGGCGGCCTGTGCGGCGGCGGTGCG